>CACMUP010000001.1 GCA_902616905.1 uncultured Bacteroidota bacterium
ATCCCATTAAAAATTTGTCGGACTTGGATGATGGAGAATATTATTTTCAAGCGTTACTCCATAAATATGAAACATTTAATTTATCAAATGGAAAAGCTGTAAAATTACCGATGGATCAGGGGGAAGGTCAACATTGGAATATATCTCCAAAAAATATTTACAGTAAACCAGTTAAGTTAAATTTTAAAAAAAATTCAACAATTAAGCTTGAAATTACTGAAGAAATTCCTCCAATTGAACCTGAAAAAGACACTAAATACATCAAACATGTAAAAATTAAAAGTAAAATGCTTTCTGAGTTTTGGGGTAGACCAATGTATTTACAGGCAAATGTTTTAATTCCAGAGGGATTTAATAAAAAAAGTAAAACAAGGTACCCGCTGATGGTTTTTCATGGACATTTCCCAAAAACTATTGGAGGTTTTAGATCCTCACCACCAACTGCACCAAAAGAAGATACTATTTACAATAACAGATTTGGAATTACAGGATATAAATACATACAAGAAAAAGAAGCTTATGACTTCTATAAAAGATGGACATCTAAAAACTTTCCACGATTTCTAGTAATTGAAATCCAACACCAGAATCCTTATTATGATGATTCGTATGCAGTAAATTCAGCAAATATAGGTCCCTATGGGGATGCAATTACTTATGAACTAATTCCTCATGTAGAAAAAATGTTTAACGGAGTTGGAAACGGATGGGGCCGTTTTCTCTACGGAGGTTCAACAGGAGGTTGGGAAGCGCTTGCAGTTCAAATTTTTTATCCTAAAGAATATAATGGTTGTTTTGCAGCTTGTCCTGACCCAATAGATTTTAGAGCATATACAGTCGTGGATATATATAATGACAAAAATGCCTATTTCAAGGAGGGAAATTTTAAAAAAATACTCAGACCTGGTATGAGAGACAATAAAGGTCATATAAAAACTCAATTAGTTGACATGAACAGGCGTGAGTATATTTTAGGAGATAACAGCCGCTCAGGGGATCAATGGGATATTTGGCAAGCAGTATATTCACCAATGGGAGATAATGGCTATCCAAAACCTATTTGGGATAAAGTATCAGGTGAGATTGATTCGGAGGTTGCTAATTATTGGAAGGAAAATTACGACCTAAGATATATTATGGAAAGGGATTGGGACAAAATAGGAAAAGATCTTGAGGGGAAGATAAATATATATTGTGGTGATATGGATAATTATTATCTAAATAATGCCGTTGTGCTTACAGAAGAATTCCTAGAAAAAACATCAAATCCCTATTATGGAGGAGAAGTTGATTATGGGAATGGTGCAGAACATTGTTGGAATGGGGACCAAAAAAATCCTAATCATATATCTAGACTTAGATACAACACAATGTATATTAAGAAGATTAGAGAGAGACTAAAAAAAACAGCCCCAAGAAATCACAATTTAAAAAACTGGAATATTTAATCAAAATTTGAAACATGAAGAATTTAAACAACTTTTTATTTAATTTAACGCTAGTATTGTTCTTACTAGGTTTAACAACTGAAATTTTCGCTCAAAAAGCAGAAATGCTCAAAGATTATTCTTGGAGAGCCATCGGACCGGCAAATATGGGAGGTCGGGTAACCGATATTGATGGTATTCCCGGAGATCCTTCAACTTTTTATGTTAGCGGAGCAGACGGAGGAATTCATAAGACAGAAGATGGAGGAGTTACATTTAAACCGATTTTTGAGAACCAAAGAGCTTATTCCATTGGGGCTCTTACAATTGCTCCATCAGATAAAAATGTTCTTTGGGTTGGAACAGGTGAAGGTGACCCAAGAAATAGTGTTGGTTACGGTTGGGGTGTATATCGATCCATTGATGGTGGTGATTCCTGGAAACATCTTGGGCTAAAAAATACTGAAAGAATCAAGCGAATAGTAGTTGATCCAAATAACCCAGATATAGCTTGTGTTTGTGCTCTCGGGAAAGAATGGGGATCAAATAAGGAAAGAGGAGTTTTCAAAACAACAGATGGAGGAAAAAGTTGGGATAAAATTCTTTACATAGATGAAGACACTGGTTGTTCAGATATTGCCATGGAAAATGAAAATCCAAGAGTTATGTACGCAGGAATGTGGACATTTAGAAGAAGGCCGTGGAGATTTGATGATGGTGGGAAAAATACTGCATTATACAAAACAACAGACGGAGGAGAAACATGGAAAAAAATAATGAAAGGGCTTCCAAAATCAAATATGGCTCGTCCTGGGATACATATAGCTCAAAGTAATCCAAATATTGTCTATCTGATGACAGAATTTGAAGGAGGTGGAACCGCATTTATCTCTAACGATAAAGGAGAAAATTGGAAAATGGTAAATGATGATCCCAATATCAATTTTAGACCCTTTTATTATAGTGATGTAAGAGTCGACCCAAAAAGGCCCAATATTTTATTTTCTATTTCAGGTAGATTAAGCCGATCAATAGACAGTGGTTCAACATGGGAGAGAATTGCAACAACAGTTCATGGAGATCACCAGTCTTTATGGATTGACCCTGAAAATCCAGACTATATATTGAATGGAAGTGATGGCGGTTTTCAAAGATCTTTTGATGGAGGTGATAGTTGGGAAATTTTAAATAACATAGAGCTTTCACAATTTTATCAGTTACAAATTGATAATCTAAGGCCTTACAATGTTTACGGAGGTTTGCAAGACAATGGAACTTGGGTGGGTCCTAGTAATTCATTATATGAAGCTGGAATATTGAAACGTCACTGGAAAGGATTGGCCTATGGAGATGGATATTATGCTGAGCCAATTCCTGGAAACGAACACTTGGTTTATACAAACTTACAAGGTGGAGTACCATTTTTAGTTGATAGTCGGTATGGAAACGTACAAACCATACACCCATATCCAAAAATTGTCGGTTCTGCTGGAGATGCAATTGAAAATCACAAATATAGATTTAATTGGGATGCACCAATTCATATCTCTCCACATGACCCAGAGACGGTATATGTTGGAGGTAATGTGATTTTTAAATCTCAAGACCGTGGAAACAGTTGGAAAGTAATAAGTCCTGATTTGACTACAAATGATAAGTCAAAACAAAAAACATCAGGAGGAACTATTTATCAAGATAATACTGCTGCAGAATTTCATTGTACAGTTCTATATATAGCTGAGTCTCCAATTCAAAAAGGTGTAATTTGGGCTGGGACAGATGATGGCAATGTTCAACTCACAACGGATGGTGGCGTTACATGGAAAAAACTTAATGATAAAATTAAGGGATTACCTAAATTTTCATGGGTCTCAAAAATTCATGCTTCTGAACACAACGCTGGAACTGCTTTCGTAACTGTAGATCAGCATAGAATGAATGACTTCCAGCCATATATTTTTATGACCAATAATTTTGGAAAAACATGGCAAAAAATTTCTTCAAATTTACCTTCTGATGACTATGTGAAAGTTGTTCGCCAAGATCCTCATAACCCAAATTTGCTCTTCGCTGGAATGGAACACGGAATTTTTGCTAGCTGGGACATGGGAAAAAATTGGGAAAAAATTAATGTAGATTTACCAAATGTATCAGTTAGGGATCTTAGAATTCATAAAAGAGATAGAGACTTAATTGTAGGAACACATGGAAGAGGTGTATATATTCTCGATGATATTAGACCAATTGAAGATCTAGCTGAAGCACAAAACAAAAGTATTCATCTATTTCCTATCAGGGAAGGGGTTCTTTGGAATATGTATTGGCGAATTGAAAATCTTGGTGATAGACACTATTCAGCTAAAAATCCTGAATACGGTACATATATCAACTTTTTCCTAAACAAAGATGCCATAGAGCCAGTGAAAATTAAAATCAAAGATCAAAATGGCAAGCACGTTACCACACTTGTTCACAATGAAGCAAAAAAAGGTATAAATCGTATTGTTTGGGATTTAGGTTACGATGGAGCTACTGATATCATAAAAAAATCAGATGAAAATGTTGAAAATAAAGAAGGTCTGAGTTATGATGGAATAAGACCTAAAGTTGTTCCAGGTCTATATACAGCGGAGATTAATCATTTCGGACAGGTATTAACTTCTCAAATTAGCGTCATAGGTGATATCAGAATTAACATGCCAGTGTCTGAATATGAGGCACGCTTAAACGCTCTATTAGAATTAAGAGATCTATTGAGTGAAACACATGGATTAATTGATCAATTTAATTCAGTAATTGATCAACTATCAATATTTAGTGTAAAACTCGATTCAAATTCAAAAAGTATTAGTCAAATTACTGACACACACAGTAGTTTGCTGGCATACAAAGATGAGAATTTAATGAGGCCACCACCATCTATGGGATATAGACAAAAGCCAAGATTAAGAGAGGAAATTAAATCTTTAATGCGGGCAATCGATATGACTACTAATCCTCCAACAGTTCCACAATTAGAGAGAATTGAAAGTTTAAAAGTGGAACTAAATAATCATCAAATGCAAATGAAAAATTTTGAAAAAAATATAAATCAAATTAATAATATAAACGCTACTCTACCTCAAATAATCTTAGGAGATTAAATATGACCTTTAGTTCTTTAACTAGATTTTGTTACTTTGGTTTATTTATTATAAGTTGTTCAAGCAACCCAGATGTTGATTTTTTGATTCAAAACGGGATCATTTATGACGGCTCAGGAAACATGCCATATCGTGGCACCATAGCTATTAAAGATGATAAGATTTTTTATGTTGGACCACCTAAGTTTTTCACGGCCAATAAAATTGTGAATGCTACTGATAAAGCAGTTTCTCCCGGTTTTATAAACATGCTTAGCTGGGGTGTTGAAACTTTGATTGAGGATGGTAAATCGCAAAGTGATATTCGTCAAGGTGTAACTCTTGAAGTTTTTGGAGAAGGCATGTCATGGGGTCCACTTAATCAAGAGTTAAAAAGAAACATTTTAAAAAACCAAGGTGATATCAAATATGATATAAATTGGAAAACTTTAGGAGAGTATCTTCAGTTTCTTGAAGACAAAGGGATTTCTACTAATGTAGCATCTTTTATTGGAGCGACAACTTTGAGAATAAATGCAGTAGGTTATGAAAACAGAAAACCTAGTGACTCTGAGTTAGAAATCATGAAGAATCTTGTGCATCAAGGAATGAAGGAGGGTGCATTGGGTATAGGTTCCTCTTTAATTTACGCGCCAGCATTTTACTCAAGTACTGAGGAGTTAATTGAGATATGTAAAATTGCAGCTCAATATGATGGAATGTATATTTCACATTTGCGAAGTGAAGGCAACAAAATTCTTGAAAGTGTAGATGAATTATTATCTATTTCCGATAAATCCGGAATACGTGCAGAAATATATCATTTGAAGCTAAGTGGAAAAAACAATTGGGATAAATTAGATAGGGTAATTCAAAAAATAGATTCAGCGAGAGCTAAAGGATTGAAAATTTCTACTGATATGTATACTTATATTGCTGGAGCCACTGGTCTAGATGCCTCAATGCCCCCATGGGTTCAAGAAGGAGGTCTTGATATGTGGATAGAGCGCTTGAAAAATCCTAAGATCAGAGAAAGAGTCATAAAAGAAATGAAAACAGATACTGACAAATGGGAAAATCTCATGAGAGCTGCAAAGTCGTCTGACAATTTAATTTTGGTTGGTTTTAAAAATGATAGTTTAAAATATTTAACAGGTAAAACATTAACTGAAGTGTCAAAAATTAAGGGTAAAAGCCCCGAGGAAACAGCTATAGATTTAGTTATCCAAGACGGTAGTAGAGTTGGAACTGTATACTTTTTAATGGATGAAGAAAATGTGAAAAGACAAATTAAATTACCATATATGAGTTTTGGTTCAGATGCAGGAACGATGTCACCGGAAGGGGTATTTTTAAAAAATAGTACACACCCTAGAGCATTTGGAAATTTCGCACGTCTACTAGGTAAATACGTAAGAGATGAAAAATTAATTTCATTACAAGAGGCTGTTCATAGGCTAACCGGACTTCCAGCCTCTAATTTAAAACTAAAAAAAAGAGGGTATCTTAAAAAAGGATTCTACGCTGACGTAGTTGTTTTTAATCCAAAAACTATAAATGATTTTGCAACTTTCGAAAATCCTATGCAGTATGCAAAAGGAGTAAATCATGTTTGGGTCAATGGAACTCATGTTTTAAATAATGGAAATCATACAGGAGCCTTTGGGGGAAAATTTGTAAAGGGTCCAGGATACAAAAAATAATTTTATATGAAAAAGAAATTGATTTTAATGCTTATTATTCCATTAGGTTTAATTGCTCAAAAAAAAGCTTTGGTAGGAGGAACTTTAATAAATGGATTTGGTAATGAACCAATTAAAAATAGTGTTATTATTTTAGAAAATGAAACAATCAAAAAAGTAGGTAATATAGACAATACATCTATACCTAATGACGCTGAAATTATTTCAACAGAAGGGATGAGTATACTCCCTGGTCTTTGGGACATGCATGTACATTTAATGATAACTGGTCATTCTGACTATACTTATTGGGACAAAACATATTTACCTATTTTTAAAAATGTAATTATGCCAGCATCCGCACATCAATTGCTCCTAGCCGGTGTAACTAGTGCAAGAGATTTAGGAGGTCCCTTAGATGCCAGTTTAGATGTTAGAGATGCTATTAACTCTGAAAAAATACCTGGACCTACTATGTATGTAAGTGGGCCATTTATTCAAAAAGAACCTTATCCTGGAACAGAAGCCTTTAGGTGGGGAGTAAACGGTGAAAAAGATGCAAAAGCTAAAGTTAGAAAATTAGCTAAAGCTGGTGTTGATTGCATAAAATTGATTGATCAAGATCAGATGAGTATGGATGAGATCCAAGCAATAGTTGATGAAGCTCATTTAAATAATTTAAAAGTTGTAGCCCATTCTCACCGCCCAGATGAAATAAGATTGGGATTAAAAGCTGGAGTTGATAATTTTGAACATACAGGTCTATCCTCTTCACCATCTTACCCAGAGGATATAATGAAAATGATAAAAGAACGAACTGCCAAAATGAATCAAGGTCCTTTATATTGGACACCCACCATAGAAGTTTTGTATAATCATGATTATGTAATTAAAAATCCTGAAGGATTAGATAACGATAGTTGGCATCTTGACCTCCCTGATTCAATTGTGGTAGATATAAAGGAGTCTATTAGAAAGCCAGGTGAACTCCCTTATTTTCAGCTAACATCAATAAGAAAACCTACTTTAAAAACAAAATTTAATCAGCTTAAAGAGGCTGGCGTTGTCATGATGATCGGAACAGATAGTGGTGTTCCAATGAAATTTCATTCTCAAAGCACTTGGAACGAATTAGACATTTGGGTTAGAGAACTCGGTATTTCTCCTTTAGAAGCAATTAAGTCAGCAACATATTGGCCTTCTAAATTTATGGGTGTTGAAAAAAAAGTAGGGACTATAAGTGAAGGAAAGCAAGCAGATATAATAGGTGTAAAAGGTGATGTTCTCCGCTATATTTCTCTTTTACAAGATGTGGATTTAGTAATTAAAAAAGGAAAAATATATAAAAACAAATAAAATATTTTTAAAAACTTTAATTAATGTGTGAGCTGAAATTACATCGATGTAAGTTAAATGATATTAATTCGAGGATGTTTTTATGAAAAGTAAATTTGAATTTTTAATATTCTAAAAATAAATTATTGTGTAAAAGGCCCAGTAGTTCAACTGGATAGAATATCAGATTTCGGCTCTGAGGGTTGGGGGTTCGAATCCTCCCTGGGTCACACCTTTTTAACATTTTAAATCAGCATATTTAGATATGAATTTAAAAGATGCTTCTTATTTACTAAAGACAAATTATAATATAGAAGGTTTTTTAACTGAGCTTCCCGGTGAAGTAGATCTAAATTATAAAGTTGAGACCAATCATAGTAAATATGTATTTAAAATATCTAAAAGTCTTGATAATTTTGAATTTTTAGATTTTCAAAATGCCCTTCTTTTTTATTTAAATGGAAAAAAATCACCTAAAGTAATTAATGATATTAAAGGTAGTTCTAAGGTAATTATAAATTATAAAAATAACGAAAAATTATGTTTACGTTTACTAACCTGGATATCTGGAAGAGTATGGAGTACTGTAAATCCTAAAACAGATAATTTAAGATTAAGTCTTGGTGAAGAATGTGGGTTGCTAACAAAATCATTACAAAAATTTGACCACCCTTATGCTCACAGAGAATTTGAGTGGGATATTGCAAAAAGTGTTTGGGTTGAAAAACATTTAAACCTTTTTAAAAAAGAGGATAAAAAAATCATTGAGAGTTTCTTGAATGAATTTAAAAAAAATTATGGTGATTATAAAAAATTAAGAAAGGGAGTCGTTCACAATGATGCTAATGACAATAATATTATTGTAAATGAGGATACTCTAAATCCTAGAGTGTCATCATTAATTGATTTTGGTGATGCAATTTATACTCAAATAATTAATGACGTAGCGATAGCCTGCGCTTACGGGATAATAAATTTTTCAGATCCTTTGAGAGCCTCAATTCCTATTATAAAAGGCTACAATTCGAAGTTTAAGCTTCAGAAAAAAGAGTTAAGTTTTTTGTATAATCTTATAGCAATGAGACTTATAGTTTCAGTAACTAAGTCCACTATAAATAAATATGAAAATCCCTTAAATAAATATTTATGGATAAGTAAAAAACCAGCTTGGGATCTTTTAAAAAAATGGGTTAAAGTAAATTCAGAATTTGCATACTTTCAATTTCGTGAAGCCTGCGAATACACACCTCATCAACATTACAAAACCTTTATTAAGTGGGCAAGTAATCAAAAAAGTATAACGAAATCAATTTTTCCATCTTTAAATAAAAATACTATTTACAAAATAGATCTTAGTGTCAGGAGTAATTGGATTGGAAGAAAAGAAGAATTTAACGATTTAGATTATTTTCAGTTTAAAATTGATCAACTTCAAAAAAAACAACCAGAAAAAATTTTAGCAGGAGGTTATTTGGAACCAAGAGTTTTATATACATCGAATAACTATGAAAGAGTGGGGAATATGGGTCTAGAAAAAAGATGTGTTCATTTAGGAATAGATTTTTGGGTCCCTTCAGAAACTCCAATATATGCTTTCATTGATGGAACCGTAGAAATGGTAATAAATGAAAAGGCAGAAAAATCTTATGGAGTAATGATGATTTTGCGGCATGAAATAGAGAATTTAATTTTTTATACTCTATATGGTCACCTATCATTCAAAACATTTGAAGTTTATAAAAAGGGTGATAAAATTAAAAAAGGAGATAAAATTGGCTGGGTTGGTAATTCGAACGAAAATGGTAATTGGGTTCCTCACCTACACTTCCAAATTTTACTTTCATTGTTAAACTATAAAAATGACTTTCCCGGTGTTGTTTACCATAATGAAAAAAACACATGGAAATTTTTATGTCCTGACCCAAATTTCCTAATTAAATCCAAAAATTTAGATTCATTAGAAATTAAAAAAAATCAAAAAATTTTAATTGATCGTAAAAAATATCTTGGTAAAGGAATGAGTTTACAATATGAAGACCCACTTCATATAGTACGCGGTGAAGATGTTTATTTAATTAATGAAAATGGTCGTTACTTTTTGGATATGGTAAATAACGTAGCACACGTTGGTCACGAAAATTCTAGGGTTGTTAAAGCAGGTCAATTACAGATGGCTCAGCTAAACACAAATACTCGTTATATAAATGAAAATATAACAAAACTAGCTCGTCGAATATTATCTTCACTTCCTCCAGAATTGAGCGTAGTTCATTTCTTAAATTCAGGAAGTGAAGCAGTCGAATTAGCAATTCGTATGATAAAAACCGTAACAGGTTCTAATCAAATTTTGGCATCACAATATGGTTATCACGGGAATACAAACAATTGCATTGACATTAGTTCATATAAATTTGATGGAAAAGGGGGAAAAGGGAAACCAGAAAATACGTTTATTTTTCCTATTCCAGATTCTTTTAGAGGAAAATATAGAGGAAAAAACACAACTTCAAAATATGTTTTTGAAATTAAAAAGCAAATTAAATTAATACATAGCCAAAATAAGAGTTTGGGAGGTATGATTATTGAACCAATCATAAGTTGTGGCGGACAAGTTGAACTACCTGAAGGGTTTTTAGCTAAAGCATTTAAAGAGGTTAGAGACTCAGGAGGATTGTGTGTTGTTGATGAAGTACAAACAGGTTGTGGAAGAGTTGGCTCAAATTTTTGGGGCTTTCAATTACATGATGTAATTCCTGATATTATAACTATTGGTAAACCCCTTGGTAATGGTCACCCAGTTGCCGCTGTAGTTTGCACAAAAAAAGTTGCAGAGTCATTTGATAATGGCATGGAGTTTTTTAACACCTTTGGAGGTAATCCAGTTTCATGTTGTATAGCAGATAAAGTATTAGAAATTGTTTCTGACAAAAATCTTCAAGAAAATGCGCTATTAATAGGCAATTACATTAAAAATAAATTGTTGAAATTAGCAAAAAAATATTCCATTCTAGGGTCAGTTCGTGGTCAAGGATTATTTTTAGGAGTAGAATTAGTAAATGAAAATCTCGAGCCATTGTCAGCAAAAGCAGATTATTTAATCAACAGGCTTAGGTATTTCGGAATTTTATTAAGTACAGATGGTCCAAATAAAAATGTTATAAAAATCAAACCTCCCTTAATTTTTTCGATAGATAATGCTGATTTTTTCTTGAAGTATTTTGAGCTTATACTTAATGAAGATTTCATGATAGATTAAAAAAAAAAAAAAATTATATATATTTTTTTGTAACTTGTATGTTACAAAACAAAAAAAACCAATGAGTGAACTCGTTATAGTAATTATTGGAGCCGTCGTTATTGTAGGAGGTGTGATTTTATATGCAGTTATTTCTACTGCTACTGGACTTGAAGAAGACGAAAATCAAAATTATATACCTGATTGGATTGAAAGAAAGTTTCCAAAAATTTTTAAAGGAAGTAAAGATTTACAGGATAAGTGACTTCTTTTTGAATTAAAGCAATAATTTCTTTTTTTTCTTGTTATATAAATTAATATATAAATTATTTAACAAGCCAAGTCATGACTAGAATATTTATTAAGGCAACTTTTATATCATTTTTTATTGTTGCTTCTATTAGTGCACAAAACCAGAATAGTCCTTGGTCTTTTTCTGTAAACTCTAACATAATAAACCTTCAGGGAGAAAATGTCGAGTCAGGGTTTAATTTTGGTGGACCTTCGTTAAGTTTAAGTAGACATATTTGGGGAGGTATTTCTTTTGGTGCACAAACTTCACTTGGTAATGTTAATAACTTTAGTGATTCATACACATATACCTCCCTTGACGGATTTTTGAAATTTAATCTTTTAAGTGGAAGCTTTGTTCCAAGTATAATTGGTGGTTACGGATTTTCTCAATTTGCTGACGGCCTTGAAAGACCTGGTATTTTTCCTTCTTCAGAGACAAGCAGAACATTTTTTGGTGGATTGGGTTTTTCATTTTATTTGAGTGATAATTTAGCTATAAACTTACAGTCAACGTATCGTTCCATGAATGAAAATGATGGATTTGATCATCTTCAACACAATATAGGTTTAAGTATAGGCTTTGGATCTGGAGACGCAGACAAGGACGGTATTCCAGACAGTAAAGATAAATGTCCAAACGTACCTGGTTTAAAAGAATATGAAGGTTGTCCTGACACAGATGGAGATACTATAATTGACAAGGAGGATAAGTGTCCAGAAATACCTGGTCTTCCAGAATTAAAAGGTTGTATTGATTCTGACGGAGATGGAATATCAGATCCTGACGATTCTTGTCCAAATGCTTTTGGTTCTCTTGAAATGAATGGTTGCCCGGATACGGATCAAGATGGTGTAGCTGACGATGATGACGAGTGTCCGAATAGTTTTGGTCCTATTGAAAACAATGGCTGTCCCTGGCCAGATACTGATGGTGACGGTGTTAATGATAATGAAGACCTTTGTAAAGATGAACCAGGAACTATGGAAAATAATGGTTGTCCAAAGTTGTCAGGCGAAATAGTCAAAACTTTGAATGAATTTGGTTCGAGAATAAATTTTCCAGCAAACAGTTATCAAATTTTAGGAAGAAAAACAATTGAAAATTTGGAAAAAATAAAAAATCTTTTAGAAGAAAACCAAGAAGGAAATCTGCTAATAGAGGGCTATGCCTCCTCTGATGGTGATGAAAATTATAATGTGGAACTTTCAATAAAAAGAGCTCAAGCTGTTTTAGAATATCTAGTAAAACTTG
Source organism: uncultured Bacteroidota bacterium (assembly GCA_902616905.1). Taxonomy (GTDB): domain Bacteria; phylum Bacteroidota; class Bacteroidia; order Flavobacteriales; family Flavobacteriaceae; genus MS024-2A. The sequence continues at coordinate 12,348 of CACMUP010000001.1, forward strand.
GAGTATCTGAAACTCGTTTAGAAGTAAAAGGCTATGGTGAGGATAATCCTTTGGAAGATAATGAGACTTCATTGGGAAGGGCAATAAACCGCAGAGTACAGTTCAAATCAAAAAAATGATTAAAGTTGTTTTAAAAGTCTAATATTTGTCTTTGGATCATTTGCTTTAAATATATAATTCCCTGCTACAAGAACGTTAGCTCCATATTTTATTAGTTTTGAAGCATTTTTATTAGTTACTCCTCCATCAATTTCGATCAAACAGGACGTTTTACTTTTTTTTATTAATTTTTTAAGTTCTTTTATTTTTTCAAATGTATTTTCTATAAATGATTGACCACCAAATCCTGGATTTACACTCATCAAACAAACTAAATCAATTTCCTTTATAATATCAGTCAAATTATTTACTGGTGTATGAGGATTTAGAGCAACACCTGTTTTCATACCGCAGGATTTTATTTTTTGTAAACTCCTGTTTAAATGAGTGCAAGCTTCAAAATGAACTGTTAATATACTCGCACCAAGATCTGCAAAATTTTCAATATATCGATCAGGATCAATGATCATCAAGTGAACATCTAAGGGTTTTTTAGCCTCTTTTCTAATTGCTTTCAAAATAGGCATACCAAAGGATATGTTTGGTACGAAGACACCATCCATGACATCAATATGAAACCAGTCTGCTTCACTTTTATTGACCATATCTATATCCTCGGCTAAATTAATAAAATCAGCTGCAAGTATTGAAGGTGCTATCTTTATAGACATAAAAACTATTTATCATTGTTTTAAAAAAAGCAACTTGTAAAGTTGCTTTTGATTATCCCAAATATGTTTTTAGTATTTTACTTCTAGATGTGTGCTTAAGTCTTCTGATTGCCTTTTCTTTGATTTGTCGGACTCGCTCTCTTGTAAGGTCAAAAGTTTCGCCAATTTCTTCTAGGGTCATTGCATGTTGATTTCCCAATCCAAAATAAAGACGAACTACATCAGCTTCCCTAGGAGTTAGTGTTTCTAGAGCACGTTCGATTTCAGTTCTTAAAGATTCATGAAGTAATGTTTTGTCAGGGTTAGGTGATTCACCACTATTAAGAACGTCATATAGGTTTGAGTCTTCACCCTCTACAAGCGGAGCATCCATTGATACGTGCCTACCAGAGTTTTTTAGTGATTCTTTGACATCATTTATAGTCATATCTAACTCTTTAGCGATTTCTTCAGCAGAAGGAGCTCTTTCATGAGCTTGTTCTAAAAAAGCATAAGTTTTATTGATTTTATTTATTGAACCAATTTTATTTAATGGAAGACGAACAATACGAGATTGCTCTGCTAATGCTTGAAGTATTGATTGACGAATCCACCATACTGCATATGAAATGAATTTGAAGCCCCTGGTTTCGTCAAAACGTTGTGCAGCTTTAATGAGTCCAAGATTACCTTCATTTATTAAATCGGGGAGAGTTAACCCTTGATTTTGATATTGTTTAGCAACAGAAACAACAAATCGTAAGTTGGCTTTTGTCAATTTTTCTAGCGAAATCTGGTCACCTGCTTTAATCCTCTGAGCTAATTCAACCTCCTCTTCAGCAGTAATTAAATCAACTTTTCCAATCTCCTGAAGATATTTGTCTAATGATGCTGTTTCTCGGTTGGTAACTTGTTTAGTTATCTTGAGTTGTCTCATTTTTTCAATTAAGATTTAAATATTATATATATTACGCATAAAACTAAAGAATGTTACAAAGTGTATATAAAATGTTATTCTTTTTTTTCAGGTCTTGGTAATAGAGCTTTCCGTGATACTTTTTCCTTTTTAGTTCGTGAATCGATACCAAAATATTTAACATTTAATACATCACCCAAATTTACTACATCACTTACATTTTCTGTTCTTTCCCAAGCAAGTTCGCTTATATGAAGTAATACCTCGTTCCCTTGAGCTTGAGAATATTCTACTACTGCTCCAAAGTCTAGCATCTTTATTACTTTAACTTCATAAGTTTCTCCAACCTGGGGTTTAAATGTAATTGAATCAATCTTAGATTCAACCATAGATATTCCTTGAGGTGATGTCCCTAGTATTTCTATAATACCTTCTTCAGTTTCAGGATCCTCATTTATTACAATAGTACATCCTGATTCTTTTTGGAGTTCTTGAATAACTTTTCCTCCAGGACCGATCAATGCACCAATATACTCGTTAGCAATCCTACGATATATCATTTTTGGAGCATGATCTTTTACTTTTTTATTCGGTGATGCAATGGTGTCAGTAATTTTTTTAAGAATATGAAGTCTACCTTCTCTAGCCTGGTTTAGAGCTTCGCTCATAATATCAAAGCTAAGACCTTTTATTTTGATATCCATTTGACATGCTGTAATTCCATCTTTTGTTCCAGTAACTTTAAAATCCATGTCTCCAAGATGGTCTTCGTCACCAAGAATATCTGATAAAACAGCATATTTTTTTTCTTCGGTAATAAGGCCCATTGCAATCCCTGAAACAGGTTTGTTAATTTTTACACCTGCGTCCATTAGTGCCATAGTACCGGCACATACAGTAGCCATTGAAGAAGACCCATTTGATTCAAATACTTCGGAAACTACTCTAATTGTATAAGGACAATCTTTAGGAACCACTTTTTTCAAGGCTCGTTGAGCTAAGTTTCCGTGACCAATTTCTCGTCTAGAAGTTCCTCTTAGCGGTCGTGCCTCCCCCGTTGAAAAAGGAGGGAAATTATAATGCAAATAAAAACGCTCCTCACTTTGTTCAGTAGGCAAATCAATTACATTTGCCTCCCTAGAGGTTCCCAAAGTAGCTGTAGCTAGTGCTTGTGTTTCTCCGCGGGTGAATATTGAGGAACCATGAGCTGATGGAAGATAATCGACTTCACACCAAATAGGTCTTATGTCATTTGTTTTTCTTCCATCAAGACGAATCCCTTCTTCTAAAACTAAATCACGAACAGCTTTTTTTTGAGCTTCTTTAATGTATCGTGATATTAATTCACCCTTTTCTTCTAATTCTTCATCAGAAAAATTGCTTATATAATTTTCTTTTATTTCTGAGAACTGTTCAGATCGCTCTCCCTTGGACAATCCTTTTTTGGCGATATTGTAAAAGTTTTTGTACGTGTTATCGAAAATTTCTTTTTGCAGATCGATATCTGAATTTTCTTCTTCGTAAGAACGAATTTCATTCCTACCAATTGATTTGACTAAGGTAATTTGAGCTTTTATCTGATCTTTAATGGCTTTATGTCCATACGATATAGCATCTAGCATTTCTTCCTCGGTAATTTCGTCAAACTCTCCTTCTACCATAGCAACAGAATCTTCGCTAGCACCAATCATTATATCAATATCTGAGTTTACAAGCTGAGATTTACTTGGATTTATAACAAACATCCCATCAACTCTGGCAACCCTAACTTCAGATATAGGGTATTCAAAAGGAATATCTGAAAGATGTATTGCACAAGATGCAGCTAATCCAGCGAGAGCGTCTGGCATAACATCATCATCGTGAGACATCAGCTGAATCATAACCTGTGTTTCAGCATGATAGTCGCTAGGGAATAGTGGTCGCAATACTCTATCTACTAGTCTCATTGTGAGTACTTCTTGATCACTAGGTCTTGCTTCTCGCTTAAAAAACCCTCCAGGAAATCTTCCAGCAGCAGCGAATTTTTCTCTATAATCAACTGTAAGCGGTAAAAAGTCAACTGGGCTTGCATTTCTAGCGGAAACAACAGTAGCCAAGAGCATACAATTACCCATTCTTACAACCACAGAACCGTCAGCTTGTTTTGCAAGTTTACCTGTTTCTAAAGTAATTATTCTGCCGTCTTCAAGGTTTATTTCTTGTGTGAATACTTTTGGAATCATTTTTCATTTTTTTGGTTAAAATTTGTTGTGTGTTGCGGCAACCAATGAAAAACAAAATTTTTAGTGATTTACTTTCGTAGACCTAATTTTTTTAAAATATTCCTATATCGTTCAATATCTTTAGATTTTAAATAATCAAGTAGACTTCTTCTCTTTCCAACTAAACGTACTAAAGATCTTTCAGTGTTGAAATCTTTACGATTTAACTTTAGATGTTCTGATAAGTGATCAATCCTATGAGTGAAGAGAGCTATTTGCCCCTCTGGTGAACCTGTATCTTTTTCAGATTTTCCATATTTTTTGAAAATATCTAGCTTAATTACGTTTGAATTATACATGCCAATATTAAATTTTATTGATTTTTTTTATAAATCAATTGGCAAATATACAACTAATGTAATTCTAAACAACAAACTTTAAAAAAAATGAAATTATAATTAATTTCTGATAGGTCTGTTTAAAATTAGATCTAGATAAAGATTTATTTTTTCTTTTAAGTTGTTTCTATGGGAAATAAAATCTAGAAAACCCTTTTCTAACTGGAATTCACTTGTTTGAAATCCCTCTGGCAATTCTTTTCCTGTAGTGTCTTTTACTACTCTTGGACCTGCAAAAGCAATAAGAGCTTTTGGTTCAGCGATATTTATATCGCCTAACATTGCGTATGAAGCAGTAGTTCCACCTGTAGTTGGATCTGTGCAAACAGAAATGTAAGGCAATTTTGCCTCAGCTAATTGCACTAATTTTGCTGAGGTTTTGGCCATTTGCATTAATGAAGTAGCTGATTCCATCATACGTGCTCCTCCAGATTTAGATATTATTACTAGAGGTAATTTATTTTTTATTGCGTAATCGGTAGCTCTAGAAATTTTTTCACCAACGACAGAACCCATAGAACCGCCTATAAATCTAAAGTCCATACAAGCTATAACAAGATTCTTACCTTTTGATGGTCCCACAGCAGTTCTTATTGCATCATATAGACCAGTTTTTTTGTGAGCATCTTTAAGTCGTTTAATATATTTTTTTGAATCTTCAAATTTTAAAAAGTCTTTTGATTTTAACTCTTTATCAAATTCCTTAAAAACATTATTGTCAAAAAGAATTTCAAAATATTCCTTGCTACCAATATGAACATGGTAATCATCCTCTGGACTTACATATTTATTATCTGCAAGTTCTTTAGCTTCAATTATCTTTCCAGTAGGAGTTTGATACCATAGCCCTTTGGGAATATCTTTTTTTTCTTCAGTTTTTGTATGGATTCCTTTTTCACTTCTTTTAAACCAACTCATATGTTCGATTTTAAATAAAGATATAAAATAAAGAAAACTATAACGTATTAATATTATTTAAGTCCTCAAATGCTTTTACTAATCTTTTTTTAAAGGTATCCTCTCCAAGACGAAGCCATTTTCTAGGATCATAATATTTTTTGTTTGGTTGCTCAGCTCCTTCTGGATTTCCAATTTGATTTTTAAGATATAGAATTTTATCATTCATGTAATCACGAATTCCTTCAGTGAAAGCAAATTGAAGGTCGGTATCAATATTCATTTTAATTACACCATAACCTATTGATTCTTCTATTTCATTTTTTGAAGATCCTGAACCACCATGAAAAACAAAATCCACAGTGTTTTTAGGTAGATTATACTTTTTTGAAATATATTCTTGAGAATTTTTTAAAATTTTAGGTGTCAATTTTACATTTCCAGGTTTATAAACACCATGGACGTTTCCAAAAGCAGCAGCCACAGTAAATTGTGAACTAACCTTACTTAACACTTCAAAAGCATACGCTACTTCTTCTGGTTGAGTATAAAGTTTTGAGGCATCTACATCACTATTATCAACACCGTCTTCCTCACCTCCTGTAACTCCAAGTTCTATTTCTAATGTCATTTCCATCTTAGACATTCTTTTTAGATATTTTTTGCAAATACTTATATTCTCTTCTATAGGTTCTTCAGATAAGTCAATCATATGTGAGCTGAATAGAGTTTTCCCATTTTGTTTATAGAATATTTCACTTGCATCTATAAGTCCATCAATCCATGGTAATAAATTTTTTGCACAGTGATCTGTATGAAGAATAACAGTTGCTCCATATAATTCAGCTAATTCATGCACGTGTTTTGCTCCTGCTATAGCGCCTGCTATGGCTGATTTTTGGTTTTCATTAGAAAGTCCTTTTCCAGAATTGAATTGTGCTCCACCATTGGAAAATTGGATTATAACGGGACTATTAAGTTCCTTGGCAGTTTCAAGTACTGCATTGATACTGTTAGTTCCAATGACGTTAACAGCTGGTAGTGCGAAAGCATTTTTTTTAGCAAGATTAAAAACTTCTTGTACTTTTTTTCCAGTAATTACACCGGGATTAATTTTGTGATTCATCAATTTTGGTTTGCTGTAAAAATAAAAACTTATTTGGTTTTAGAATGGATAATTTATACCTATGTTAAATACTGCACTTCTAAAATTGTATTCAGACCACCATCTTTCATTAATTTCAAGAGAAGGATTATATGTTTTAAATCCTGTATCAAATCGAAAAACAAAAAAATCAAAATCATATCTAAGACCAAAACCCGAACCTATAGCAATTTCTGAAAGGTCCTCTAAACTATTGAATTTCATATCATCGCTTTCGACATCATCCCACAGATTCCATATGTTTCCTAAATCAATAAAAAGACCACCTTTTAATGAACCAGTTATAGCAAAACGATACTCAAGATTAAAAGCTAATTTAAAATTAGCTTCATTAAATTCATTGATATTACTACTGCTTCCTGGACCTAATTTATATGCTTTCCATGCTCTATTATCGTTTGCTCCACCAGAAAAATATGATCTTGAAAATGGAATATTATTAGAATTACCATAAGGTATAGCCAATCCTGTAAATGCATGAAATGCGATCACACGCTCTCTTCCGAATGACCAGTGTTTAATATAGTCTATTTCTGTTTTTATATATTGAGAGGGACTTACTCCTCCTAAAACATATTGGCCCAAATTATTTTTATTTGAATTTGAAAATTTTAAAAATTGATTTAAAAGATTGCCAATCCATTCAATTTTCAATCTGAATTGATAAAAATTTTCATCAAAAATACTTTTCTGGCTGTTCAGATTTAGGTTTAAAGAAGATCCTAATATTAAATTATTAGCTGTTAATCTGTCATAACGCTCCTTAATTGTATTAACAGTTTTATAGTCATTATCATCAATATTTAAAATTGTTTCGTTATTTAACACATCATTAATAAAAGCTGAAGTTCCATCTGGTATTAACAAATCTCCAGTCTGATTTAATATTTCAGTTTTTCCATTATATAGTTTTGCTATTTTATTTAGCCTATCATATGAATTTCTATATACATTAAAATAATTTATCAAATTCCTGTTATTTACAAATTCAAGTTCAATCAATTTAAATTGAATTTTTTGTTCCTTTTTGGGTTTCCAATCAAATTGATATGACCCAGTAAAAAACTGTTTATCAAGACCAATATTTTCTTGAAGAGTCGTCCCTAAAATAATTTCTGTTTTTGGTGACATAATAGAGGGAACTAATGTTTTTTTATTAAATGGAACTAAGATTCTAGGGACAGTTAACTTTAAGTCTGCTCCTAACTCAAAAAGGTTAAAAAATTTGTCATCATTTTGAGCAATATCTCTTGAAGCACCTAAGGTATTTTTAAGATTTAATTCTAAAATTTCAGTACCACTAAACAAATTTCTTATTCCCAATCCCCCTCCGATCCCAAAGCCAAAATCTTGAATATTAGAATGCGATAAGTCTAGATCAAATCCTAATGAAAAGCGTTCTTTTGGATTTAAATATATTGATGCAATTAAAGATTCTTTATTTGGGGATAACTCATAATTTATGCTTGGATATTTAAAGTTTTTAAGATTGTTAAAATACCTAAAAGTTAAATTTCGATCTTCATCACTGTAAAATTTTCCTTTTTTTACATTGATTCCTGATGTAATTGATTTTGGTTTAAATTTCAGCTTTCCTTTGCTATAAATTTTAAAATCTTTATAGTTAATTGAGTCACTGTATTTGGCAAAGTCATTTTTTGAATCGTCTACAAAAACTAAAACTTCATCAATTTTATATTTTTTATATGGAATCGTTTTAATGCTGTCATTCACACGTTTTTTTATGTCTTCAATTTTTATTTTTACTGGTATATTTAAATCATTACCTGAACTATCAATTGCAGCAGTAAATTGAACACTATTTTGTTGAAAATTATAAATACCATTATTCTTAAAAAGGAGAAATAAACGTTCTCTTTCCTTTTCAAATTTGTAGACCTCAAAGGGCTCTCCTTTTATAATTATTTGTTTTTTTTTATTAGCATCGTACAATGTTTTAAGCTGTGGAGATTCAATTTCAGCTATAATCGATTCAATTAAATATTTTTGATTAGGCTCAATTTTGTATTTTAAAATGATTTTTTTTTCTTTAATTCTTATGCTGTCTACACTAACTTTAACGTTATAGTATCCGAGGTTTTTATAATATTGAACTATTCTTTTTTTAGATGTTTCAATATCGTTTTTTTTCAAATATGCTGGAGGTTCTCCTGTTTTTCTCAACCACTCATTAAATTTTGATATATAATTTTTTAAGGCATTGATTTGTTTGTTTGATATTAGGTCTTCTAACTTTTTCCTTCTATTTAGTTTTTTTTGTACCCACAAATCAAATTTATCATTTGGATTAATGCTTGAGGATTCATAAAGTATTTTTCCTAAAGGAATTCCTAAAAATTTTTTATTTGATTGTGTAGTTATAATGAAGTTTACAGGGGAATTTGATAATAACCTGCCATCCTCATATACTTCATTTTTGTGAATAATCGTCTCATCATTAAACTTTATGCTTGAACAGCTTTCTAAAACTAGTAAAATGAAAAGTAGTTTGACTAAATTTGTTTCAAGGAAATTCAATAAACTTAAATTAGATTTTCAAAAATAAGTCATTTTTATGGTCAGTAAGAGCCAGCAAAAAAAAATCATACAACTAAAACAAAAAAAATATAGATCAAAGTTTGGTCTATTTGTTGCTGAGGGCAAAAAGGTAGTGAATGATTTACTAAACTCTGTAATTGAATGTGAATATCTTTTTTCGATAAAAAATATATCTCACCCAAAAGCCTTTAAAGTAACTGCATCTGAAATGAAAAAACTCAGTCACTTCAAAAATCATAGCTCAATTCTAGGGGTATTTAAAATACCAGATATAAAATTAAATAACCAAAATAAATTAACTATTGTTTTAGATGGTGTTTCTGATCCTGGAAATTTAGGAACAATTATCCGTCTTTGTGATTGGTTCGGACTTAATCAACTAATATGTAGTTCTAATACTGTAGATTGTTTTAATCCAAAAGCTATCCAGTCATCAATGGGGTCTATTGCAAGGGTAAGTTGCCATTACATTTCAGATCTTTTATCGTACATTAAATTAATTAATAAACCCGCTTATAAAGCTGAAATTAATGGTGCTTCAATTTATAAAAATCAATTACCAGGGTACGGGACCTATATTTTCGGAAGCGAATCACATGGAATTTCAAAAGAGATAACACAAAAAATAAAAAATCACATAGGTATTCCTAATTTTAAAGAAAATAATGGTGCTGAAAGTTTAAATGTTGCAACATCAGTTGCAATTTTTTTGAGTGAAATTTATAGAAATGAATAATTATTCAAAAGTAATTATTAAAGATACTCCTCGACTGAACATATTAATTATTTTTCCTGTCCAAGGGCTGTTTTCTTGATTATCTAAAATCAATTCATTTTGGAATGAGAAAATACCTCGAAATGATGGAGAGAACTTAAAATAATATAGATAAAATTCAAAACCTAAACCCAACTCATAATTAAAATTTTGAGATGTGGTTCGAAAAACATTACTAGCATTATCGTCAGAATTTTTTTCATTACTTGACAAATTAAAATCTGTAGAAAAACCTGTTAAAATAAAAGGACGAAAATTATTAATTCTTTTTGCATTAATTTTTAGATATAATGGAAGATGAATATAAGTTGACTTAACTTCCCTAAAGCGATCTGATTCTCTTTCAAATTCAGGATATTCAGGATAATTTAGCTCTCTTTGATTATAATATAAGCCAGGTTCAAATCGTAGATTTAAAAAATTATTAATTCTTAAGTCACCAATAAGACCAACATTAAAACCATTTTTTTGAACTACAGAAATATCATTATACATCAAGTCTTTGTAATACGAATCTATGTATTCAAATTTAAAATCATATTTATTAGTTCCTAAAAAATAACCATAATGTATCTTCTTTTGATCAAAACCAGGAAGATTTACGATACGCTCTTTTACTTCTGGATATTGTGCATTTATTTTTTGTCCAAGCAAACAAAAAATTAGTACACAAAAAAAAATTATATTTTCATATTTTTTTTGCAAAATAAATTGAAGCGACTCCTAAAGTTTGTGGAGAATCTTCTACATCTATAAACCCATTTTTCTTTAAAATATTGTTAAATGATTTACCATAAGGAAACACTTCAGCAGATTTGGATAAATAATTGTAAGCATAAAATTTTTTTGAAAAAATAAAACCAATTACTGGCATAATAAATTTAGTATATAAATTATAAGTTAATCTTACAATCTTATTTTTTGGGATAGCAGTTTCTAGAATAATAAGAATACCCCTTGGTTTCAATACTCTTTTAATTTCGTTCAAAGCTTTATCCAAATTTTCAAAATTCCTCACACCAAAAGCGACTGTAATAACATCAAAGCTTTGATCTTCAAATTGTAAATTCTCTGAGTCACCTAACAACATAGTTATTTTCTTACTTAACCCTTTTTTTTTCAATTTTTCAACACCTATTTCAAGCATTTTGGGTGAAATGTCGATTCCAATGATTTTTTTTGCCTCTAGTTTAGATAATTCAATAATTAAATCACCTGTCCCTGTGGCAATATCTAAGATAAATTCGTGTTTAAATTTTTTAATTATTTCATAAATTTTTCTTCTCCAAAAACAATCAATACCAAGTGAAATAATTCTATTTAAAATATCATAAGTTTTGGAAATTTCATCAAACATCTTAATGATTTGATTTTTTTTTGTTTCATTACAATTTACGTAAGGGGTGATTATTTTTTTCATAAAGTTGCTTAATATAATAATTTAGTGAGTATTAATTTTGAATTTAGTTAAGCACAACGAATATTCGTATATTTGAACATATTTTCTAAATATTTTTATGAAAATAATTATCGCAGGAGGGGGTGAAGTTGGATTTCATTTAGCTAAACTTCTATCTTATGAGTCCCTTGATATAACTCTTATAGATAAAGATAAAGACCGACTAAATTACGCAGAATCTCATTTAGATATTCGTGTTGTCCGTGGGAACGCTATGTCTTTGTCCTCAATGAACGAGGCCCAAGTAACAGAATCGGATCTTTTTATTGCAGTTACTGCGCAAGAGTCAGTTAATATTACAATATGTGCTTTGGCAAAACAACTTGGAAGTAAAAAAACTATTGCAAGGATTTCTAATATTGAACTTATAAAAGCACAAGATTCTATTAGTTTTCAAAATATAGGAATTGATGAGATTATTTCACCAGAGGAACTCGCAGCTGAGGAAATTCAACAACTTTTAGACCAATCCGCTTTTTCAAATAGTTATGAGTTTGAGGGAGGAGCACTAACTTTAATCGGTACAAAATTGAATGAGAATGTACCTTTTGTAGGAAAGACTGTTAAAGAAGCAGCTTCTTTTTTTCCTGATGTACATTTTATGCCTGTTGCTGTTCAAAGGAAAGGGACCCAATCTACTCAAATCCCAAGAGGTGATACACGTTTTGAAATTGGAGACACAGTTTTCTTTATAACTTTAAAAGAAGGAGTTGAAGAGTTATATAAACTCACAGGTAAGACCAAAGCTTCTATAAAGAATGTAATGATTTTAGGTGGTGGAAGAATAGGATATAATACTGCTAGAGAATTATGTGATAAAAAATTTAATGTCACTCTCGTTGAAAAAAACAAAAAAAAGGCATTTGAGATAGCCGATTTATTACCAAATGCACTAGTAGTCCATGGTGATGGAAGAATTGCTGAGTTATTAGAGGAAGAAAATATAACATCTATGGATGCATTTATATCAGTAACTGAAAATTCAGAAACAAATATTATGAGTTGTCTTATGGCTCATACTAAAAAAGTGAAGAAAACAATAGCTCTTGTTGAAAACATGGATTATTTTCAACTTTCATATTCCATAGGGATTGATACCTTGATAAATAAAAAGTTATTGACCGCTAATACGATTTTTAGATACATTCGAAAAGGAGAAGTAGTCGATATGAAAACACTAAATAATTTAAATGTTGAAATATTAGAGTTTGTAGTTAATGTGAATTCTGAAGTCGCAAATTATAAAATAAAAGATATTGAGTTTCCAAGAACAGCTATAATTGGTGGAGTCATAAAAGATGGTAAGGGAATTATAGCATTAGGAGATTATAATATTTTACCAGGTGATAGAATTGTAGTTTGCTGTTTGCCTCGATCACTTAAAAGAATAGAGCGTTTATTTTTGTAATTCCATGAGTAAATCTTTCAATTACAAAATCGTCATATTTTTAATGGGTGTTTTGTTATTTTTCAATGGAGTCTTTATGTTAATTTCATCCTTTATAAGTCTAATATACAATGATGGTATTACATTTGAAATCACAACATCATCAATCATAGTATTATTTTTAGGTACATTTTTAATGGTTTTTTTTAGACACTACGAAAAACAAATACAAAAGAGGGAAGGATATATAATTGTTACACTTGGGTGGCTAATGATGACTATCACTGGAATGCTTCCGTTTATTTTAACAAACAGCATTGATGATATATCTTCTACTTTTTTTGAAACCATGTCAGGTTACACAGCCACAGGAGCAACTATTCTTTCAGACATTGAATCTTTACCAAAGGGAATTCTTTTTTGGAGAAGTATGACTCATTGGATTGGTGGAATGGGTATTATAGTTTTAGCAGTAGCTATTTTACCTTTACTAGGAATAGGGGGGATACAATTGTTTTCTGCTGAAGCACCTGGGCCTAACAATGATAAATTACATCCACGAATTACAGATACAGCTAAAAGACTTTGGTTAATATATGTCTCACTTACCTTTATTGAGTCAATATTATTAAGTTTTGCCGGAATGTCAATTTTTGATGCTTTAAATCATTCGATGAGCACAATGGCATCCGGAGGGTTTTCTACTAAAAATAATAGTTTAGCACACTGGAATCATTTACCATGGGTTCATTATATCATTATTATATTTATGTTTCTTGCAGGAACAAACTTTGTTCTCAGTTATTTTGCTATAACCGGGAAAATAAATAAGATTTTTAGAGATAATGAATTTAAAATGTATTTATTGCTAATAATTATTATTTCATTAGTTGTTTTTATAATATTATATAGCAGTGTAGACTTAAATAATAGTTATTTTGAAAATTCTCAAGTTTTTGGGAAGCTTGAGGGATCTTTAAGGCATGCAATTTTTCAAGTCATTGCTATTATTACTACTACTGGATTTGTAACAGCAGATTATACATCATGGACCCCATTTTTAACTGTTTTATTTTTTGGGATTATGTTTTTGGGTGGATCAGCTGGAAGTACATCTGGCGGAATTAAAGTCGTTAGACATTTATTAATGATTAAAAGTGGGATACTTGAATTTAAGCGTACTTTACATCCAAATGCAATCATTCAAGCTCGATATAATAATAAATTAGTTAATCAGGAAATAATTGCTAACGTTTTGGCATTTTTTATTCTTTACATGATTTCATTTATTGTAGGCAGTTTAATATTTGGGTTTTTAGGATTGGATTTTGAAAATGCTGTGGGTATCGCTGCAGCTACTTTAGGAAATGTTGGTCCAGCAATTGCAGATTTTGGTCCAACACAAAACTACAGTGGATTACCTGCGGCTGGAAAATTTTGGGCATCATTTTTAATGTTGATAGGGCGATTGGAATTATTTACTGTTTTAATTTTATTTACACCATTCTTTTGGAAAAAAACTTAATAACCATATTTATCTCCCCATCTGGTTTTAATGAATTTTCAGATGCTCTCTTCTTTAACATTTTTTCCTGGCTCGTAAAATTTCTTTCCATCAATTTTTTAGGTAAAAAAATCTTGTTTAATAAATTGATTTTCAAAATCATGAGGATATTTGTATTCTTTAGGACCAATAAGATGTTGTTGACCACAATAGTCGGCTAATCTTTTTGGGCGCATTCTTTCAGCTAATGAAATATTCATATTTAAATGTAAGAAGATTTGGTTTAGCTTCTTTGCCTTAGAATTTCAAAAAAAAGAATTCCACATGTAACAGAAACATTTAAAGAGTCTATTTCATTTTCCATCTGAAGTTTAGCCTCATCGTCTAATAATTTTATCAATCCTTTTGAAATCCCAATATCTTCAGAACCAAAGATTAAAGCAAGTGGTCCTTCAAAGTTCTTTTTGAAAACAGTATCTTTTGCCTTTTCAGTAATACCAAAAATTTTCACGTCCTGAGCTTTGAGATGAAAAATAACATCTTTTAAATGTGAAACTTTTGAAATAGGAACTTTAAAAGCTCCACCAGCTGAAGTTTTAACTACGTCACCATTTAATGGAGCACTACCACTGGACGAAATAAAAACAGCATCAACACCAGATGCAGCTGCTGAACGAAGAATTGCACCGAAATTACGGACATCCGTAATTCCATCTAACAATACAAATAAAGGGTTATTCTTTCGTTGAAATATTTCATCAATTAGAGGAACCATTTCCATGGTTTTTATTGCAGAAATTCTAGCCACTACCCCTTGATGATTTTTTGCTGAAAAGCGCTTTAGTTTTTCAGAAGGAACAAAACTAAAAGGAATACTATTTAAACGTAGTTTATTTAAGAGCAGTTCAAAAAGTTTACTTTTTGACCCTTTTTGGAGCCATACTTTGTCTATTGGTTGATCTGTCTTAATTGCTCCTAAAACAGAATGAATCCCATAAATGGTTTCTTTTTCCATTAATCAAAAATAATTTAATTCTTAGGGTGTATCTCTAATTAGTTGAAAAATAATTAAAATTGTAATAAGCAGTTCAATTTATTTTTTTTTAAATCATAATTCCATTGCAGAATAATCAAAATTTTAATTTTTTCTTGTTTAGCCTTTCAATATTTAGCTTTTATAGTTGTACTGAAGATTTAAATTTAGAGGAAAATATTTATTATAATGTATCTATTTCAATTGAAGGTCAAGGGAGTGTATCTACTCTTGAGGGTTCTTATCAAAAAAATGATACAATTCTTTTTGAAGCTATATCAAATACAGGATATTATTTTGATAAATGGGAAGGATTTGATAGTGATATAAAAAACGAAACTTACCAACATGTTTTAAAAAGTGATATATCTATAAGAGCATATTTTCTCCCAATTCCAGACGTCTCAGATAATATCAAATTATTTATTCCGAAAGAGATAGATCCAAATCCTGTATTTATGATTGAGAATGGAGGATCTAGTGCTTATTTAACATCAAAAACAGGAGAGTATTTAAAAACGTGGGATTTTGATGCTAAGTTAGGAAATGATTTAGAGTTGCTTTCAGATGGAAGTATAATTGGATTGTTTAAACCTGATCAAGTTTCATTTTCCTTTGGTGGTTATGGAGGAATTTTAAAAAAATTTAATCCTTTAGGGAGTTTAGATTGGGAATATGAAATTAATAATGAAAATGAACTTGCTCATCATGATTTTGAGATAATGCCAAATGGAAATATTTTGATTTTAGTGTGGGAAAGATTTTCTGAAAGCCAGGCTATAGAAATGGGATTTAATGGCAGCCAGGATATTTTTTTAGAAAAAATAATTGAGTTTTCACCTCAAAAAGAGTCAATTGTCTGGGAATGGAAAAGTTCAGATCACTTGATTCAGGATTTTAATTCTACAAGGCTTAATTATGGCATCGTTAGTGAACATCCTGAAAAAATCGATTTAAATTATTATGATTATGAAAATGGAGATTTAATGCATGCAAATGGTCTGTATTATGACGATATAAAAGATGTAATATATGTAAGTGTTAATTTTTACAGTGAAATTTGGGTTGTTCCACATAAATATGATACTGATACTACTAAAACAGATTTGGGAGACTTAAGTTTTCGTTTTGGTAATCCTAGAACTTATAAAGGAGAAGGGGAACGCCTATTTTTTAATAATCATCATCCCAGTCTTGTTACTTTAGATAATAAAACACTGAATCATTTTTTAATTTATATGAATGGAATTAAAGAAAAGCAATCGATTGTATATGAATTTGAACTTCCAAGTGAATTTGATATTAATCCACTAAATTGGAAAACACCTAATATTTATTGGAGTTATTCTAATCCAGAAATATATAATGCAAAAATTTCAGGTGTATATAGATTGCCAAATGGCAATACCTTAATTTGTGAAGGTGATTTTGGATATTGGGAGGTAACAAAAGATAGCAAAGTTGTATGGAAGTATGAAGGAAACGGAACATTTTGGAGAGGATATGTGTATCCAAATATGCAATAAAAGAAGAGGGCTTAATACCCTCTTAAATGAAACGTTTTTTTAAGCGTATCTTATTTATTGACAAACACTTAATATTTTTATGCCTCCAGGTCCGTTAGCTTCATTGTAACTATCTTGTGCCCTAGAACCATCTAATTTTGTATAAGAAATAGTGTAAGATGTTTCTTCCGGATATCTTCCAACTATCCATTCCCATTTCATTTCTGATGCATTAGCCGGAATAGTAATGGTTGAATAACCTGAATTATCGTCACCTGTATATGCTTCAAGAGTTTTATTTATTTCAACTCCACTCGTATATGGACTTGGCATAGCAAAGAAATAAACTTCCCCATCGACAGTTAACTTTACTCTACTATCCTGCCATCCATCACCATAAGAATCTTGCATCTTAATGGTATATACTCCTGGGACAGCAGAACCATCTGTAACATTACACAAAACTATTTTATTGTAAACGAACGGAGAAGCAAAATAAGAACCTGTCATTGATCCAGTTACCTCATCTTCTGAGTAGGTTTTTCCATTTGTTAAATTAAGTTGAAGTCTAATTTTTACAGTACTTCCTCCAATAAATCCAATTTTACTTTTTACATCACTCAATGGAACTTGAAAAGCGGCTCTTGGTAATCCAGTAGGACCAATTGAAAAATCGTTAGGTTGTAATGTTGTATATAAAACTTCTGAACTTCCATCCACTGATAAGAAAATTTCAACATTTTGCATTAAATCTCCATTTTCGGCATCATGTTCTTCTATTTCAACTGAAAAAATTGATGTATTTTGATTGTAAAAATTGTAATCGCCACTAGTGCTTATAGTTCTAATTACAGCACCTTTATCAAAATTATCTAGAACAAAGTTGACTGTATTGTCCGGCTCTTCACAAGAGTTAAAAACAAAAGCTAAAACAAATAGATATATTATTTTTTTCATCATTATTATTTTAAAGTTGTTGGACCATTAGTATTCCAAAATACACGAATAGTTTTAGCACTTTTTTGTGTAGCGTTTCTATTCGTATTTACATAATTTGCAGGATAGTACTGAGATAAAGGGAATTGTCCTGGATCTGGTTCAATATTTGGCTGAAGTGATCTTGGAAAACCATTTCTTCTATACGAATTATATGCATCAATACCATTTCCTGTTAACGAGATGAAGAATTCTGTAGCCCACATATCTAATTTATCAGCTAGAGAACTTGCGGAATTCCAATCTGAAGTGAATGCAGCTATATAGTTAGTAACATCATCACTTGTTAAAGCAGGTCCACCAAGATCGTCAGTTTTATACAAAGCTTGTTCTAAAGCGATTAATGTTTCATTAGTCGGGTCACCACCATTATTAACAGCTACCTCTGCATTCATATAATGCATCCATGAGGAAAGCATTATAGGGGTAATACCAGCTCCACCAAATCCATCACCATCTAATTTTCCTGCAAAGCTAGAATCATCAAAAGCTCCTCCAGCAGGATATACACCTCTTAGTGTTCTTTTAAATCCATCAGGAGGAATTCCATTATCATTTCCATGATCTCTTCCCCAATAACCATTTGCTGGTTTACTAGCAGAGTTTGTAGGCGCACAGAAAGGTGAGTTGTCTCCTCTTAATTGAGGTGGTACATAATAACCTGGAAGGCCACATTCTAATACCTCTTCATCAGCTGCACTATCAAATCCAGGGGTATTATCCACTTGTCTATAGAAATAATAATTGATCCTAGGGTCTGTATTTCCAGCATGTCCATTAATCATGTTGAACATTAGCCAATTTGACATATATTCTCCTCCACCGGTTGAGGTGTAATTTGATCTATACAGAGGATGTCTTGTGTCAGGGGTTGCTGGGTTTCTTCCCCATATAAATTCAAAATCATCTGCAGGAGTACTTATATAATTTGTAATAGCATTGTAACCAACAAAATCACCTAAATTTAAAAGAGCTTTCTTTTTAATGCTATTTGCTGCTTTAATCCACTTGTTTGCATCTCCTCCATAATAAAAATCATTTGAGGGAACAGGACCTCCAGAGTTAAAATCAGCTATAGCACTATCAAGAGTAGAGATTGCAGCACTATAAACACTCTGTCCACTGTCTGCGATTGGGTTTAAAACTCCTTCGCCACCTTGAAGGGCTTCAGAGTAAGGAATATCTCCAAAATAGTCTACTAGAGTTATTAATATGTATGCTTGGAATACTTTACCCATTCCTCTGTGGTAAGATAAACCAGCTTCATCTGCAAGGGAATTCATAAGACGAATATCTTCAAGCATCCCTCTATATGCTGATGACCATAGTCCATTCCAACTATCAGGTGAGTAGACATTGTTATAAGTTCTACCATTCATATAGTTTATTCTTGTAAGTTCACCACCTCGATCTCCCATGCTATTAACCCAAAATGCAAAGTTAATTTGAATCGAATTTAAAAAGAAACCAGCATCAGCTTGGTTTGGACTTAATGCATTTGGATTTTCTGTAAGATCTAAATCTAATGTGTCACATGAAATGAACATAAGAGTTGAGAAAAAAAATAGACTTAATAAATTTTTAACATTTTTCATAATTCAAATTTTTTAAATTAAAATGTAAGTTTTATACTGCCTCCGTATCTTCTAGCACTTGGGCCATTAATAAAATCAAATCCTCTACCATTGCCTATTCCAACACCAGCAATATTAGGATCAAAATTAGTTCCTTTAGGAGTGTTCCATGCATCGTAGGCTAAATTAAAACCAGATGCTGTAATTGAAATACTTCCAAAAGGTGTACTATCAATTAAGTTTTTAGGTAAATTGTATGATAGGGAAACTTCACCTAACCTCCAATGACTGGCATCATAGACTAACATTTCATCTGGGCCATATAAAACGTTACTAAAGTAAAATGTTGAGTTATTAATCATTTTAGTATTTGGTTGTCCGTTTGAGTTGACTCCTGGTAAAACAAAACTTAACTCTCGATCTAATGTATCAGTAGTTAATCCTCTACCTAATAAAGTAGCTACAGTGTAAGTGAATATATCACCGCCTTGTTGATAATTAAATAGGAAGTTTA
Organism: uncultured Bacteroidota bacterium; assembly: GCA_902616905.1. Taxonomy (GTDB): domain Bacteria; phylum Bacteroidota; class Bacteroidia; order Flavobacteriales; family Flavobacteriaceae; genus MS024-2A. The sequence goes on from CACMUP010000001.1 coordinate 31,983, forward strand.
GACTCAAGTTTTTGTAAGAAATAGTATTACTCAAGTTTGCAATCCAGTCTGGATTTGCATCACCTATAATAGTAGGGTCGAAAGTCTCATCATAACTACCTTGGTTATTAACCACGTAATCACCTCCATCTACCCATCTTGAATTTTCTATTCTTCCTCCGAGTCTAGTTATGGAAGAACCTATTATAGAACCAAGAGATTCTCCTGGAATTGCAGCATTTCCTAATGTTCCAAATCCAGCAAAAACAATTCTATCAGTGTCCTCGCCGAGGTCAATCACAATTGCATCGTTTGTTGACCAGTTAAATGAAGAAGTCCAATTCAAACCGTCCTGATTTTCAAACCAACTCATCGATAAATCAAGTTCTGCTCCTTTATTTTCTATCAAACCAATATTCGTTTGAGTCGAGGTATATCCTGTAGATGGGTCTAAGGGTCTGTTTATAATTAAATCATTTGTTTTTTTGTTATAAATAGATAAATCCATGGTTAGTCTATTGTTGAAAAAACGACCTTCAATACCAAACTCAATTTCATCTATCCTTTCAGGTTTTAAATTTGGATTTCCAAGAACAGAACCTGATGTATTTGAAATTACAAAGCCACCATTTTTTATGAATGATTGAGTATCAATGTTAAGTGTAGCAGCAATAGGATAACCGAACGGGAAATTAGCTGAAGTACCATAACCTGCTCTTACTTTTAAGAAACCTAGATAATCATTTTTAATTTCAGGGAAGGCTTCGGTGGGAATAAAAGAAACACTAGCTGATGGATAAATTATTGATCTGTTAGCTTCAGATAAGTTTGATACCCAATCTTTTCTTGCTGCAAGGGTCAAATAAGCATACCGATTGTAATCTATTTCAGTTTGTGCAAATGCACCAAGAATATTTCTTTTTTCAAAATATTGAATCTCATCTTGCTGTTCAAAGTTAAAATGTCTTAAAACATTAAAGACCTGTTGGCCAGTGCTCCTTGTCCCGTTTTGGTCAAAGATGTCACTTCTAGAATCTATACCAACGTTGAATGTAATACCAAATTCTTCAATGTCATAATCACCACTTAAATTTAGGTTATGATTATAGATTGATTTTGTATTATTCCAAGTTTCATATATACCATTTCTATTAACTAGGGAGCCAGTTTTTCCTCCTTTGTTTGAGTGATTAGTATTGTTTTCAGAGTACACATCTAAGCCATAACGATAAGAAATATTTAGATTATCATTAATACCATAGGAAATGTTTGCACCTCCAAATACTCTATTTGTTGCTTGTATATTGGCTGTATTATTAACAGTCCAAAGTGGGTGTTGAATTGAGTTGTTTTGTCTATAATAGATTGACTCTCCTGTTACAGGGTTTTGATAAGGCAGTCCCATAAGATCAACACTTCTTGGTGTGTAAAATACATTTGCAAAAACTGAAGCTCCCTCACCACCAACATTACTTCCATAACCCGCAGCAACAGGAGGTGTTTGGAATTCTGTCTTTGAATAATTTAAAGTTCCACCAACAACAAAATTATTAGATAACTGCGCGTTACCTCCAAAGCTAAGTGTGTTCCTGTTGACAGTGTTGCCAGGAGTAAATCCAACATCCTCTAGATTTCCATAGTTAATATTATAATTTACAGTTCCGTCAGATGTTGCACCCCTAACATTTATATTGTTACTAAAGACATGACCTGTTTTAAAGAATTCTCCTACGCTATCATAAGGTTTCCATTCGTATAAGGCATTTGGATCTATTCCTAATGCGTCTAGAACCTGAGGAATCCCAGTCGCAGAACTAGCAGTTGTGTAGGGATGTCTTAGAAAACCAGGAGTTCCGGAAACTGTTCCGTTTATTGACGATTGACCTCCCCAACCTGCAGGTCCTCCTTCGTCAAAGCTTGGTCCCCAATTTGAGAAGAACCAACCGAAAGACTGGTCAAATCCATTTCCATATTGCATTTGGTAATCAGGCATTGAAGCAAATTCAACATTAAAATATGAGGAATTTATTGTTATTTCATTTTTACTTGCTTCGCCAGATGAAGAGCTACCAGATTTTGTGGTAATTAGGATAACACCATTTCTACCTTGAGTACCATACAATGTTGCAGCTGCTAATCCTTTTAATACACTAACAGATTCGATATTATTTGGGTCTATATCTAAGAAACGAGAAGAACCATTATTTCCATCAACGAAACTTCCTTGTGAATTTGTTTCGCTACTAAAGGGAATTCCGTCAACGATAAATAAAGGTTGATTTCCTTGAGAAAAAGTGTTTAAACCTCTAATTACAATACTTGTTCCTGACCCTGAAAGTCCACTTTGGTTGGTGATTTGAACACCAGATGCTTTTCCTGTTAAAACTCTTCCTATATCTCCTTCAGCTCTTTGTTCTAAAGATTCGTTTGAAACTTCAGAAACTGCATATCCTAAGGCTTGTTTCTCTCTTTTAATACCCAATGAAGTTACAATAACTTCATCAAGTTGATTTCCTTCTGTTAGAGTGAAGTTTATCTGGTCCTGCCCATCAACTAATATTGAGGTTGCTTGATAGCCAACATAACTTGCTGACAATGTAGCTCCATCTTCAACCGTGATTGAATAATTTCCATCAAAATCTGTAGTTGTACCATTGCTCGTTCCTTCCTCTAAAATGGTTGCACCTGGCAAGGGGACTCCAAATTCATCAGAAACGATACCTGTGATTGTTCTCTGGGCTAATGAAGACTGCATAGCCAAAACAAATGACATCAATAAATAAAGATGTTTCATAAAAAAATGTTTTGTGCAATGTATGTAAAAAATATACAAACAAAAAAAACCATCTCATAAAAAGTTGGTTTCCAGTGACATAGGTATAAAATAGTTTTATCCCAACTATTTCTTGAAGTAAACAATGTAATTACTTTAAGGAATAGTTTAAATTATTATAAATCAATATTTTAACTATATTCCTAATTAGCATCTAAGTGTCTAATTAGATTTAAAAAATCTTCTTTAGATCTGATTTTGATTTTATTTAGGTTTTGATATTCTTTAATGCTTTCGCTGTAAATATTAAGTTTGCTTAACAAATCCTTTTTGTTTAATTTAATTTCCAATATTGAACCATTATTTATTGAAAAATAATATTGAATTTTATCAGTGTAACGTGCTGGGAAAGACCTCTCTAAAGATGTACGAGCTTTAGTTGCTTCCATATATATCTTTTGTTTTCTTTCATATAAAGTTAGTATTTCTCCTTCATGTAAAATACTTAAATAACCAGTAATTGAAATTGAATTTTCTGGGGTAAACTCAACATATTTATACTTTTCATTGTTTATCACGCATGAAACTTTATTGCTTTTAATAAGTACATTGTCTGAATCTGTAGAAAATGAATTTAGACTCAATTCCATCTCGTCATTTAAAGCATTATATCTTAAATAAATCTTTTCATTTAAATCTTTTCCAAAATATTCGATTTCAGCTAATTCAAATGATACATTAAAATAAGGAGAGCCTACAATTTTAAAATTTTTGTTGCTTGGTTTTTTTACTTTGTTTTTTAAATCTTCAAACAGATCGTTTATTCTTGAATCTGACCTTACTCCGTTTGCACCAATAGATTGTGAAAAAATTGGTTGGTCAAAATTTATTATTAGCAGAATTATTATAAAGTATTTCATTAAATTTCTATCAAATTTAAATTATTTATTTTTTCATAAAATCAACTATCTTAAATAAATAACCTTAAATTTTTTTAAATATAACTTAAAGTAGCATCGTAAGTGACAATATTAATTTTATGTTTAATTATTTAAAAATGCTAAAAAATTTCATATATAAAGGGTTTAATCACAAAAAAAATTCTACATTTGCACGCCCTTAAAATTGGGTGATACTAAATATTTATATGCCAACTATTGCACAATTAGTTCGTAAAGGAAGAGTCAGTATTACTAAGAAGAGTAAATCGGCTGCTTTGGATTCTTGTCCACAAAAGCGTGGTGTTTGTACACGTGTTTACACAACAACACCAAAAAAACCTAACTCTGCAATGAGAAAAGTTGCAAGGGTTCGTTTAACTAACGGTAAAGAGGTAAACGCTTACATACCTGGTGAAGGACATAACCTCCAAGAGCACTCGATAGTATTAGTAAGAGGTGGCCGAGTAAAAGATTTGCCAGGTGTTCGCTATCACATTGTTCGTGGAGCTTTAGATACTGCTGGAGTTGAGGGTCGTTTGCAGAGACGATCAAAATACGGTGCCAAAAAGCCTAAAAATTAATATAAAATTCTAAAGTATCAATTGAATCATGAGAAAAAAACAAGCTAAAAAACGTCCCTTATTACCTGACCCGGTATATAATGACCAGCTAGTAACTAGATTTGTAAATAACCTAATGATGGATGGCAAAAAATCGGTAGCATTCAAAATATTTTACAATGCAATTGAAATAGTAGCAGATAAAAAACAGGATGAAGAAAAAACTGCTATTGAAATTTGGAAAGATGCCTTGTCGAATGTTATGCCTCATGTAGAGGTAAGGAGTAGAAGAGTTGGAGGTGCTACTTTTCAAATTCCAATGCAAATTCGGCCAGACAGAAAAGTCTCCCTTGCTATGAAGTGGCTTATAAGCTTTTCAAGAAAAAGAAATGAAAAGTCAATGTCATTAAGATTAGCCAATGAGATACTGGCTGCATCTAAAGAAGAGGGTGCTGCGGTAAAAAAACGTCAAGACACCCACAAGATGGCAGAAGCTAACAGGGCATTTTCACATTTTAGAGTTTAACTAGATATTTAGCTGGCATGTCAAGAGACTTAAGATATACAAGGAATATTGGAATAGCAGCTCACATTGATGCTGGAAAGACAACAACTACAGAACGTATTCTATTCTACACTGGAGTTAGCCACAAAATTGGTGAAGTTCATGATGGTGCAGCTACAATGGATTGGATGGAACAAGAACAAGAAAGGGGTATAACAATTACATCGGCAGCAACAACATGTACATGGAACTTTCCTCAAAATCAAGGAAAACCAGTACCTGAGTCCAAGCCCTACCATTTTAATATAATAGACACACCAGGCCACGTTGACTTCACGGTCGAAGTAAACCGATCCCTACGCGTTCTTGATGGACTAGTTTTTTTATTTTCAGCTGTAGATGGTGTTGAGCCTCAATCTGAAACCAATTGGAGGCTTGCAGATAATTACAGAGTACCAAGAATAGGATTTGTAAATAAAATGGATCGTCAAGGAGCTAACTTTTTAAATGTAAGCAACCAAGTACGTGAAATGTTAAAATCTAATGCTGTTCCTATTGTATTAAATATTGGTGAAGAAGAAGATTTTAGAGGTATTGTTGACTTAGTTACAAACAAAGCGATAGTTTGGCATGAAGAAAGATTTGGATCTACTTTTGATGAAGTATCTATCCCAGATGAAATGAAAGCAGATGTAGAAAAATATCGTGCTGAATTAATCGAAGCCGTTGCTGAATATGATGAAAATCTCCTTGAAAAGTTCTTTGAAGATCCTGATAGCATAAGTCCAGACGAAATTCATGCTGCGCTTAGAGATGCAACTCAAGACATGAGTATTATCCCTATGATTTGTGGCTCATCTTTTAAAAATAAAGGAGTACAATTTTTACTTGACGCAGTATGTCGCTATTTACCCTCTCCAGAAGATAAGGAAGCTATTGCGGGAACAAACCCTAATAACGGTGAAGAGATTTCTAGAAAACCTAAAGTTTCAGAGCCATTTTCCGCATTAGCATTTAAGATTGCTACTGATCCTTTTGTGGGAAGGTTGGCTTTTTTTAGAGCTTATTCTGGACGTTTAGATGCCGGTTCTTATGTTTTAAATAATCGCACTGGAAATAAAGAGCGTATTTCTAGAATTTATCAAATGCATTCAAATAAGCAAAATGCTATTGACTTTATAGAGGCTGGGGATATCGCAGCCGCAGTTGGTTTCAAGGATATTAAAACTGGGGATACACTTTCATTTGAGAAATCCCCGATTATATTGGAAAGTATGGATTTTCCAGATCCTGTTATAGGTATTGCAGTTGAACCAAAAACAAAAGCCGATGTAGATAAGCTGGGCATGGCTTTGGGAAAGTTAGCAGAGGAGGACCCCACTTTTCAAGTAAAAACTGACGAGTCTTCAGGACAAACCATAATTTCTGGAATGGGAGAATTACATCTTGATATTATTGTTGACAGATTGAAACGTGAATTCAAAGTTGATGTTAACCAAGGAAAACCACAAGTCGAATATAAAGAAGCTCTCACTGGACTAGCAAAACACAGAGAAGTATACAAGAAACAAACTGGTGGTAGAGGTAAATTTGCTGACATTGTTTTCACAATGGAGCCCGGAGAAGAGGGGAAGCCAGGGTTAGAATTTATTAATTTGATAAAGGGTGGTAATATTCCAAAAGAATATATACCATCTGTTGAAAAAGGTTTTAAAGATGCCATGACAAACGGACCTCTTGCTGGATTTGAGTTGGATTCGATGAAAATAACTCTCGAAGATGGTTCTTTTCATCCAGTGGATTCGGATTCTCTTTCTTTTGAATTAGCCGCGAAACTCGGTTTTAAAGAATCTGCAAAAGCTTCACGACCTGTAATCATGGAACCTATTATGAAGCTTGAAGTCTTAACACCTGAAGAAAATATGGGCGATATTGTAGGTGATTTAAATCGTAGACGCGGTCAAGTAAATTCTATGGACGATCGTGCTGGATCTAAAGTAGTAAAAGCTGAAGTACCTTTATCTGAGATGTTTGGATATGTAACGGCTTTGAGAACTCTTTCATCAGGTAGAGCGACCTCAACTATGGAATTTTCTCATTATTCTGAAACACCTTCAAACATATCTGAAGGAGTTATATCAGAAGTAAACGGCAATAAAGAATAAACTAAACCAATATGAGTCAAAAAATAAGAATCAAGCTAAAATCTTACGACTACAACCTAGTTGATAAGTCGGCTGATAAAATTGTTAAAACAGTAAAAACCACTGGTGCAGTTGTGACAGGTCCAATTCCACTGCCAACACACAAGAAAATTTTTACAGTTTTACGTTCACCTCACGTTAATAAAAAATCTCGTGAGCAATTTAAATTATCTTCTTATAAAAGATTACTTGATATATATAGTTCCTCTTCTAAAACAATTGATGCTTTGATGAAGTTAGAACTACCAAGCGGAGTAGAAGTTGAAATTAAAGTATGATTTGTATTAAAAGGGTATAAAATAAAATTAAAATTATGTCTGGGTTAATAGGGAAAAAAATCGGTATGACTAGTTTGTTTGACGAAAAAGGGAAAAACATTCCTTGCACAGTCATAGAAGCAGGTCCATGTGTAGTTACCCAAGTTAGAACAGATGAAGTTGATGGCTATGAAGCGCTGCAGCTTGGCTTTGAAGAAAAAACAGAAAAACATATATTAAAAGCAGAAGCTGGACACTTTAAAAAAGCAAATACAAAAGTTAAAAAGAAAGTTGTTGAATTTCAAAATTTTGAAGAGGATTTAAAACTAGGAGATACAATAAATGTTGAACACTTTAAGGTAGGTGATTTCGTAGATGTATCTGGTACTTCAAAAGGAAAAGGATTTCAGGGTGTTGTTAAGAGACATGGATTTGCCGGTGTTGGACAGTCGACTCATGGTCAACACAACCGACTTCGTGCACCTGGATCTATAGGAGCTGCCTCTTACCCAGCGAGAGTATTTAAGGGCATGCGTATGGCAGGACAAACGGGAAATAACAAAGTTAAAGTGCTAAACCTGATGGTTATAAAGGTAATACCAGAAAAAAATCTTTTAGTAATTAAAGGATGCGTTCCTGGCCATAAAAATTCTTATGTAATTATAGAGAAATAATGGAGTTAAACGTAATAAACATAAAAGGCAAGCTAACCGGAAGAAAAATTAAGCTCAACAAAAATATTTTTGAAATCGAGCCTAATGATCACGCAATATATTTAGATGTAAAATCTTATTTGGCAAATCAGAGACAAGGAACCCATAAGTCAAAACAACGTTCCGAAATAAAAGGTAGTACAAGAAAAATAAAAAAACAAAAAGGCACTGGAACTGCAAGAGCTGGAAGTATAAAGAACCCATTGTTTAAAGGAGGAGGTAGAATCTTCGGACCTTCACCTAGAGATTACAGTCAAAAAGTTAACAAAAAAGTTAAACGTCTAGCTCGTAAATCAGCCTTAAGTATTAAAGCAAAGCAAAAATCAATTATTATTATTGAAGACTTTATCATGGATAAGCCCAAAACTAAAGATTATTTGAAAATTCTTCTTGCTCTTGGAGTTGCAGACAAAAAAAGTCTATTAGTCTTGGGTGAATTGAATAAAAACGTATATTTGTCCTCTCGTAATTTAAAAAATTCTAAGGTTGTAATTAATTCAGAATTAAATACTTATGGAATTTCAAATGCCAATAATTTGTTAATTTCAGAAGGAGCAATTACGGAACTTGAATCTCTTTTGAATCGCTAGGTATGAGTATTTTGATAAAACCAATTATTACAGAAAAAGCAACTTTAGGTAGTGAAACACTTAATACTTACACCTTTTTAGTTAGCACGAAAGCTAATAAAATAGAAATTAAAAAGGCGGTTGAAACTTTTTATGGTGTTACAGTAGAGAAAGTTCGTACCCAAAATTATCACGCAGAGAGAAAAATGCGTTACACAAAATCAGGAATTCAAAAAGGTAAAACAAATACCACTAAAAAAGCTATTGTTCATGTAGTTGAAGGCGAAACTATAGATTTTTACAGTAATATTTAATCACATCGCATGCCAGTTAAAAAATTAAAACCCATTACTCCAGCTCAGCGTTTTAGAATAGTAAACGGATTCGAAGATATTACTCATAGAAAACCTGAGAAATCTCTTTTAGAACCAAAAAAGAGGACTGGTGGACGAAATAATAAAGGAAAAATGACGACTAGACATATTGGTGGAGGCCACAAAAAACGTTATAGAGTCATCGATTTTAAAAGGGATAAATTCGATATATCAGCTGAGGTAAAATCTATAGAATATGACCCTAATAGAACTGCCTTTATTGCTTTGTTGGAATATAAAGATGGAGAGAAAAGGTATATAATAGCTCCTAGTGGCCTGAAAATTGGTCAAAGTTTAATGTCAGGTCCTAAAGCATCCCCTGAAATTGGAAATGCTTTATATCTTTCAGATATACCGCTGGGGACTATAATATCAAATATAGAAATGAGTCCAAATAAGGGAGCTGCTATTGCGCGAAGTGCTGGATCTTTTGCACAACTAATGGCTCGTGAAGGGAAATTTGCTACTATTAAACTGCCATCTGGGGAGTCAAGACTAATTCTAGTAACCTGTATGGCTGTTATAGGCGTAGTATCAAATTCGGATCACCAATTATTGGTCTCAGGTAAAGCTGGAAGATCAAGATGGTTGGGAAAAAGACCCCGAACAAGGCCTGTAGCGATGAACCCCGTAGACCACCCAATGGGAGGTGGTGAAGGGCGTGCATCTGGAGGGCATCCAAGATCTAGAAATGGAATTCCTGCAAAGGGCTATCGGACAAGGTCAAAGACGAAATTTAGTAATAAGTTTATTATTGAACGTAGAAAAAATTAGAATTATAATATGGCACGATCATTAAAAAAAGGACCATTCGTTCATCATAGTCTTGAAAAGAAAGTGATGAAAAACATTGAAGAAAACAAAAAATCAGTAATCAAAACCTGGTCAAGAGCCTCTCTAATAACACCTGATTTCGTAGGTCAAACAATAGGGGTTCATAATGGGAAAACTTTCATACCTGTTTATATTACGGAAAATATGGTTGGTCATAAATTAGGTGAATTTTCAATAACAAGGAATTTTCGTGGTCATTCTGGTTCAAAAAATAAAGGCAACAAATAAAATTAGTTACCATGGGAAATAGAAAAAGAAAATCTGCATTATTATTCAAGGAGGACAAAAAGACAAAAGCTTTTGCCAAACTCAATAATTGCCCAACTTCACCACGTAAAATGCGTTTGGTAGCTGATCAAGTGAGAGGTCAGTCAATTGAAAAAGCACTATCTATTTTAAAGTTTAGTCCAAAAGAAGCATCAAGAAAACTTGAAAAACTATTGTTATCCGCATTATCCAATTGGCAAACAAAAAATGAAAATGAAGATTTAGAAAAGGCAAATCTTTTTATATCAGAAATAAGAGTAGACGGAGGTAACGTGCTTAAAAGATTAAGACCGGCTCCACAAGGTAGAGCTCACAGAATTCGTAAACGCTCAAATCATGTAACATTGATTTTGGGATCTAACAATGCAGAAGCATAATTATGGGACAAAAAACAAATCCAATAGGAAATCGTTTGGGAATCATCAGAGGTTGGGATTCTAACTGGTATGGTGGAAGAAACTATGGCGATAAGATTGCTGAAGACAATAAAATTAGAAAGTATATTCATGCTCGACTTTCAAAAGCAAGTGTTTCAAACGTAATAATTGAAAGAACCTTAAAAATTATTACTGTTACTATTACAACTGCAAGACCAGGAATAATTATAGGCAAAGCTGGTCAAGAAGTTGATAAGCTTAAGGAAGAGCTTCGCAAAATCACCTCAAAAGAAATACAAATAAATATTTTTGAAATTAAAAGACCAGAACTTGATGCTCAACTTGTTGGATCAAGTGTTGCAAGACAAATTGAAAGTAGAATTTCATATAGACGTGCAATTAAAATGGCAATCGCGGCTGCAATAAGAATGAATGCAGAAGGAATAAAAATAGAAATCTCAGGGAGATTAAATGGTGCTGAAATGGCTAGATCAGAATCATATAAAGAGGGCCGAATTCCTTTGTCAACATTTCGAGCTGATATAGATTATGCTCTCGTAGAAGCACACACTACATATGGTAGGTTAGGAATTAAAGTTTGGATTATGAAAGGTGAGGTTTATGGAAAAAGAGAACTTTCTCCTCTCGTGGGAATGTCCAAAAAATCTCAATCAAATTCTAATTCAGGAGTTGGAAATAATCGTCAAAAAAGACGTAAATAAAATCATCAGAAAGTATGTTACAACCGAAAAAGACAAAATTCCGAAAAGCACAGAAGGGACGTATGAAAGGACTTTCAGGAAGAGGTCATCAATTATCGAATGGAATGTATGGAATAAAAGCTCTTGATTCTGTATTTATAACTTCTCGTCAAATTGAAGCTGCACGTATCGCAGCTACTAGATTTATGAAAAGAGAGGGCCAACTATGGATTAAAATATTTCCTGATAAACCCATTACTAAAAAGCCTCTTGAGGTTAGAATGGGAAAGGGTAAAGGCGCTCCAGAATATTTCGTTGCTGTTACAAAAGCTGGACGGATAATGTTCGAAGTTGCCGGGGTACCATATGATGTTGCCAGAGAAGCATTGCGATTAGCAGCTCAAAAACTCCCTGTAAAAACCAAATTTGTTGTAGCAAGAGATTACGCATCTTAAAAATATTATTATGAAACAAATAGAAATAAGTAAACTCTCAAAACAAGATCTAGAAGATAAATTGTTAGATTATAAAAAACAATTAGGTGATTTGAAAATGACCCATGCCATATCTCCACTTGAGAACCCTCTGCAAATAAAAATAGTTCGTAGAGTTATTGCAAGAATTAATACTGCTTTAAACAATAAGGATTTTTAAAAAATGAAGACAAGAAATTTAAGAAAAGAACGCATAGGGACAGTTACAAGTAATAAAATGGAAAAATCCATTGTGGTTTCGGAAGTAAAAAAAGTAAAACACCCTATGTATGGAAAATTTGTTTTAAAAACTAAAAAGTATATAGCTCATGATGAAAAAAATGATTGTAACATAGGAGATACAGTAAAAATAATGGAAACGAGACCATTGAGCAAGACAAAATGCTGGAGAATGGTTGAAATAATAGAAAGAGCTAAATAAAATGGTACAACAAGAGTCTAGACTTAAAGTAGCAGATAATACAGGAGCGAAAGAAGTGCTCACAATCCGAGTTTTAGGTGGAACAAAAAGACGGTATGCATCTATAGGAGATAAAATTGTAGTCACAGTAAAAGAGGCTTCTCCCTCTGGAACAGTCAAAAAAGGCCAGGTATCCACTGCTGTTGTAGTTAGAACGAAGAAAGAGGTACGAAGACCTGACGGTTCATATATACGATTTGATGAAAACGCTTGTGTTCTTCTTAATCCTACAGGAGAAATGAGAGGAACACGTGTTTTTGGTCCAGTTGCCAGAGAATTGAGAGAAAAACAGTTTATGAAAATTATATCATTAGCCCCAGAGGTTCTATAAATAAATAGTAATGGCAATTAAAATAAAAATAAAAAAAGGAGATACTGTACGAATTATTGCTGGTTCCAACAAAGGATCTGAAGGGCAAGTATTAAGTGTTATGAGACAAACCAATAAAGCAATTGTTGAGGGTGTTAATTTAGTAAAAAGACATAATAAACCTAATGCAAAAAATCCACAAGGGGGTATATCAGAAAAAGAAGCTCCTATTGATATTTCAAATTTATCATTATTGACATCTGATGGAAAAATAACTAGAATTGGTTATAGAGTTGAGGATGGAGAAAAGATACGAATTGCAAAAAAAACTAATGAAGTCATTTAACTATGAATTATATACCAAGACTTAAAGAAGAATACAACAATCGTATTGTAAATAACTTAAGAGAAATTTTTAGTTATACCAGTATAATGCAAGTTCCTCGGCTTCAAAAAATTGTTTTAAGCCGAGGTGTAGGTGGTGCAGTTGCAGATAAAAAACTTATTGAATATGCTGTCGATGAACTAACCCTTATAACTGGACAAAAAGCAGTTGCGACAATTTCAAAAAAGGATGTGGCTTCATTTAAACTTCGAAAAGGAATGCCAATTGGAGCAAAAGTAACTTTAAGAGGAGAAAGAATGTATGAATTTTTGGATCGGCTAGTTACAACAGCATTGCCTAGAGTGAGAGACTTTCAGGGGGTAAAAAATACTGGATTTGATGGAAGGGGAAACTATACTTTAGGGGTTACTGAACAAATTATTTTTCCTGAAATTGATATTGATAAAGTAAACAGAATAAATGGAATGGATATCACATTTGTTACATCTGCAAGAACTGATCAAGAAGCTAAATCATTATTAACAGAATTGGGTATTCCCTTTAAAAAGAATTAAAAATGGCAAAAGAATCTATGAAAGCTCGAGAAATAAAACGTGCAAAGACAGTTGCTAAGTATGCTGAAAAAAGAAAATCTTTAAAAAAAGCAGGAGATTATGAAGCACTGCAAAAGCTTCCTAAAAATGCATCACCGATTCGTTTACACAATCGCTGCAAACTTACTGGTCGACCTAAAGGTTATATGCGTCAATTCGGTATATCTCGTGTGACATTTCGTGAAATGGCAAACAAAGGTTTAATTCCTGGTGTAACTAAAGCCAGCTGGTAATAAATTTTGATAACATGTATACAGATCCTATTTCCGATTACTTAACTCGAATTCGAAATGCAAATGGTGCAGGCCACCGGGTTGTTGATATTCCAGCCTCAAAAATTAAAAAAGAAATAACAAAAATTCTTTTTGATCAAGGTTTTATATTAAGTTATAAATTCGAAGAAACTCAAAATAATCAAGGTAATATAAAAATTGCACTTAAATACGATAAAATAACTAAAGAACCAGTAATAAAAAAACTACAACGTTTAAGTTCTCCTGGATTAAGACAATATTCTGCATCTGATAGTCTCCCAAGAATCTTAAATGGTTTGGGAATTTCCATTGTATCAACTTCAAAAGGAGTTATGACAGGAAAGCAGGCTGCTAAAGAAAATGTAGGAGGAGAATTAATTTGTTATGTCTATTAATAAAGTATAAATTATGTCAAGAATAGGAAATAGTCCAATCACAATACCTGAGGGAGTAACAATAGAGATCCAGCCAAAACATATTAAAGTTAAGGGCAAGTTGGGTGAATTAACCCAGGAATATAATGATGTACAAATCAAAGCGACAGATAAATTTATCAATATATCAAGAGCTTCTGAAAACAAATCAGTAAAATCCAAGCATGGTCTTTATAGATCCTTGATTGCAAACATGGTGGAAGGAGTTAGTAAGGGATTTACAAAGGAATTAGAACTAGTAGGAGTTGGATACAGAGCGAGTAATCAAGGTCAAAAACTAGATCTTGCTCTTGGTTTTTCGCATAATGTACTTTTTGAAATAGCGCCTGAAGTTAGGGTAGAAACTATATCTGAAAAAGGTAAAAACCCAATTGTTAAGTTAACATCGCACGATAAACAACTCGTTGGTTACGTTGCATCTAAGATTCGATCTCTAAGAAAACCTGAGCCATATAAAGGAAAAGGAGTGAAATTTGTTGGGGAACAGATTAGAAGAAAAGCAGGTAAATCAGCTTAATTTAAAAACTATGAATTTAACAAAATTAGAACGTAGAAAAAGAATTAGGAAGCGCATTAGAAAAGTAGTAATCGGAACAAAAGATACACCTCGTTTGTCCATTTATAGAAGTAACAAAGAAATTTATGCCCAAATTATAAATGACCAAACAGGGAAAACACTAATTGCTGCATCCTCGAGAGATAAGGAAGTTGTAAGTGAAAAACTTGAAAAAAAGGTCGAAATAGCCTCTTTAGTTGGAAAAAGAATTGGTCATTTAGCTTCAAAAGCTGGAATTAAAGAAATAAGATTTGACAGAAGTGGTTATTTATATCATGGAAGGGTTAAAGCATTAGCTGATGGTGCAAGAAAGGGAGGTTTAAAATTTTAAATTAGATATGTATCAAGATTATAAAAATGTAGAACTTGTTAAGCCTGCTGGCTTAGATCTTAAAGATCGTTTAGTTGGTGTCCAGAGAGTAACTAAGGTCACTAAAGGCGGGCGTGCATTTGGATTTTCAGCGATTGTTGTTGTTGGGGACGAAAATGGTGTCGTAGGACAAGGTTTGGGTAAATCTAAGGAAGTTTCTGAAGCGATAGCCAAAGCTGTGGAAGATGCAAAGAAAAACTTGATTAGAATTCCAATAGAAAAGGAGACTTTACCACATGAACAAAAAGGGAAATATGGAGGTGCTCGTGTTTTTTTAAAGCCTGCATCCGAAGGAACTGGAGTCATAGCTGGAGGAGCAGTAAGAGCTGTTTTAGATGCCGTTGGTATCAATAATGTTCTATCAAAATCACAAGGATCATCAAATCCACATAACGTAGTTAAAGCAACTTTTGACGCACTATTACAGCTTCGAAATCCTCAAATGATTGCTAAACAAAGAGGAATATCAATCGATAAGGTATTTAATGGGTAAAAAAAATAAAATGTCAAAAATCAAAGTAAAACAAATTAGAAGCAGTATAAAACGTTTGAAAGATCAAAAAAGAACCCTTGAAGCCCTTGGATTAAATGGTATAGGTAGGGAAGTTACACATAATATTTCGCCAAGTATTCTTGGTATGATTAAGAAAGTAAAACATTTGGTTTCTGTAACTGAAGTATAAAATATAAATCATGAATTTACAAAATTTAACTCCTGCAGAGGGTTCAAATAGAGGAAATGGAAAAAGATTAGGAAGAGGAGAAGCCTCAGGAAAGGGTGGAACCTCATCACGTGGTCACAAAGGAGCAAAATCGCGTTCTGGTTATTCAAAAAAAATTGGTTTTGAAGGGGGTCAAATGCCATTACAAAGAAGAATCCCAAAATTTGGATTTAAAAATATAAATCGTATATCCTACAGAGTTATAAATATTAATAAAGTTCAAGAACTAATAAAAGATAAAAAAGTTAAAAAGGAATTAAGTGTCGAACAATTAGTAAAATTACGTCTTGCTCAAAAAAATGACTTGGTTAAAATCCTTGGAAGTGGAAAGATAGAAAGCCCAATCAAAATAATTGCTCACAAATTTTCTGCTTCTGCAAAAAAGGCTATAGAAGCTGCTGGTGGTAAAGCTGTAATACTTTAAAATATTTGGGATGAGAAAAGTATTTGAAACTATTTATAACATCTATAAAATCGAAGAATTAAGAGACCGTGTTCTTTTAACCCTTGGTATGTTATTAGTTTACAGACTTGGCGCCCAGGTTGTGTTACCAGGAATTGATTCAATACAGCTTTCAGAATTAAGTAATCGTGCAGACGGAGGAGGTCTTTTAGGAATTCTAAATGCTTTCACGGGTGGCGCTTTTGCTAATGCATCTGTTTTTGCACTTGGTATAATGCCCTATATTTCAGCATCAATTGTTGTACAACTTATGGGAATCGCTGTTCCTTATCTACAAAAACTCCAAAAGGAAGGAGAAAGTGGACGAAAGACAATAAATCAAATTACCAGATGGTTAACTATTGCAATTTGCATTATCCAGGCACCTGCTTATTTATTTGGTCTAAGTGCGCTCGGTGTACCTGAAAGTGCTTTTATAATCGGTAAAGGGCCATTATTTATAATATCATCTGTTATTATTTTAGTTACCGGAACAATATTTGCTATGTGGTTGGGAGAAAAAATTACCGATAAGGGTATCGGAAATGGTATTTCCCTTTTGATAATGGTTGGTATAATTGCAAACCTTCCTTTATCATTCACTCAAGAATTTGTCTCCAGAGTATCAGAAAATAACGGAGGACTAATGTTGATACTAATCGAATTAGTGTTATGGATTGTAATTATTTTACTCTCAATCTTACTTACATTAGCAGTTAGAAGAATACCAGTACAATATGCCAGACGTCAGGTTGGTGGCTCAGCGACAGAGCGAACTGCATATGGATCAAGGCAATATATACCATTAAAATTAAATGCTTCAGGGGTAATGCCAATTATATTTGCTCAAGCCATAATGTTTGCCCCTGTTTATATCGGATCTGCACTTGGTAATTCAGATGCAGGTCAATGGTTACAAACCAATTTTTCTGAT
Source organism: uncultured Bacteroidota bacterium (assembly GCA_902616905.1). Taxonomy (GTDB): domain Bacteria; phylum Bacteroidota; class Bacteroidia; order Flavobacteriales; family Flavobacteriaceae; genus MS024-2A. The sequence goes on from CACMUP010000001.1 coordinate 48,952, forward strand.
ATTTTTGGTCTTTGGTATAACATACTTTTTGCCTTTTTAATTATAATATTTACGTATTTTTATACGGCTATAACAGTTCCTACAAATAAAATGTCTGACGACTTAAAAAGAAGTGGAGGCTTTATACCAGGTATCCGTCCTGGTTCTGAAACTTCAGATTATTTAGATACAGTAATGTCACATATTACGTTTCCTGGTTCCCTTTTTTTAGCAGGGATTGCAATATTTCCTGCAATTGTTGTTAAGTTAATTGGAATACAACAGGGATGGGCTTTATTTTATGGAGGAACATCATTACTAATTATGGTTGGTGTAGCAATAGACACAATACAGCAAGTCAATTCATATTTATTAAACAGGCATTATGACGGATTGATGAAAAGTGGTAAAACAAGAAGAAGTATAAATTAATATATGGCTAAACAAGCAGCAATAGAACAAGAAGGAACTATCATAGAGGCATTGTCAAACGCAATGTTTAGAGTAGAGTTAGAAAATGGACATGTAGTAACAGCCCATATTTCAGGCAAAATGCGTCTACATTATATAAAATTGCTGCCTGGAGACAAAGTTAAGTTAGAAATGAGTCCTTATGATTTATCCAAAGCAAGGATTACTTTTCGATTTTAATATTAAAAAGATATGAAACTAAGAGCATCAATTAAGAAACGCAGTGCAGATTGTAAAATCGTTAGAAGAAAAGGACGTCTGTACGTAATTAATAAAAAGAATCCAAGATTCAAACAAAGACAAGGTTAAATTATGGCAAGAATATCTGGAGTTGACATTCCTAAACAAAAAAGAGGTGTTATATCATTGACATATATATTCGGTATAGGAAAAAGTCGTGCACAAACTATTTTATCAAACGCCAAAGTTGATGAAAGTAAAAAAGTAGAAGATTGGACAGATGACGAAACAGCTAGGATCCGGGAATCAGTAGGATCCTTTAAAATAGAAGGAGAGCTGCGTTCAGAGATCCAATTAAATATAAAACGTTTAATGGATATTGGCTGTTATCGTGGAATACGTCACAGATCAGGACTTCCTTTACGTGGTCAACGAACAAAAAATAACTCACGAACTAGGAAAGGAAAGAGAAAAACAGTAGCTAATAAGAAGAAAGTAACCAAGTAATAGTAACCAATTATGGCTAAAATAACAAGTAAAAAAAGAAAAGTAATAGTTGAATCTATTGGAGAAGCTCATATCACAGCTTCTTTTAATAATATTATTATATCACTAACAAATTCAAAAGGCGAAGTAATTGCGTGGTCTTCTGCAGGAAAAATGGGATTTAGGGGTTCTAAAAAGAATACGCCCTATGCAGCACAAACTGCAGCAGAAGATTGTTCTAAAGTTGCACAAGATGCAGGATTACGTAAAGTAAAAGTATTTGTAAAAGGTCCAGGTAACGGTCGTGAATCAGCTATTCGTTCCCTTCATAATTCAGGAATAGAAGTGCTAGAAATAGTCGACGTGACCCCACTTCCACATAATGGATGTAGACCTCCAAAAATAAGAAGAGTATAATTATTATCTAGGGTTGATAAAATCTATCGAAGGAAATGACCTTAATTCATAGTGATCAATTCAATTAAATTTAAAAAAATGGCAAGATACATAGGTCCAAAAACAAAAATAGCTCGCAAATTTGGTGAGCCTATTTTCGGTGAAGATAAAACATTAGAAAAAAGAAATTATCCTCCTGGTCAACACGGTAGTTCCAAGAGAAGAGGAAAAAAATCTGAATATGCAATCCAGCTAATGGAAAAACAGAAGGCAAAATATACTTATGGTATTTTAGAAAAACAATTCAGAAATCTTTTTGAAAAGGCAAGTAGAAGTAAAGGAGTAACAGGTGAGGTTTTACTTCAATTATGCGAATCAAGACTAGATAACATGGTTTTCCGTTTCGGTTTATCTCCAACAAGAAGTGGTGCACGACAATTAGTTTCACATCGTCACATAACAGTAAATGGTTCTATAGTCAACATCCCTTCTTTCCAGGTAAGGAAAGGAGATGTTGTTGGTGTTAGAGAAAAGTCTAAATCATTAAATATTATTCAAGAAGCTAAGTCAAAGGTTTCTTTAACTACTGAATGGCTTAGTTGGGATAAAGATCAACTTAAAGGAACTTATGTAAAGGTCCCGGAAAGATCCCAAATTCCTGAAACAATAAAAGAACAACTCATCGTAGAATTATACTCAAAATAAGCAAACTGAAGCACAATAATATGGCAATACTTAATTTTCAAAAACCCGATAAAGTAATAATGATAGATTCTTCGGAATTCGAAGGCAAATTTGAATTTCGTCCTTTAGAACCTGGATATGGACTAACAGTTGGCAACGCACTAAGACGTGTTTTGTTATCTTCTTTGGAAGGATTCGCAATTACCTCTGTTAAGTTAGAAAATGTTGAACATGAATTTTCAACTATCACAGGTGTTGTGGAAGATGTCACTGAAATTATACTTAATCTTAAACAAATTCGTTTTAAAAGACAAATCGAAGAATCTGAGCATGAAAAAGTCACAATTTCTATTGCAGGCCAAGACGAAATAAAAGCAGCAGATTTTCAAAAATTCATTTCAGGATTTCAAGTATTAAATCCTGATTTAACCATTTGTAAACTAGAAAAAAATATTCAGTTTAATATGGAAATAACAATTGAAAAAGGGAGAGGTTATGTTCCAGCTGAGGAAAATAAAAACTCTAATACTGAACTAGGAGTGATTGCAATTGACTCTATTTTTACACCAATAAAAAATGTAAAGTATAGTATAGAGAACTATCGTGTAGAACAAAAAACTGATTATGAAAAATTAGTATTTGAGATAATCTCTGATGGCTCTATACATCCAAAAGATGCCCTTACTGAAGCAGCAAAAACACTTATTCATCACTTTATGTTATTTTCGGACGAAAGAATTACACTTGAGGCTGATGAAATTGCCCAAACTGAAACTTATGATGAAGAATCACTTCATATGAGACAACTTTTAAAAACAAAACTAATAGATATGGATTTATCTGTAAGAGCTCTAAATTGTTTAAAAGCTGCAGAAGTTGACACTTTAGGTGATTTAGTTTCTTACAACAAAAATGACTTAATGAAATTTAGAAACTTTGGAAAGAAATCATTAACAGAGCTAGAAGAATTAGTTGTACTTAAAGGGCTTTCTTTTGGAATGGATCTTTCTAAATACAAACTAGATAAAGATTAATTAGGTTTTAAATAAAAAAATGAGACACGGAAAAAAAGTAATACATCTAGGCAGAAAAACTGCTCACAGAAAATCGATGCTAGCTAATATGGCTTCTTCATTAATTGAACACAAACGGATTAATACAACACTAACAAAAGCAAAAGCACTTAAGAAGTTCATCGAACCTTTAATAACTAAATCTAAATCTGATACAACGCATAACAGAAGACTTGCTTTCTCTTCTTTGAGAGATAAGAGTGCCGTTTCAGTTTTGTTTAGAGAAATTTCAGCGAAAGTCGGTGATCGTCCAGGAGGTTACACAAGAGTCATTAAACTTGGAAACAGAATGGGTGACAACGCTTCTATGGCATTAATTGAATTAGTAGATTTTAACGAATTATATAATCGTGAAGCAAAACCAAAGAAAAAAACAAGAAGACGAAGTAGTGGAAAAAAATTAACTAATGATATTAAAACTACAAAAGATAAATCTAAAAGTGAAACGCCAATTAATAAACAAGAAAATAAAACACCTGACCCTGATTCTAATTTAATTGATTCCGATAATAAAGAAAAAAATAGCTAGGATGTATTAAAAAAAATATAAAAGGATAAACTTTTTAGTTTATCCTTTTTTTTGGTTTATTTTGTAATATAATCATGAAATATAGATCAAAAAAAGAGGCTTTCGTGCTGCTCGCTGACGGAACACAGTTTTTCGGAAAATCAATTGGAATAGAAGGAACCGCCTTTGGAGAAATCTGCTTTAATACAGGAATGACTGGATATCAAGAAATTTTTACTGATCCTTCTTATTTCGGTCAAATCATGGTAACAACAAACACACATATAGGAAATTATGGTGTTTTAGAGAACGAATCTCAATCTAAAGGAATATCTATTTCAGGTTTAATATGTAAAGACTTTAGTTTTAATTTTTCCAGACCTTCGGGAACGGAATCCCTTTATGGTTATCTAGAGAGACATAATTTAGTTACAGTTTCTGATGTAGATACTAGAGCACTTGTAAATTATATTCGAAAAAATGGGGCAATGAATGCTGTAATTTCTACTAAAATTGGTCAAGAAAAAAAATTGCTTAAAGAAATTTCGCAGTCACCAAGTATGGAAGGCTTAGAATTAGCTTCAAAAGTATCAACCAAAGAGGCCTATACTTTCGGAAGTTCCAAAGCAAAATACAGAATTGCTGCTTTAGATTTAGGGATTAAGAACAATATTCTCATGAATATGGTAAAACAAGATATGTACGTTAAAGTATTCCCATTTGACACTCCTTTTGAAAAATTAGAGGAATTTAGTCCTGACGGTTATTTTATATCAAATGGTCCTGGAGATCCAAAACCTCTTAAAAAAGCCCAAGAAGTAGCAAAGAAAATAATAAAAGAAAATAAGCCATTATTTGGAATATGTCTAGGACATCAGATAATAGCATTAGCTAACGGTATTCCAACATTTAAGATGTTTAATGGACATAGAGGAATTAATCATCCTGTTAAGAATTTAATTACCGGTAAGGGTGAAATAACATCACAAAATCATGGATTTGCTGTAGAGATGGAAGCTGCTAAAGCAAATACAGATATTGAAATTACTCACATACATTTAAATGATGGAACTCTTGCAGGAATGAGAATGAGACATAAAAAATGTTTTTCAGTTCAATACCATCCTGAAGCAGGTCCAGGTCCCAACGACGCAACCTATTTATTTGACATATTTAAAGAATATATTAATAATTAAGAAACCAATTTAGAATTTAAATCAAAATGAGTATAATAATTAGTGTCCACGCAAGACAAATTTTTGATTCTAGAGGAAACCCAACAGTTGAAGTAGATGTTATTACTGATAATGGAATTTTAGGAAGAGCTGCAGTTCCCTCTGGTGCATCGACAGGAGAGTATGAGGCAGTGGAGTTAAGAGATGGAGGTACCGATTACATGGGAAAATCTGTATATAACGCTTTGGATAATGTTAATAAAATAATATCACAAGAAATTATTGGAACTTCGGTTTTTGAACAAGAATCTATTGATCACATAATGATAAAATTGGATGGAACATCAAACAAATCAAAACTTGGTGCTAACGCGATTTTGGGAGTTTCCTTAGCCGTAGCTAAAGCAGCTGCTAATGAATTAGGGCTACCACTTTATCGTTATGTTGGAGGTGTAAGTGCGAAAACACTTCCTGTACCAATGATGAATATTATCAACGGTGGATCACATTCTGACGCACCTATTGCCTTTCAAGAATTTATGGTGATGCCTGTTGGTGCATCTAATTTCTCACATGCTATGCAAATGGGATCAGAGATTTTTCATAATCTTAAAAAAGTTTTACATGATCGAAACTTAAGTACAGCCGTAGGTGATGAGGGTGGTTTTGCACCTGATTTGGATGGTACTGAGGATGCATTAGAGACTATTATTAAAGCAATTAAAAATGCCGGTTATAAACCTGGTACTGATGTAATGATAGCTCTAGATTGTGCGGCTGCAGAATTTTTTAAAAATGGTATCTATGACTATACTCTTTTTGAAGGAAATAAAGGTGTTAAAAGAAATTCAGAAGAGCAAGCAAATTATTTAAATGAATTAGTAGAAAAATATCCAATTATCTCAATAGAAGACGGAATGGATGAAAACGATTGGGAGGGTTGGAAATTCCTGACAGAAAAGACAGGTAATAAAGTTCAATTGGTTGGTGACGACCTGTTTGTCACTAATGTGGATAGGCTTTCAAAAGGTATCGAAAAAGGAATAGCTAATTCGATTTTAATTAAGGTTAATCAAATCGGAACACTTTCAGAAACTATAGCGTCAGTTGAAATGGCTCACAGAGCTGGATATACATCTGTAATGTCACACCGTTCTGGAGAGACAGAAGATAATACTATTGCTGACCTCGCTGTAGCACTTAATACTGGACAAATTAAAACGGGTTCTGTATCTAGAAGTGACAGAATGGCAAAGTATAATCAGTTACTCAGAATAGAAGAAGAGTTAAATGATTTAGCTTATTTTCCTAAAGAGAAAGCATTCAGGCATTAAGAAAATAAATCAAAATCAATAATAAATGAGCGACAGTGTAAAATTGACTTATAAAAATAAAGAATTTGTTTTTCCTATAATAGAAGGTAGTGAAAAAGAAAAAGGAATCGATATAAAGAGACTCAGGTCTCAAACAGGTTTAATTACTTATGATCCCGGATACAAAAATACAGGTTCATGTACAAGTGAAATAACATTTCTTAATGGAGAAGAAGGTATTTTAAGATACCGCGGATATTCTATTGAAGATCTTTGTGAAAAAGCAAGTTTTTTAGAGGTGGCTTATATGCTAATTTTTGGTAATATGCCTAACAGTGTAGAATTAGATTTATTCAATAAGGAAATAAGAAATGAATCATTAGTTGATGAAGATTTAAAAACTATTTTAAAAAGTTTTCCTAAAACAGCTCATCCAATGGGGGTTTTGTCTTCATTAACATCAGGATTAATAGCATTTAATCCAAGTTCTGTTGATATTGATTCTGACTTTGATATGCGTGAAGCTATTATTATGTTAATGGCTAAATTTCCAATTTTGTCTTCATGGACACATAGAAAAGTAAAAGGTCTTCCATTAAATTATGCAAACACCTCCCTGAGTTATGAAGATAATCTTGCACATTTATTATTTAAACTACCTCACCAGGATTACGAACCTAACCCAATAATAGTAAATGCTTTAAATAAATTATTGATCTTACATGCTGATCATGAACAAAACTGTTCTACTTCAACTGTACGCATAGTTGGATCTTCTCATGCAGGTTTGTTTGCATCAGTATCTGCAGGAATTTCAGCTTTATGGGGGCCACTTCATGGAGGAGCAAACCAAGCGGTAATAGAGATGTTAGAAGCTATCAAATCAGATGGAGGAGATACTAAAAAATATATGAATAAAGCTAAAGATAAAAATGATCCTTTTCGCTTAATGGGTTTTGGTCATCGTGTTTACAAAAATTTTGATCCTCGAGCAAGAATAATTAAAAAAGCTGCTGACGAAGTATTAAATGAGTTAGGAGTAAACGACCCTATTCTTGATATAGCTAAAAATCTTGAGCAGGAAGCTCTAGTAGATCCTTACTTTATTGAACGGAAGTTATATCCAAATGTAGATTTTTATTCTGGTATTATTTATAGAGCCTTAGGAATCCCAACTGAAATGTTTACTGTTATGTTTGCTCTTGGAAGACTTCCTGGGTGGATTGCTCAATGGTCTGAAATGAGAAAAAATAATGAACCAATAGGTAGACCTCGTCAAATTTATTCAGGTAAAAATCATAGAACTTTTTAAAAAATTTTATAAATCTTCTAAATTTCGTGGAGTATTTAATACTTTATGATTATTTATTTTCCTAAAAAACTCATGAATTGAAGATTTTTCTGCTTTCACTTTTATGTAATATTGATCCTTATATATAGAATAAATTTTTGATTTTCCTTTATAAAGTTTCAATTTGAAATATGGAATTATAAGTCCATAAGTTTCCAAAAGACTCCGAAAACGAACTATCACCCCCATTGGTCTCATCTCAATACTACAGGTATTTATATTGTTATCTAGAATTAATAAATTATGGATCTCAATTGAAGAACCGCTAATCACTAATTTCCCTGATCCAATTCCTCGCATTTTCAAACGATTTTGTAAAGAAAATGGTTTTCCTACAATATCATCAATTTCTTTTTTTTGCTTGGGATCGTTATATGAAATATTTAATAGCATAAAATAAAGATAAGCTATTCGTGTGGGTACTCATAATCAATTCATAATAATTATCTTTGAGATTTATTTTAAAATGGGTATAGACTACAAGGTAAATTTTACAAAAAGTTTAAGTTTTTTTTTGAAAGAAAATTATCAAGTATCTGATCTAGACTTTGAATTTCAGACAACAAGAAAAGAATTTGAAGGTGATATAACTCTATTAATTTATCCTTTATTAAGTTTTATTAAAATTAATCCTGAAAAACTTGCTCAAGATATTGGTGAATATTTAAATACTAATAACAAATACATAGAAAAATTTAATGTGGTTAAAGGATTCTTAAACTTAAGCCTTAGTGATTCATTTTATTTAAATGAATTTAAAGTGATTTTCAATGAAAGTAAATATGGTCACAAACCAATTTCAAAAAAATCTTCAACAATCATGGTTGAATTTTCTTCCCCAAATACAAATAAACCACTCCATTTAGGACATATAAGAAATAATTTACTAGGCTATTCAGTATCAAAAATCTTAGAAGCAAATGGTAATAAAGTAATAAAGACTCAAATAATTAATGATAGAGGGATTCATATATGTAAATCTATGGTCGCATGGAAGAAATTTGGAAATGGAGAAACGCCTTTAAATTCAAAGATTAAAGGTGATCAATTAGTAGGAAAATACTATGTTGTTTTTGAAACTGAATATAAGAAAGAAATTAAGGTTTTAGTTGATAAAGGAAAATCTGAAGATTATGCTAAACAGAATGCTCCATTGATTATTGAGGCACAGCAGATGTTAAAGTTATGGGAATCGAACGATCCTGATATTCGTTCATTATGGTTAAAAATGAACCAATGGGTTTACGATGGTTTTACTGAAACTTATAAAAAATTAGGTGTTCATTTTGACTCTTACTATTATGAAAGTGATACATACTTATTAGGAAAAAAAATAATTGATAAAGGAATAAAAAGTGGAGTTTTCTTTAAAAAAGAGGACGGATCTGTTTGGATTGATTTAACTGATGATGGTTTAGATGAAAAACTTTTATTGCGTTCAGATGGAACTTCCGTATATATGACTCAAGATCTAGGAACTGCATTTAACCGTTTAGAGGATATACCTAACTTAAACGGTATGATATATACTGTAGGAAATGAACAAGATTATCATTTTAAGGTTTTATTTTTAATACTGCAAAAATTAGGCTTCAATTGGTCCAAATCTTTACATCATTTAAGTTATGGTATGGTAGATTTACCAAGTGGTAAGATGAAAAGTAGAGAGGGTACAGTAGTAGATGCTGACGATCTTATTTACCAAATGACTAATAAAGCAAAAAATATTTGTGAATCATCAGGGAAAATAGAATTTATTTCCAAAGAAAAAAAGGATAATTTATTTAATATAATAGCTTTAGGTGCATTAAAATATTATATTTTGAAAGTAGATCCAAAGAAAAGAATTTTATTTGATCCTGAAGCTTCAATTGATTTTAATGGGAATACGGGTCCTTTTATTCAATACACATATGCACGTATTAAAACCTTAATTAATAATACAGAAGAAAAAACTCTTCCAATTGATGAGGATCTCAAGATTCAAGACAAAGAAAAGGAGTTGATAAAGCATTTAGGACGTTACCCAGAAATAATATTTCTAGCAGGTAAACAATATAGCCCCGCTATTATTGCAAATTATTTGTATGATTTAGTGAAAAGTTATAATTCCTTTTATCAGAATATTAACATACTTAAAACAAATAATTTAAAACTTAGAAATTTTAGAATTTCACTTTCAGAAAAAGTAGCAGAGGTAATTAAAAATGCGGCCCTTCTTCTGGGTATAGAAGTGCCGAGTAGGATGTAAAAAAAAATCGCTCCGAAGAGCGATTTAATCTTTTTCATAACATTTTTCCTGTCCAGGAATTTATTTAGATTGAATAGCTAGGTTGTATACTACTAAACCAAATCCAATCTTATTTATAGCATCCCCAACGTTGTAAACAACATCCATTGGTAGTCCACCAAAAATTCCACTGTACCATCCTTCTGTTCCTGCCATATATCCGATAGGATAAATAGCCCAACCAGCTAATACGAACCAACAAAGTGCTCTGTGAGCAGATTGTACTGCACCACCTGCAGAAGCTGCAAGTTTTGATGCACCACCTATCCATATTTCATAAACAATATAGAAATATGCTATACCTGAGATTAATCCCCAAACAGCAGGGCCAGATCCGGTAGTGTAGACTGCTTCACCAAAATAACCAGCAACTAGCATTATTGTTGAAACGAAAATCATTTTCCACATTAGCTGTTTAGTTGCTCCAGCTGCTTTAAGAATTAAATAGAATTCAACACACATTAATGGTACAGTAAGCACCCAGTCAACATATCTAAAGAATGTTGGTGAAGTAGCATTGGTTGCCCAATAGTCTCTCATATACCAATAGTGTACTGCTGCAATGAATGTGATTAAACCTGATACCAAAATAGAAGTTTTCCATTTGCTATCAAATGAATTCATTGAAAGAAAGAAGAACGCTGATGCTGCCATCATCGCCATACATCCTACGAAGAAAGTAAAACCTACGTAGTCATCTGTGGCCATCGCTGGCGCTACAGTCATTAAGCTTATAATTTTTTCCATGATTAAATCAATTATTTATTTTTGTTTAGGTAAATTTAGAAAAAATTAAACTTATTTGCTTTATTTTTATAATTATTTTTCATTGAAAACGATAACTTGTTCATTTACAACCCTTAATAACCTTCATTTCTCTCACTTTTTTACAATTTTTTGTGTCATTTTTTCTTGTTTTTCGTCTGATTTCCTTCAAAATCTTATTTCATCAATTGGAATATTGACTTTTGGAATACTTCATGGAGCAAATGACTTAAAGATATTGGCAAAAAAAAATATTTCTTCAAAAAACTCAATAGCCCTACCTTTATGGCCCGTATATATAGGAATTGTTTTTTTAGGGCTATTTATTTTTTATTTTATACCAGCAATAGCTTTATTAATATTTGTACTAGTAAGTTGTTATCACTTTGGAGAGCAACACTTAGAAAGAAAAACGAAATTAAAAAAATTAAAATATCTTTTTTTTACTTCCTACGGTGTAATAATTTTTTCATTGTTATTTATATTTAATATCGAAAGTGTAAATAAAGTTATTTTTCAAATTGCTTCTATTCAAGTTCCCTATCACATATTTGTTTTTTTACTAATAACAAGTTTTTCTGTTTTTTTAAGCTTTTTTATTATTGATAAAAGTTTGGTTAAAAATTTATTCCTTGAAATAGTCTTACTTTTTTTTCTAGGTATAATTTTTAATACAAGCACTTTACTTTTTGGTTTTGGATTCTATTTTGTTATATGGCATAGTTTACCTTCGTTATCCTCTCAAATAAGATTTCTTTATAAACATGAAATTTATAATCCATATATTAAATATTTGAAACAAGCATTTTTCTATTGGATTTTAGCTATTGCTGGATTATTTGGTTTTTATGTTTTGCGAATTGTTCCGCAAGAACAATATTTATCTATATTTTTTTCTTTTTTAGCAGGAATTACTTTTCCTCATGTAATTGTAATGGGATTAATGTTTAATTCAAACTAATCAGTTATTTAGAAATTTAATTGCATTATGTACTTTTATATAAAATAAATTATTCAAATGTTTGACAACCTTAGTAGTAAATTAGAACGAGCATTTCAAGTTCTAAAAGGACACGGAAAAATTACAGAAATTAACGTAGCTGAAACTTTGAAGGAAGTTAGAAGAGCTTTACTAGATGCAGATGTTAACTTTAAAATTGCAAAAGAATTTACTGGTAGAGTTAAAGAAAAAGCACTTGGACAAAAAGTTCTCACAAGTCTTCAGCCTGGTCAATTAATGATAAAGATTGTAAAAGATGAGCTCACTGAATTAATGGGCTCAAATGCAATAGAATTAAATTTAGAATCTAAACCTACAGTAATATTAATGTCTGGATTACAAGGGTCAGGGAAAACAACTTTTACAGGGAAATTAGCTTTACACCTTCAAAAAAAATATAAGAAAAAACCCTTACTGGTAGCCTGTGATATTTATAGGCCAGCAGCAATTGATCAATTAAATGTAATTGCAGAACAATTGGGAGTAGATATATTTCAAGACCGAGAAGAAAAAAATCCAGTAAAAATTGCAAAAACTGCATTAAAAATAGCAAAAAAACAAAAGAACGATGTAGTAATTATTGATACAGCAGGACGTTTAGCTATAGATAATGTTCTAATGGACGAAATCAAATCAATACATGAAACGGTCAAGCCATCAGAGACTCTTTTTGTAGTTGATTCTATGACAGGTCAAGATGCTGTTAATACAGCTAAAGCATTTAATGAAGTTTTAAATTTTGATGGTGTTATATTAACAAAGTTAGATGGAGACACAAGAGGTGGAGCTGCACTTTCAATTAAGTCAGTTGTTAATAAGCCCATAAAATTTATTGGTACAGGAGAAAAAATGGAAGCATTAGATGTTTTTCACCCTGATAGAATGGCTGACCGTATTTTAGGAATGGGAGACGTTGTTTCTTTAGTTGAAAGAGCTCAAGAACAATTTGATAAAGAGCAAACTAGACGTATCAATAAAAAAATTGCCAAGAATCAGTTTGGATATGATGACTTTCTCTCACAGATTCAACAGGTTAAAAAAATGGGTAATATGAAAGATTTGATGGGGATGATTCCTGGCGTTTCAAAATTGGGCAAAGATATAGACATTGATGATGAAGCTTTCAATGGGGTTGAGGTTATAATCAATTCAATGACTCCAAAGGAACGTTCTCAACCACAAATAATGAATCATAACAGAAAAATAAGGATTGCTAAAGGTTCGGGCAAATCGTTAGATGAAGTTAATCAAATGGTAAAGCAATTTGAGCAAATGAGTAAGATGATGAAAATGATGCAAGGTGGGAAAGGTAAACACATCATACAAATGATGCAAAATATGAGATAAATTATGATTTTACTTGATGGGAAAAAAACTTCAATCGAAATTAAAGAAGAAATTAAAAAAACTGTAAGTGCTATCAAATTAAAAGGCGAAAGGGTTCCTCATCTTGCTGCGGTTTTAGTTGGTAATGATGGTGCAAGTTTAACATACGTTGGAAATAAAGTTCGTTCTTGTGAATATGTTGGATTTAAATCTACTTTAATTAAATTGGAAAATAACATTTCTGAAATTGATTTGTTAAAGCAAATTCAAATATTAAATTCAGATAATACTTTAGATGGATATATTGTTCAATTACCACTCCCTAAACATATTGATGAACAAAAAGTACTACTTGCTATTGATTCTAAAAAAGATGTTGATGGTTTTCATCCAGAAAATTTTGGGCGTATGTCGTTGGAACTGGATGCATTTGTTCCGGCAACACCTTATGGTATAATCAAGCTTTTAGAGAGATATAAAATACCCACGGATGGTAAACACTGTCTAGTGGTTGGGCGGAGTAATATAGTTGGACGCCCAATAAGTATTTTAATGAGTCAAAAACGTATTTCTGGGAATGCAACCGTAACCTTAGCACACAGCCGTACTAAGAATTTAAAAAAATTAACAAAACAAGCTGATATAATTATAATGGCTTTAGGGATTCCAGAATTCCTAACTTCTGACATGGTTAAAGATGATGTGTGTGTGATTGATGTTGGTATTACTCGGGTAGTTGATAAAAATAACCCTAAAGGATATGTAATTAAAGGGGATGTAGATTTTAAGGAAGTATCAAAAAAAGCTGGTTATATTACTCCAGTTCCAGGAGGAATTGGACCAATGACTATAGCTATGTTACTTCAAAATACTCTTCAAGCTAGACAGTGGAATTTATCTTAGGGTGTTCGATAGCATTATAGATCCTTAAAATAAGTAAAGCAAAGCTAACACCTGTTAAAATTAAGATCATTGTTAAATATCCTTCTGAAGAAAACGAAAGTCTTATTAAAATTGTAGCAATAATAAATCCTGTATTTCTTATTAATTTACTATACTCTTCTGTGTAGCGAAATGAAATAAGTAGAATTACTACATCAGCTAATATTAAAAGAGTAAAAAATTGATTGAAGAATAAGCTATCAAGTTTTGGAACTGATTGTTCATAGATTATATCGAATATCCATCTAAAAAAGGTTGAAAACAACATAATTGCTAAAACTCCAAATAGAACTACACTTACTGTTTTTTTGGAACTAATAAATTGGATTAATCGTGAATCTTCCACAGATTTTTTTGGAAGCCTTTGTTTACTTTTATTAAACAAAAAAATAAGTAAAAACAAAAACAGGAAGCCAAGTAAGTCAGTCATTAGTTCAAGATTATGGTTGCTTGTAAACCAATTGTTAGTTAAATCCATTTGAGGTATATCTTTGAATATCTTACGAATAACAATAAGCGATATAATTTCAAATTGTTTTGACACACAGGATGTAAACGACCTTGGCAAATAAAACAACAATAGATAAACTTCATAAATAAGAATCAAGGAAAAAGGAGTGTATATTGCGGAAATAGGGTCATTAAGTAGCTCCGGGTAAATAGGAGAAAAAATAACAAATCCTTGGGATTTGAGGAAAATTAGTGTTAGATGAATGAAAAAGCCTAACGCAGCTAAAATTAAAATTATTTTTTCAATAGTTTTTTGAACTGTGGGTGCAAAGACAAGAGCAAAAAGTTTCTCAAAAAAAGAATAAATTAAATTCATAAATATTAGGTAGCAAATAATTGGTCTATATTTTTAAAACTTTTAAACTCAAGTGCATTTCCTGAGGGATCATAAAGAAACATAGTCAATTGTTCTCCAGGTAAACCTTCAAAGCGAAGGTATGGCTCAATTTGAAAATCAATATTTTTTTCAATTAATTTTTTGCTAAAAATTTGAAAAACATTCCAATTTAAAACAACACCAAAATGAGGTATTGGAACGTTTTTTCCATCTACCTCATTAAAATATTTTTGTCCTTTATGGGTTATATCTTCATGCAACACAAGTTGATGTCCAAAAAATGAATAATCTGCCCATTCTTTGGTGAAACGACCAGGTTTACATTCTAGTTTATCCTCGTAAAAGTTTTTGGCTTCATCTAAGTTGCTTACCGGAATAGCCAAATGAAAAGGTGCTAACAATGTCATTTTCAAATGTACATAATTTTAGTTATAGACAAATTGAAAATGGTATATTTGAGATTTTTCGAATTAACAATTAATATGGGAAAAGTAGATCAAGGGAAAGCATTACCGCTTATGGAAGAATTCTATACTATTCAAGGGGAGGGATATCACAAAGGAAGTGCAGCATACTTTATTCGTATCGGGGGATGTGATGTAGGTTGTCATTGGTGCGATGTTAAAGAGAGTTGGGATTCACAAAAACATCCAACGACACCTGTAGATGTAATTGTTAACAACGCTATAAAATATAGCAATATTGTTGTTGTTACAGGAGGAGAACCTTTAATGTGGAATATGGACCCTTTGACAAGTAAATTACATAAAAAAAACATTCAAATCCATATTGAAACTTCTGGAGCATATGATATAACTGGACACTGGGATTGGTTTTGTCTTTCGCCAAAAAAAAATAGACTACCCGTTCCTTATGCATATAAACTTGCTAACGAATTAAAAGTAATTATTTACAACAATAATGATTTAAAGTTTGCTGAACAACAATCAAAAATGATTAATAAAAATTGTCATCTATATCTTCAACCAGAGTGGAGCAGAAGAGATAAAATCATGCCAATAATAGTTGACTACGTAATGCAAAACCCAAAGTGGAAAGTTTCACTGCAAACTCATAAATACCTTAATATCCCTTAAAAGTAAATTAAATATTTTTCTCTTACTTTTTTAAATTCATTTAAATCTTTTACCCAACTTTTACGAATTTCTATTTCATTTGTACCATTTATCAGTTGTTGTTTTAACATTGAATTTCCTGCAATACGATTAAATCCATTTAAAAAAAAGGAATCAGGATATGGAAAATTTTGATACGCATCAATAATCCATTCTAATTCTATTTTTTTTGGTGATGGGGCACTCGATAGATCTTTTCCGTAACAAATAGTATTGCTGTGTTTAGGGTATTTTGATCCAAAGTTAGGTTTAGGTTGAAAATAAAAATTTTTATTCTTGTATTTTGGATGGCCATAGATTTGAAATTGTAGTTCAGTTCCTCTTCCAATACTATAAACAGTAGGCTCCATAAGGCACAAACTAGGGTATAGAGCTATAGCTTTAGAATTTGGAAGATTTGGAGATGGTCTTATTGGAAGTTCATAAGAAGTTTTACGGGTATAATTTTTTATAGGTATTATTTTTAATTTGACTTTTATTTCATTTTTTAACCACCCTTCTCCATTAATCATTTGAGCATATTCACCAATCGTCATTCCATAAACGATTGGCACAGGGTGCATTCCAACAAAGCTTTTATGCTGGAATTCTAATACAGGTCCGTCTACATAGTGAATATTTGGATTTGGTCGATCTAGAACTATAAGAGGAATATTATTCTCTGCACAGGCTTCCATTACAAAGTGAAGAGTTGAAAGATAGGTGTAAAATCTTACTCCAACGTCTTGTAAATCAAATATCATAAGTTCTATTCCATTTAGTTTTTCAACTGAAGGTTTTTTGTTTTTTCCATATAGTGATATTATTCTGAGACCAGTTTTTTTGTCTATTTCCGTTTTTATTTTTTCTCCTGCATCAGCTTTTCCTCTAAAGCCATGTTCAGGAGCAAAAACTTTTTCAATCTCAATTCTATTCTTTATTAAATAATCCACTAAATGTTGATTTTTATAAGAGTTTGCTAATGTACTGGCTTGGTGAGCAACAATCCCAATTTTTTTTCCTTGTAAATCAGAAATCAGTCCTTCTAATTGATTTATGCCTGGTAAAACAACTTCTTGACAAAGTGAGGTAAAAAAACAAAGTGAAAGAACACAAAATAAAAATGTATTTTTGATGAAGAAATAATTAAATTTTTTTTTCATTGAGGATAGAATTGTTGTTTTTGCGTAGAATCCAAGGCCATAAACAACATAAAAATACACCTTCTGCACGAATTACCAATATTGCAACTATAGCTGTTGCTATAGGAATAGCTGCAATCTTAATAGCAATGTCAACTAGTAAAGGATTGCAAAAAGAGATACAAAAAAAAACAAGTGTTTTTAATGGTCATATATTAGTGACTTTTTTCGAAAATAATGAATCTCAAGTATCAGCCATTCCATTTAAAGATAATCCTGATTTGAGAAATAAGATAAAAACCATTAAGAATGTTACAAATTTACATCCTATAGCTTTAAAGGCTGGGATGTTGAAGAACAATTCTAAATTTGAAGGTATTTTATTTAAAGGGGTATCTTCAGAATTTGATTGGTCAATTCTAAAAACATTTATAATTGAAGGAAAATTTCCAAAACTATCAAAAAATATTAGCGATCAAATTTTATTATCGAAAGATATTGCTAATAAATTAAATCTAGAATTAGGTTCAAAAATTCAAGGATACTTCTATAATCAGCCATCTAATAATATGCCATCTAGAAGAACATTTACTGTTTCAGGAATTTATTCATCTGGTTTTCCTGATATTGATGAAAATTTAGTTTACATAGACCTTCTTCAAATTCAAAAATTAAATCGTTGGAATGAAAATGATATTGGTGCTTTTGAAATATTTGTAGATAAATATAGTGACATCCAAAAGACCTCAGACTATATCTACAACGAAATTCCATCAGATTTAAATAGTATTCCAATTAACCAAAGATTTTCAAGTATTTACCAATGGATTGCACTATTCGACTTTAATGTTTTGATTATTTTACTTGTTATGCTAACAGTTGGAATAATTAATATGGCTACAAATTTACTCGTACTAATACTTGAGCGATCTAGGATGGTTGGACTTTTAAAGGCAATCGGTACTCAAAATATTACAATTCAAAAAATTTTTTTGTACAATGGGGCTCTAATAATGTTAAAGGGATTATTTTATGGAAACTTAGTTGGGTTAGGATTTTATTTAACACAAAAACATTTTGGGATCATAAAATTAGATCCTTCTACATATTTTGTTGATACAGCTCCTGTATATATTTCTATTTTGGAGGTTATTTTTTTGAATCTATTATTTCTAACTATTTCTATAATAATACTTTGGATACCTTCTAAAATTATTTTTAATATAAGCCCTTCTAAAGTCCTAAGATTTAGATGAGGGTAAGACATTATAACTATATTTATTTACTAAAATTATATCTATGAAATTTGCAAATTCAATACTCGAAACAATTGGGAATACACCTTTAGTTAAGATTAATAAAATAACAAATGAAATAGATGCATTAGTATTAGCAAAAGTAGAAAGTTTCAATCCAGGAAATTCGGTTAAAGACCGTATGGCTTTAAAAATGATAGAAGATGCAGAAGCAGAAGGTAGATTAAAACCTGGGGGAACCGTTGTTGAGGGAACATCTGGTAATACTGGAATGGGGTTGGCTTTAGCATCAATTGTAAAAGGGTACAAGCTTATTTGTGTTTCTACAGACAAGCAGTCAAAAGAAAAATTTGACATACTCAAAGCTGTTGGTGCTAAAGTAATAGTTTGTCCAACAGATGTTGAGCCAGATGACCCAAAATCTTATTATAGCACATCGAGAAGAATAGCTGAAGAAACAAACAATAGTTGGTATGCTAATCAATATGACAATCTTTCAAATACTGAAGCGCATTATCAAACTACAGGCCCAGAAATATGGCAACAAACCGATGGTAAAATAACTCATTTTATAACAGGTGTTGGTACTGGTGGAACAATTTCGGGAGTAGGTAGGTATCTCAAAGAAAAAAATTCAAAAATTAAAATTTGGGGAATTGATACCTATGGTTCTGTATTCAAAAAATTTCATGAAACAGGAAAATTTGATAAAAATGAAATCTACCCTTATACAACGGAAGGAATAGGTGAAGATATTCTTCCTAAAAACGTTGATTTTTCAATTATTGATCATTTTGAAAAAGTGACTGATAAAGATGCAGCAGTATTTACAAGAAAGCTTGCTAGAGAAGAGGGAATTTTTGCAGGAAATTCCTGTGGTGCAGCAATTAAGGGGGTTTTACAATTAAAAAAATATTTTAGAAAAGAGGATGTTGTCGTAGTATTATTGCATGATTCAGGAAGCAGATATGTTGGAAAAATATATAATGATCAGTGGATGAAAAAAATGAATTTTTTATAATAATTCAATTATTTGTTAATAAAAGTGTTTACAACCATGTTTACAACCTGTTAATTATTGCTGATGTTAATAAAAAATATATATAAATTTGTGTACAGATCATATAATATAGGGCAATTTATTACGTTCAATATTTAATGCGGTTTGTGTTGAAAAGGCTTAATTTTTTTTTAATATTTACAATTCTTTTTGCAGGACATTTGTTCTCTCAAGATGAAGACATATCAATTGAAAATATATCAATTGTTGGTGGAGAGCCTTTATGCCCATCAGATTCTGTTCAATTTACTGTTACGATAAAAAACAACGATGGTGCTGTAGCAAATGATATATCAAATGATGACTTTTATTTTCAAGTAAATGGACCAATAGACAGGACTCCACAGTTTTATACGATTAGAGCTGACGGGGCACACAATATAGGGGCTAACGCAAGTATTGTTTTAACATATCCTGCTGATTTTATTCCAAAAGCTGGTTCTAGCACCACAACACTAGACTTTTCTGATCACAATGGCCCATACACTATAACAGCTAGTATAACGATCCCGGGGGACCCTGATATTTCAAATAATGTTAGTACATCTCTAGACATTGACATCCATAACCCAACAAACCCAACACTAACAAGCAATGATAATACTCCTCAAAATCCAGTAATTTGCGCAGGTGATGAAATAATTTTTACTATTAGCCCTCCTTCTGCAACAGCAACTTATACTTTCAAAGTCAATGGAGGAATCGTTCAAAGTTTAGCAGGTGTAAATACGATAACATTTTCTTCTTTAGGTGGGGTAGGAAGTATAGCAAATGACGACGTAGTAACTTTTGACATGATTGATGCAAACGGATGTATCACTAACTCCTCTACTGAGTCAATAACAGTCTCTGTATCCAATTTACCTACAGCAAATCTTACTGCGTCTGCAACCGATGGTCTTATTTGTTCTGTTGCTGGTGGCTCCCCAGTATCATTTACAGCTACTGGAGGAGTAAGTTTTACATGGTTTGTAAATGACGTATTTCAGGCTGGAGCTACTTTTTCAACACTTACCAGAAATATATCAAATAATGATGTAGTTAAAGTCAGAGTATTTAATGCAAGCGGATGCTATGAAGAGAAGTCACTATCATTTACTGAAATGAAGCTAATAAACAACGGCAATATAGTCTTGGAAAATGCTTCTGATTCAAATATTTGTTCTGGAGAATCTCCATCAGGAAGAATTCTCGGCGATGGAACAGGTGGAAGTGTAATTGCAACTTCAACTTCTGGAACAATAAGCTACCAGTGGCAAAGTTCTACAGACGGTGGATTAAATTATTTTAATCTTGATGGTGCAAATTCTGCTAATTATCTTCCTACAAGTATTAGTACAACTACTCTTTTTAGAAGAAATGTGATTATCTCATCAGACACAACATCCTGTACATTTATTGGAGATGATATTGTTACAATGAATAAACGCGATTCTTTTGATATCAATTTATCAACTAATGATGCAACAAATACATTTTGTCAAGATGAAAATATAATTGTTTCAGCAAATACTGGAGCTGCTACATATACTTTCATAGTAAACGCTACTACTATATCTGCAAATGTTACAACAAACACATTTTATCTAAAATCAGGCGCAACAAGAAATCTTGCTGCAAGTCCACCCATTATTCAAAATGGTGACAATGTTACAGTTCAAGTAACAGACAATTTTGGATGTACTAATCAACAAACAATCCCAATTGTAATAGATGAAGTGGGTTTAAATCCTGGAGTTTCTACTGATGCCCCTGGTAATATTATATGTTTAGGAGAAAATGTTGAAATAGAGGCAACAGGCGGTGTGAGTTATACTTTTTTTATAAACGATACTGGTACCCCAGCTTTACCAGCTGAGGTTTCTGGAAATAAGTTTACAACAAATAGGTTAAATGATAGAGATGTTGTTATTTCAAGAGTTTTTAATGCAACAGGTTGCTACATAGACGTAAATGAAACTTTTACTGTTTTATCACTTTCATCAACTGGATCCATTACTTTATCTGTCGGTGCTGACGCAAATTTATGTTATAATGCATCGATGGCAGGAGCATTAGATGGGGGTACATTAGGAGTTGGTGGTGGAGCGGCAACTACAACAATTGCCTCCGCAACAATTGGATATCAATGGCAGTCATCGGTTAGTGGAGGACCCTTTGGTGATATTGGAGGTGCTATCTCTCAAACTTACACACCAACCAATAATTTCACAGTTCAAACCCGTTTTAAAAGGATTGCTTTTGCATATTATGACGCTAATGGGAATGGAGTTTTTGACGAACCAATATCTTGTGCAAGAACAGATTCTAACATTATTACAATAAATCCAAAGGCTGATTTTGATGCATCCTTAGATACAGGTGTCGAAAATAATTCATTTTGTGCAGGAGAAATTATAACTGTTACTGCTCCAATAGGTGCAGATACTTACAGGTTTTTTGTAAACGATGCGCCATTAGGTGCTGCGGGATTATCAAGAAGTGTAACTGCAACAGCTGGTGATGGAGGTGTTCCAGGAGAATTTAACAATGGAGACAGAATAAAAGTAGAAGCTGTTGTTGATGGATGCACATTCACAGATGAAATTACAATGCTTGTTGACTTTTTTGGTGAACTAGCATCTGCTTCACTGAGTTCTAATGCTACTGCAGATACTTTGTGTTCTGGGAGTAATGTTGTCATCACAGCTGGGCCTCCAGTTCCTGGCTACACCTATGCTTTCACAATTAATGGAGCTCCAGCACCCCTTGCAGATGTTACGGATAATGTCCTAACAACAAATTCAATAACCCAACAGTCAACAGTTACCGTAATTGTTACTAATGCATCAGGTTGTACTGATACGGCATCCTTAACAATTTTTGTACCCAAGGTTGGTACAGCAGGAAACATTGCTGCTAATGCAGCTGATCTTGTTCTGTGTTCTGGAGACAATATAGCAAATGATATAGCATCGACAAATAATGGAACACTTGATGCTAGTTCTTCAGCAGGTTCAGTTCTTACTTATCAGTGGCAGCAGCGTAATGCTTCTACAGCTAATGTGTGGACACCTATAGCAGGAGCTACGAGTTATACATTAGATATATCAGACACGCCTCTTACTATTACTGAAGACACAGAGATACGCAGGCTTACTTTTGCTACTTTAAATACAGTATCTTGTCCAACAGGTGGGGCAGGTTTACCATCTGACGTTGTTAGTATAAATGTAGAAGAGCCAAGGAATCCGACGATTACAACCAATCCAGGTACAACAGTTTGTGCAGAGGATGTAACGAGTTTAATATTCACTGCTAACACTATAAACACCCAACTTACTGATACTTATCAGTGGGCGATAAATGGTGTAGCTGTCACCATAGCGAATGGATATGCTCAAAATGAGACAGGGGCAACTTATCAGGTAGACACATTAGGGGACATAGGAGATGGAGATGTAGTTACCGTAATGGTTGCTACAGCTGCACCTGACTCGTGTACGGTAACCTCTACAGGAGTTACAATGACAGTATCTGCTTCACCGATAGCAAATTTAGATTCTAATGCTACTGCTGAGACGATATGTGCAGGTAGTGCTGTTGTTATTACGGCGGATGATGTTCCTGGAGCGACATATACATTTAGATTAAATGGTTTAGCAGTTCCTGCGGCACAGGTTGCAGGTAGAGTATACACTACTAGTGCTATTACACAGGAGTCTGTAGTTACTGTTGAAGTTAATAATGGAGCAGGCTGTTCACTAACAGGGTCTTTAACAATTTTTGTACCTAAGGTTGGTACAGCAGGAAACATTGCTGCTAATGCAGCTGATCTTGTTCTGTGTTCTGGAGACAATATAGCAAATGATATAGCATCGACAAATAATGGAACACTTGATGCTAGTTCTTCAGCAGGTTCAGTTCTTACTTATCAGTGGCAGCAGCGTAATGCTTCTACAGCTAATGTGTGGACACCTATAGCAGGAGCTACGAGTTATACATTAGATATATCAGACACGCCTCTTACTATTACTGAAGACACAGAGATACGCAGGCTTACTTTTGCTACTTTAAATACAGTATCTTGTCCAACAGGTGGGGCAGGTTTACCATCTGACGTTGTTAGTATAAATGTAGAAGAGCCAAGGAATCCGACGATTACAACCAATCCAGGTACAACAGTTTGTGCAGAGGATGTAACGAGTTTAGTATTCACTGCTAACACTATAAACACCCAACTTACTGATACTTATCAGTGGGCGATAAATGGTGTAGCTGTCACCATAGCGAATGGATATGCTCAAAATGAGACAGGCACTACATTTCAGGTAGATACATTAGGGGACATAGGAGATGGAGATGTAGTTACCGTAATGGTTGCTACAGCTGCACCTGACTCGTGTACGGTAACCTCTACAGGAGTTACAATGACAGTGTCTCCAGCGCCTGTAGCGGACATTACAGCATCAGTAGCAGATGGAATAATTTGTGGAGGGCTAGATGCCTTTAATCAACCTTTTGCTGATACAGTAACTTTTACTGCTAATATTTTACCAGGTGCAACTTACAGATTTTTCAATGGCGCTGTACCTCTAACACCTTTCCAAGCATCAAATGTTTTTGCTACAGATAATTTTTCAATCTATGATACTGATTTACAATTTGACATCGCAGTTGAAGTTACCAATGCAGGAGGTTGTTCTGCAACTGATACAGTAACAATTAATTTAAATTATGTAATTGCAGATGCAATTCAAATTGCTGGGGGTGCTGTTTCACAAAATATTTGCGCATCAACTACTCCAACAGCGAACTTTGAATCAGTAGGAGCTGAGAATGCACCTGACGGAGTTAATGATTTTGTCGATGGAGCTGATTATCCAAATGGAGCTGCAATAACATATCAATGGGAGTCATCAACTGATGGAGGATTAAACTGGAATCCAGTTGTCGGTTCTACTTCAAGAACAATGACACCTACTATATTGTACCAAACAACGCAGTACAGAAGAAGATCAAGGAGTATATTAAACGGTATCAATACTGTTCCATGTGATAACTATTCAAACATAATAACAATTAACGTAGCACCTGACGCAACAGGAGGTAATGTTCAAAGAAACACAAATGCTGCTTTAAATACATGGGTTGATCAAGATGAAATAATATGTGTTGGTGATACACCGCAATTATTAAGAGTTATCAATAGTGTTGGTGGAGCTAGTAGTCAATATCAATGGCAATATTCTTTTGATAATTTAGTCTGGGAAGACATTTCCATTGTAAATGGATATCCAATAGATGCTACTGCGGCTCAATACCAACCTAGAGCAATTACAGCTTCAAATATTTCTTCTGTATCCTCTTTCACAATAACTGCTGGTGGGGCATTAACAGCAGGTGAAGACTTTTATAGGATAACATTAGGTGGTGATTCGTTTACCGTGTCAGTTGGAGAGGTTTTTGATGCTGCAGCTGTTGGTTCAGGGGCTTCCCCTGTAAACACTGTAGATGAAGTTTTAGCTCTTTTAGAATACAAAATTAACCAATCTGGTTCTGGTATTACTGCAGTTGATAATGCAGCAACTGATAATATTCTTATTACCCTTCCACCGGGTTCTCTACTAACACCAACATTTTTAATTAGTGATAACGGTGCTAATGCTACTCTGGCAAATTCAGCTAACGCCATAACATACAATGGAAGAGGATCAACAAGATATTACAGAAGAGTTATGACTCAAAATTTTGGTGGGGCAATACTTCCAGTTTGTCAAACATTTAGTGATACCCATAGTGTTGAAGTGAGCTCAGTTATTGCTGGAAAAGTAAGCAACACAAGCTTGGTGATATGTAATAATACCACTCCAACATTATTTACCTCCTCGCGAAATGCATACTCTACTAATATTGGTGCTACAATAGCATACCAATGGTATAGAACAACAGATGCTGCTAGAACAGTTTGGGCCCCCATTGGAGGAGGAACTTTATCAACATTAAATTTTGGAACTGCTCTAACTCAATCTACAGCATTCAAAAGGAGAGCAACAAGTACATACAATGGGACGGTATGTTTTTCGGAAACAGATCCAATCACGATAACGGTCCTTGATCAAGTAAATACTGGGTTTATTCTTGCAGACCAAGCTGTGTGTAGGATTGATGGTGCCCCACTGACAGTTGATGTAAATGCATTATCAAATATTGTTGCTAATGGAACAGAACCAGATGATGGAGCACTTGATGGTATAAATTATCAATGGCAATTCTCAGCAGATAACAATAATTGGGATGATATTATCGCCGGCACTAGGGCAGATCTTTTAACAGGTGGTTTTGCAGCAACAATTTCACAAACGACAGTAATTACGGCGTTGCAACAAAAAACTGATATAGAAAGAAGATTGCAAACATTGATTGATCCCGATATTTCAACAATTGTCTATTATAGATTAAAAACAACAAGATTTAATGATATTAATGGCAATAATATTTTGGATGCTGGCGAAATATCATGTGAAGTTTTATCAGCGGCTACAGAAGTAAGTATTAGTGAACAACCAACTTTAGTTCAAACCACAGCACCTTTGGGGGGTCAAACTGTTTGTGTAGGTTCAAACATTGATCCCGTCACATTTCAATATGGTGGTTCAGCGACAGGTATTCTTATTGTAAATAATGCTCCTGGTTTAAATGCCGCCACTGATGCAGCAGCAAAAACAGTAACTATAAGTGGAATTCCAACATCTACAGGTTTGATAAGAGTAACAACAACTGGAACAACATGTGAAATTCAAACACTTCAGCACCAAATAAGAGTTACTACAGCGCCTCAAATACCCGACTATATTTTGATTGATGATGCAGCAGGTGGTACACCTCCGATTCCTATTATAAACGGACAAGACGGCAACATATATAATGGTCAAGTTTATCTATGCGAACAAGCTTTAGCGGCATCTCCAAGTTCTACTATATTCAGTGCTTGTTATAATGACGGTAGAATAGCTCCGTTGACAGAATCATATAATTGGTTTATATCTCCACCGGATGCAGGAACAATTTCACGAACGACTGGTTTTGCTACATGGAATGACGGATTTATTGGTGATGCAACCATTCAAGTTGTAGCTATTGGGTGTGACGGAAGCGCAACAGCTACATTAACAACTGTTGTTACAGTTAATCAATTTAATTCTGCTGCATCAAATCCTTCGTCGCCAGTTCCGCTATTAGAATCTGAAAGTGAAATTATTTACATAAGAGAAAACGCAGGAAATATTAGATCTCTTGAAAGATTTAATGTTACCCTAAATGGGGTAAGATATACATATGAAACAAGTGACACAAGTGTGCCTGCTAATGGTATTGCAAATCAAACTGCTGCAACAATTGCGCAGGAATTAAGAGACCTTATAAATAATGATACTACATCTCCAATTGCTGGTTTATTTACGGCAACCTCTGGATCTTTTAACCCAGGAGATGCTAATAATAATGGGTTAAATGACGATATTGGAGGTATTTTAAGAATAACTGCCCAGTATGAGGGTAATTCAGCTCCTCCAACTCCTCCAGGGACACCAAGAGGTAATGGTGGTGATATGAACCTTTCTTTCAGTGTAACAAGGTCACCTGTTGAGGGCAGAGCATTTGGTTCTATGTTTGGGTTTGAAACAAATCCAACTTCAGAACTTATTTGTGGTGTTTCAACTGGAGCAGAACCCATTTGTGAAACAACAGCGACGACACCCAATACCCAATATTTTTCTACTGCAAGTAATTATGCATCAATAAGATATACAATATCAAATGTTCTTCCTGGAGTAGGGAGTGTTGCATCACCAGGTACTTTTGTGGATTCAAATACAATAGACTGGAATGCTGGATTCCATGGGACATTCAATATTGAATCTTACGCAACAGGTTGTAATGGAATAGAAAATCCAGTTCCTGGTGTTCGAAGTGTTAGAATTTATCCAAATTTATCAGCACCTCTAGACATAAATTATGATCCTCTAACATTACCAAATTGTCCAGCTGAGTCGGGTGACACAACACAATTTACATCAAGTTCGGATGTGACTTGGTCATGGAATAATGATTTGGCTGGAAATATTAATTCTGTTACAGGATTAGTTAGTTGGAATGAAGGTTGGTCCGGAACAGTAATTATTACTGCAACTTCTTTTGGTTGTGGTGGGGCTTCTATAACAAGAAGGGTAGTTATTCCTGACTCACCTTCTTTTGTTAGAGTTTCAGACCCTACAACAACAAATCAAAGCCGTTGTGTAGGAGAAAATATTACAGCAATAAAGCATGAAATTTTAGGAGGTGCTACCGGGGCAGATATTACTGGAATAGATGATTTAAATTTATTTGAACAACTCACATCTGAAAATCAAGTAGATAGATTTGTGATTGATGCAGCATATCCAGATGCAGGTGACTCATACACTCTTACAATTAATCAGGTTGCTTACACAGTTACAATTGGGGAAGTCTACAATGCAGCAGCTGTTGGTGTTGGTGATGGGACTGTTTCAGTTTTAGATGAAATAGTTGGCTTGTTTGTTTACAAGATCAATCAAGCATCGTTAGGTATTACTGCAGTAGACGATGCTCCAGCTGGACAATTTACTCTAACATCAAACCAATTTGATTTCAATGTATTTACTTCACTCAATGATATCGCTGGAGATGATCCCGGAATATCATTTACTAGAACAATTGTTTCTGATGGGGGAACATTTATTGAAATATCGGGAACTATTTCTGGTAGTTTAGCTATAACAGTCCCAACTACGTATCAATATACGATCACAACAACTGGAGGAACTTGTACCCCTACGACTGCTCAAGGTTTTATAACTGTAAGTCCAAATTCAACAATGGCCATTCAGGCAGGTATGGATACAAGTCAAACTATTTGTAATAATTCTGTTGGTGCTCTTACACCAATTACCTACGATTTATCAAACGCATCAACTGTAAATGTTGCCTGGAACCCCTCTAGACCTACAGGAATTAATCATACCCATGTAATCCAAAATCAAATTTCTACAATTACCCTTGGTGGAATTGATGCAAATGTAGCAGCAAATAATGGACAAGATTACACTGTAACGATTAATTCGATAACTGTTACTTACACAGTAAACACTGGTGCACCTCAAAATGATAATGAAATTGTAGATATATTAAATGGTCTTAGAACACTTATAATTGGAACAGGACTTCTAGTTGACCCAGTTGTTATTGGAGGTAATAGCCTAAGAATAACCTCAAGAAATGGATTACCATTTACTATATCCTCGACATCTCCAGGTATTAATGCAGCCGTTTTTGCAGTACCTGTTTTAGTACAGTCGTCGACTAATTCTTTAACAATTTTTGGTGACCCTTCTGTAGCTGGATTGGCTGTGGACACGACATTTTCATTTACCATAACGACAGTAAATAATGCCTTTGGATGTAATGATCCAGCAAGTCAAGTAACAGCAACTGGTTCAATAACAATAGCTGTACAACCATCTCTAACTTTAACTACTGGAAATAATAATCTAATTATTTGTCAAGGCGAAACCGTCTCAAGCACACAAGGTGGTGTAGATATCGAATGGGATGTTAGGGGCTATGCACTGGGTGCTTCAGTTGGACCAGGACAACTACCTCAAGGAATTCAATCGTCTTACACAGAGATTCCACAGATTACTCAAGTTACTTTTGCAGGGAATCCATTAAACTTTGATGACGGAGATGTTTATAGATTACAGGTTAATGGAGTAACAATTAATGTCCCTGTAAATGTTGGAGGTGGAGTTAATACTTTTGAAGCACTATTACAGGCTTTTGAGGCTGGTATAGATTCAAATGTACCTTTAGTAGATGCTTCTTATGCGGCAAATACTTTAACAATTCAATCAAATACAGGAGATGCTGTTACTGTGGTTAGAACAAATGTTGGACCAATTGATGGAGGTGACCCTACGCTTAATTTACCAAGTATTACACAAGCAAATAGGAAGTTTTTAAGAATATTTGGTGCTCCAACAGATCCAGCAGGGATATATAATTATACTGTTTCAACATTTGGGCCCAACTGTGATCCAGCAACTGCAAATGGATCTATAAGAATTGTTGACATACCTGCAATTTCAGTTGCAGCAGGTAGCGACGCAAATCCAGCTGGTGTTTGTAATCTTTCTCCTATGGTTCCGATAAATTTTGATATATCAACATTTGCAACATATACAGTATCATGGACCAGTGCTGCAGGACAACCACCAGGAATTTCTCTGGTAAGAACTACGAGTTCTACATTATCACTAGTTTCTGATCCTGTAGTAAATATACCTGGTGCAATACCCGCTGGAGGAGTAAGCTATACTTACCAAATTTTATCAACAGTAAATGATAATGGTTGTTCTTCGGTTGCAAGTTTTACAGGTATTGTTAATATTATTAACGGAACTGCAACTTTAGATCTAAATGATGCAAGCTCATTAACCGATGATAGAATAAATGCTAATGGAGGGGCATTTGATCCGAGCGTAGCCCCAGATTACATTTTAATTGAGGCATGTCAGGGATCCGTTTTAGATGATGTACTTTTCGATTCTTCAGTTGACATAACTAACGTAACTATTGCAGCTGGTGGTAATTTACCTTCAGGATTATTTGGAGACTTTACCCCAGGAGCAGGTGGAGGACAATTCAGAATATACGGAACACCAGATTCTGCAACTACAGAGGATTTTGTTTTACAAGCTATAACTGATGCATGTGTCCCTGCAGCAGATATTCGAGTAAGAGTTGTAGTATTCGGAACATCATCAATAACATTAGATGCTGGTTCAAATGATAATCAAACTGTATGTAATAACACTGCATTGACAAATATTTCATATACTGTAAGTAATGCTCTTGATGCAACAGTAGCTGGGCTACCGAACGGATTATTAGGAAATTTCCAAGCTCCAAATAAATTTGTTATTTCTGGAACACCTGATGTTAATATTAC
Source organism: uncultured Bacteroidota bacterium (assembly GCA_902616905.1). Taxonomy (GTDB): domain Bacteria; phylum Bacteroidota; class Bacteroidia; order Flavobacteriales; family Flavobacteriaceae; genus MS024-2A. Next base: position 79,319 of record CACMUP010000001.1, read on the forward strand.
TGAAACGACATCTTATACATACACTATTACAACAACAGGTAATCCAGGAGGAACACTGGTTGGTGCTTGTTCTGAAACAACAATAACTGGAGTTGTGAATGTTAGGCCCGAAGAATCCTTAACTTTAGATCCAGACCCGACTAATGGTTCGGTTATTCAGCAAGTTTGTTACGGTGAAAATATAACAGATATTATCATTAATGTAGTTGGCGAAAATACTTTTGGAAGTGCAATTGGTCTTCCAGACGGAATGAATTTAAATTTTGTTGAAGACTCGGATAATATGGGAGGTGTTGCAACTATTTCAGGAAGTCCAAGCGCAACTATAGCTGGTAACGATCCGTTTACTTATTCATTTACTGTTACAACAGGCGGAGCAAATACTAGTGCATGTGCTGATGCTACACAACAGATAGATATTACTGTAGTTCCGCCATCTTCAATGGTTTATTCGGGAGCTGATCCTAGCATTTTAAATCAAACAGTTTGTGCTGGCACAAATATCAATGAAATAGAATTTACAATCGGTGGAGGAGCAAGTAATGTATCTGTAACGTTTGATCCAGGACTAGGATTTACTAGAGTTGCAAACGTAAGAGTAAATGATCCCACCGATGCTCCTGATAACGCTGTAATCTTTGGAACTGCACCAAATGATTTAGTTCAAACAACATATAACTATGAAATAACAACGATTAATCAGTGTAACTCTGCTGTAGCGGGTATACCTACTGAAATATCAATCATTGGTTCAATTACAGTAATACCTCAAGAGACAATCACACATAGAGGGGCTTCGGGTGCTACAACTCAAGATGTTTGTGTGAATCAAGATGTAACACCTATAATTTTTGATGTCACAGGACAAAATACCCACGCTAAATTTGTAGATGCTAGTTTAGTCCCTTCTGGAATATCATTAGATTTTGCTCCAAACCAGGTAACTGGAAATGGAGGAGTAGCAACAATTTTAGGAAGTCCCGATGCTACAAATGCTGCAGGAGATTATACATTTGAAATTACTACAGGAGTATCCGGTGCAGTATCAAATACAAGTCAATGCTCAGACCAAATACAGTCAATTACAATAACCGTGAAACCTTTACCTACTATGGTGTTTTCAGGAGCAGATCCAGCAGCAATGAATCAATCAGTTTGTCAAGAAACTGCAATTACTCCTATTGAGTTTACTCTTGGAGGAGGAGCAAATGATGTGACCTTTTCTTCTTCACCAGCAGGATTAGGATTTACAAGGGCAGCCAATGTATCTGTCGATGGAAACAACGTAAGGATTTTTGGAACAGCACCAGTGGTAGGAGCTGAGACCACATACACATATAGCATAAGTACAGTTAATCCAAACTCATGTACACCAAGTGTAACTCTTGGCGGTTCGATAACAGTATTCCCTCCTGTTGAGTACAATAATTGGGCTGGTAACCATACAGTTAATGATCCGCTATGTAGTGACGATGGAGGTTCGATCGTAGTTAATGAAGCAGCTGTAACTGGTGGTTTTGTTGCAGTTAAACAACAATCTAGAGTAGAGTTGAATAACAGTTTCGCAGTTGGAAATATAATTACAATAAATGTAGGGCCACAAGCATTTGTTTACACAGTTCAAGGTGTAGATAATGCAACTGGAAACCTTTCTAATAACCCTGCAGTTTACGATAGGGCTCAAAGTAAGTCTGAAATTATAACAGCGATTGTTGGATTAATAAATGATACTAACTCTGGTTCAACACTAGTAACAGCGATAGGAAATTCCCCAGCTGTTGGAGTTGCTACTTTGATTGCCAAAACTTCTGGAATAGGATTTACAATAACAGGTGCGAAACAACCAGGGGCCTCTCCAGGAACAATTACAATTTCAACACCTATCCCCAATCAGTCTTTAACATATGGTTATTATTGGAGGCAAACTAATTCTATCGGTACTCCAGTTTCTACTCTTGATATCTCAGATCCTAATACTTACGTTGATACTGGTTTGACTTTAAATCTTAATAGTGTTACAGGATCAGAATATTACATGCTAACAACAGTTTCAAACAATTGTCAAGCCGATGCACCTTTTGTAACCATTACAGCACCGAATCCATTATCACTTTCGGTTGATACAATATGTGACACTGAAATTAAGGTTGCTGCAACAGGTGGAACGGGTCAATATACATATATATTTTATGACAAAAATGGGAATGAAAGAGGCAGATCTATTCCACTTGGTAATGGTGCGAGTCATACCTTCAGAAATGGAGATGCTAATAATATAAATGGTGGTAGTATAAATATTGCAGCTGGAGAAACATACAAAATTGGAATAATTGATGAAAATAATTGTTCTTTAAACGGAAATAATTCTACTGTTCTAGTAATTACACCTTTGACATTGAACATTGACGAATCCAGATATGACGTAACACCAGCTGGCTGTGGAAATGATAATGGTAGTATAGTTATAAATGGTGCCGCTGTAACGGGTGGATCTGCAGGTAATACAGGGGATTATACTAATGTTACTTTCCTGTGGACAAAAATTGGAGGTGGATTCACAAGTAACCAGCAAAGTATTTACAATCTTGAGCCAGGAGATTATATTTTAGACGTCGTGGATGTCTTGTGTGATACACTTACCGCACAATCAAACATATTTACAATAATAGATAATGGAACATTCGGTATAATAAACGCTCCTGACAATACAACAATTTCAAATTGTTCTGACGGGCATTTACAAGTTAGTATCGATCCAAGTAATCCAGGATCTGGTAATTTTAGCTATGCATGGACTGACCAATTTGGAGTAAGCAGAGGAACAACAAATAGAATTGAAAATTTAGATGCAGGCATTTACACACTCATTGTAAGAGATACTACAACAGGATGTGAGCAAACATTTACTTACACTATAACAGGTTCTTCTGGACCATTACAAATATTAGATCCAATTGCTGTAAACCAAGCTAATTTTTCTACTACTGATATTTTATGTAATGGTGCTGCTAATGGTACATTTACTGTTGAATTTACAGGTGGAAACCCACCTTACTCATACTCATTAAATGGGGCAGCATATGTTTCTGATGGATTCTCAACTAAAACGGCTACTGTTACAACTGGAGGTGCAAGTTCTACTATAGTATCATATACTACTCAAGTTTTAACTTTAGATGGATTTGATGGTGGTAGTTATTCGGTAAAAATAAAAGATAGTGGTTTATGTACTGATGCTTCTGGAAATGCTGTAGAACTTGACTTGGGTTCAGTTACTATAAATGAGCCTGACCCATTATCAATTGAATTAAATGCTTCAACAACAGAGGCTATAGACTGTTCTGCTGGTATTCAAGGATCTCTTGGTGTAAATATCACAGGAGGAACAGTGAGTACAACTTCACCATATAGTATTTTGTGGGAACTTTATGGACCAAGTGGAGAAGTTCTCTACAAAAGAACAACCTCAGGTTCTCCTTCAGATCCTGATGACTTGACAATCACGGGTCTAGATTATGCAGGCGACTACACAGTAACCGTAACAGATGCTAATGGTTGTTTTACATCAGAAGTAATAACCTTAGATGATGGATCAAATGAAGATCCATTTACAGTTGGCGAGGCTCCTATTGTAACTCAACCTGGATGTAATTCAGATGAATTGGGATCAATTGAACTTGAGTTGAATGGTGGTGCACAACCTTATGATATAAAATGGTACAAACTATCTGTTGCTCAGCAAAGTGCCACCTCATCTACTAATTCTGGTACAGGAACATCAACTTCAACAACATCTTCTTCAACCAATATTGAGTTTTCAGATGGAGGTTATGTAAGTATGAATAAAGACGGTTTTTATTTAGTCGATCAACTTCAGCCTGGAAAATATCGTGCAATAGTAACTGATGCTACAGGATGTAGTATATTCTCTAGATCAGGAGTAATAAAAACATCTAGTTTTAATATGATTAGTCAAAGAGTTTACAATAGGCAAGTATTAGATTGTGATTCTGGTGTCGTAGAAGCAGATTTCTCTTTTAAATTGTCTGGATCATCACTTGCATACAATATATTTTTAGATGGCGAACCTGTTTATGGTGGAAATTCAGGTCAAATTAGTGGAACAACAATTGTCTCTCCAACATTTGCTAGCAGTATTGTAAAACAAGGAAATACTTTTGTAATAAGAGGGCTTAGTGAAGGAAGACATATAGTCGAAGCACAAGATGCTTCAAACCCTGATTGTTCTCTAGATTATGCATTTGATATTGAAACATATGTTCCCATAACATTTGAAGGTGAAACAGAATTTGAATTTGATGTTTGTGATAGTGCATATGAGTTTGAACTTGACACTTCTTTAATACTTGGAGGCAACCCAATTATTGATGATAATGATAATGCAATATATAATTTGAAATGGACTTACACTCCTTTAGACCCTAGTGAACCAGGTTCAAGTTTTGTTGGAAGAACTCGTTTTGATGCCGGAAGGGGTACTTACCAGCTGATAATTTCAGATGGGACATGTGAATCTGAACCTATAGATTTTGTTTTCAGTGGAGATATTCCAGTTTTAAGAATTGATGGTCTTTTGAATAATAGTGAAATTTCTGAGGGAGTTAGTTGTGAATTAGGAGCTACGGATGGTAGAATTTCAATTGAAATCTCCGGTGGACAGGAGCCATATGATATTTCATGGGAAATTTTTGATGCAACTTCTCCAGTAATTACACCAGTAACTTCCACACTATCTGGAACAACAAATCAAATTAATTCACCATGGAGACCACTAGACGGATCTTATCCAGGATTAAGTAATTTTGACGGATTTACCACCTTAAATGATCTTCCAGCTGGGCTATACAGATATACCATTAGAAGTGGTAATACGTGTCCAAATCCTGTAGATACACCATTTAACTATCTAAGAGATGTAATTAGCGTTGATGATGACAATACACTTGTTATTACAGATGGTCCTTATGTAGATCCAAAACTTTGTGAAGGATTACCTGGACTTATAATTATAGATGCAGTAAATAATTCTGATTCCGACACACCACTTAATTTCTTTTATATTAATACTAATGGTACTGAAGATATTCTTGACGACGGACAGCCAGTACCTCTTAATGGAAATACAACTAAACTTGATGAGGATACCTATCAAATATTAATTGATATTCCATTTGAGTACGGAAAAATTGTCATAACAACAGACGAAGGATGCGGAGTTGAGGCAGAATTTAATTTAGCTTTAGGGGATCCATTCTTCTCTTATACATCTCCATCTTTTGAGCAGGTAAACGAAATTCCAGCTAGAGAAATAGTAACATTTACAGATGAGTCAGAAGGAGAATTCTCAAGGCTAGAATGGAACTTTGGAGATAATTCTGAACCAATTATTATTAATATTTCAGGAACTGCTTCTGGAGTTACTCAGGTTACTCATGCTTATGGCAATTCAGGGACTTATTATCCTACATTAACTATATATAATGAGATTGGTTGCTATGAATCGGTTACCAAACCAATAACAATAGGAAGGGGATATAGTATTTATACTCCAAATGTATTTACACCTAACAATGACTGTTTGAACGACTTCTTTAGACCTCTATTTACAGGTTTTGAAAGTTTAACATTCAATATTTACGACAATAAAGGGAACTTGATTTATACCGAGGATGCCCAGGATGGTTCAATTAATAGAACTGAATGTCCAAATGAAATTGATCCTAGTGGAAATGGAAAAGCAGTTTTAGGCTGGGATGGTAAAAGAGCGGATGGCAGTACTCTAGATTCTTTTACACCATACTATATTTATACAATTATTGGTGTTCCATTAAATAGAGTTACAGATGATCAAGTTATTGAGAGAAGTGGTATTTTCACAGTATTAAAATGATGGTTTTGAAAGAGAAAATATTATTGATATTAACTTTTATTGTGATAAACTTGTCCTATTCACAGGAGATGGTATTTAATTCTCAACCTAAATTAATGCATATTAGTAATCCAAGTTATTTTGGATTAAATAGCTGGAATCGGTCTGGACTATTGTATAATACAACGGAAATAAATCCAAATGAGACACAAAATAATAAATTCTTTTATGGCTCATATTCATTTGATTTACTTGACTTTAGTTTAGGTATTCAGTTTAATAATTTCAACGCACCAAATATTGGATATAAAAAAAATGATTTGAATTTAAGTTATATTTACAAAGTTGAATTAGGTAATGATCTTTGGTTTTTACCTTCAGTAAATGTAGGGTTTGTATCAAAAAATCTTAATCCATCGAATTTAATATTTGAAGATCAAATTAATTCTATTACTGGTTACATAAATCAGGAATCAATCGACCCTTTAGCTGATTTTTTCTTTGCAAAAAATTATACAGATTTAGGAGCATCTTTCCTAGTTCATAGTACTGATTTTTTAATTGGGATAAATTTTGATTATTTAAATCAACCGAATGTTGCCTATGACACTGATGTCGAGTTCCTTGTCCCCATTTCTTATGGTATGCAAGCTGCATATGAGTTTAATTTAAATCCTTATGACAGAAGATTTTTACCTAGGTACTCATATTTATATGCTTACACCTCAGTGAGAAGGGATTCAGAATCTATTAATATTTTCTCATCTCAAGAATTTCAATTAGGGGAATTTAGCGTTGGAGCTAATCAACAATTTGGATTGTTTGATAATTTTTCGTTTTTGAACCTAGGATTAAGCGTAGGTCTTACTTATGAAAATTTTGATTTTGGTGTTTCATATGCCTTTTCAGTTCAGGATCTAACAACTTCATATAGATATCCTCCAAGAATTTTTGATTTATTTTTGAGTTTTGATTTTAGTCCATTCCTCAGAAACAGGAGGGGTCAATATAAAAGATTACAAGTAGATAATTATTTTTAGTAAGCTATTGTGTAAATACTATCTTTTGTAAAATATTTCCACTCACCAACCCTTTTATTTGATTGAAAAGATCCTTCACTAATCTGTTTTCCTTGACTATTATAATTTTTTTGAATTCCAAAGTAACATCCATCATAAATTTTTTCCATTAATAAAATATTATTACTGAATGTTTTTTCATTTTTGATTTTCCCTTTGTAAACTTTACTTAAAATATATTTGTCCCCTTTATCCAACTCATATTCGCCAGTGAAAAGACGTTCGTTCCAGTAAATTTCACAGTTCTTAAAAACTAATTGACTCTTTGGAACAATTCTAGTACACGATTGTATAAGAAATACTAAAAAAAAATTAATAATTATATATTGCCTTACCTCCGCTTTTGAAATATTCTTCAAATTGACCAATTTTTAAACTATTAAAATAACTACCACAAAGTTTTAGTTTTTGATTATCATGGAATTCTTCAAAACTACCCATTCTTAGATCATTGTTATAAAAAGTAATTATTTGCTCATTTCCATTTTCATGGAAAGAGGTGAATTTCCCAAATAATTTTCCATTTATGAAATTCGAATGAGTTTGTATTTTTCCAGAGCGATAGTATTGATTAATATTTCCATTTTTCAGGCCATTTAAAACCTCCATCTCAAGCTTTATTTCTTTATTGTCATGAAGTTCAATTATCTGCCCTGAGTATAGTTTTGAATTTTTAGTAAATAGCATTAGATTATTTTCAAAAATTATTTCTACATCACTCAAATCTGTTTTGGTCTTACCACAATAAATGAACAAAAAAAGGAAGAGATATATTAAATATTTTCTTATGGATACCACATTAATTGGTTCAATTTAAATCTAAATATTTATGTTATGGACTTGAAGCGTCCATTTTTTGCCCGCCTTTTTTCTAGACTTTGTGCTTTTAAAAATTCCTTACGAGTATATCTTTTTCCACCAATATATATTGATTTTACTTTTTCAGGAAATTCTTCAATATGAACTAATGGGCTTTTCATCTCAATAAATATAATAATTTACAAAATAAATTTTATATAGTTAATAAGTTAAATACAACCACCCTTCAATAACTTCCATTCCGGGCACTTCAATTATATAATAATATGAACCTGCAGGAAGAAGATCCCCAGTTTGATCAAATGTTCCAGCCCAATCATTTTGGTAATTTACTCTGGAAAAAACTAAAAATCCATTTCTATTGTAGATCGAAACTCTGGCATTAGGATAATTTTCTAAATTCATTATTTTCCATGTTCCCTCACTTCCAATAACCCCAGGTGTTACAAGTCCAGAAACAAAAATTTCGCCATCTGAAAACCCATCATCGTTTGCGTCATTGTCTGAATTATCTCCGATTCCATCACCGTCTGTATCTACAGATTCATTTGGATCTAATGGAAATGCATCAAGACCATCAATAATACCGTCTTTATCAGTGTCAATATCATTTGGATCAGTTCCAATTTCGTTTTCATCACCATCTTCAAGTAAATCTTCATCAGTATCTCTGTTATATGGATCGGTTCCCTCTTCAAATTCTTCTTGATCTGTCCTTCCATCGTTATCGTCATCTTCATCCTCAGTATCTCCAATTCCATCATTATCAAAGTCAGTATCTTTAACAATAAAAATAGTACTAATTGATGCTGATGTAAATTGAGCAGTACCAATTTGTACTGCTGTTATACTACAAGATCCAATACCTTTTATTATAATTTTATTTCCTCTAATTTCAGCGATATCAGTATCACTACTTGTATACCTTATAGCACCTGACCTATTTGAATCAGGAGGAGGTATTGTGAATTCACCATCATTTATGAATTTTTCGGGTATATTGAAATTAGACAGTTTGGTAATACCCTGTAAAACGGTAATTATTTTTGTTTGACTAGCAGCATTAAATTCATTATTTCCTGGATGACTAACTCTAATTTTTAACTCTCCAATATCAAAAATATCTAAAGTGCTTCCATTAATTAAGGCGTTTGTTCCGGATACAATTTCATAGATTAAATTATTGAATGATTGATCACTGAAGGCATCAATATCATATGTTAAATCTTCCTCGAATAAAATAAATTCAGATCCTGGTGGATCAATAGTAATATTTTGATTGAATTTAGAAACATCAATTGCTAATGTAACAGTTGCTGAGTTATAATTTGGGTGAGCCGATGCGTCAGTAGTGAAAGTAAGTGTTACTACTCCGGAAGTACCTATATTAGATAAAACATAACTTCCTACTGTGCCCGATAAATTTGCTGCCGAACCATTTGCTATAGAAACTAATACTGGAGCACCAGAGGTTGAAGTTGCTGATACAGTGAGAGAAGCAAAATTCTTTAATACCTCTTGAGGTAGTGGTTCGATGATTATCGATTGGTTAGCTTTTAATACTTCCAATGTTACAGTAACTGTTTTTGACTCATAATTTCCATCAGCTGGTATGTCCGCAAACAATGTGACAGTTCCAACTCCATTAATTTGAACATCTTTTGAAGAAATACTTGCAATTGTGACATCTGATGACCTAAAATTGAATACACCACTGTAATCAGACGGCACTGTTGGATCAATGAGTTCAAAAGGAGGAATACCAAAGGTTCTAGTTATTTTAGAAGTTGAATACCAATCAACATTTAGCAAGTTATTTTTAAGAACAGTTAGTGTCATAGTAGCGGTAGCAGAGTTGTAATTGGGGTCTTCTGCTTGAAGCGCACTAATTGTAGTTGAACCTGAACCACTAATTGATAATAATAGTGAAACCAGGTTTAATGGACTTTTTGTTATTGATTTATTTGTTGAAGTAATAACATTATTTGTTGAAGGAATAACATTTAAAGTATTTGATTGACTAATTGAAGCAACTCTTGGATCATCAATCAAATAACTAAAACTTCCTGTGCTACTTGAAGTAGCAGTAATTGTAAAATCTAAATCTCCATATATCTTGGTTATATCTGGGAAATAAATATTGGGATTAGCTTTACCAACATTAAGTGTAATTGTTTTACTAGCTGTTAAGAAATTTGCATCAGCAGCTTGAGTGATAGTAATTGAAGTAGTACCAGCACCATTAATGGTTACTGAACCAGTGGCAGTAATACTGGCTACATTACTATCAGCAATTTGAAAAGAGAATGCACCTGTGCTACTTGAAGTAGCGGTAACATCAAATCCAGGATCACCAAAAATTTTATCAATAGTATCAGAACTTGTTATAGTGGGTGTAAATAATCTATAATCAAAAACTATATTCTCATTTCCCTGGATATCAAAACCAAATAAATCTGTGGCACTTACAGTAAGAGTATATTGACCTACTGGAACAGATAAAGATGGAAAATCAAAAACATAACTCCAAACAGATTGTGAGGCTGTTGAAGACAATGTTATATTTTTTGGACCAATACCAGAAAAATTAATTGTTGGTGAGTTTTGAACTGCTTTAGAAAATGTCGCAGTTACAGTAATACTATCAGTTGGATAGATGATATCGTCAACATCACTATCGGTCAAAGTTACAGTCAGCGGAGTTACGTCAACTGCAAAAGTAATCTCGTCTGAAGATGTTTCATTTCCGTCTTGAACACCATTGGAGGTTAAATAAGGATTTCCAATAATATCCGTTAGTTTAAATGAAATGCCTAGAGGAGTTAGTCCATATCTTTGTGCTAGAGAATTATAATTTTGTTGAATTTCGGACAATGATAAAACCCTATTATAAATTAATACAATGGGTATATATCCATCAAATAAATTGTTATCTCCATTACTACCTATGTAAGCCCCAACTCTGACCACACCATTTCCAAAAGATAGGGTATTATAAGTGTCAGTATCTTCTAATGCTCCATTATAATAAAGTTTAAACCCGTCTATGTCACTAAATGATACTGCTGAATAATGCCAACTATTTAACATATTACCAGGACTAAAACTTACTCTATCCCAATCATTATTATGCCCAGCTCTTATAAATTCGGTAGTATTTTGCATCCAAAAAGCATGTCTAGCATCGCTATCCCCCCCACTAATTATGTTACTTGATTGGGTTTCTGGAAGATATATAGCAACTTTTGTATATGAATTTCTATTGAGTATCGATGTAGAAATTGACTCAGCATAATCATCTGTTTTATCAAAATTAATTACTCCTCCATTTGTGTTAGAATCATATGAAGGAGAACCGAATAGTGTAAAATTATTTCCATTACCACTGATATCATTCCATAAGGCTCCTGAACCTGAATATGAATTTGAGTCTGCTGCATCTAGATGAACTACTAAACCGTCCCTTACGATACTTGCGGGAGCTTCCTCACCAACAGATATTATGTAATTTCCATTATTTGGAATAGTAAGTGTTGAAAGATCAATAGAGTAGTTCCAAACTGCAGGATTACCTGTATTATCCATTAACGTTTCAGTAATTAGCCCACTAAAACTTAAAGTAGGAGTACTATTCATAGCTTGACTGAAGGTAGCTGTGACTAAAACCGTATCATTTTCATCAAGAGAATTATCAGGATGATTGTGAGTTAAAATAACAGTAGGTGGTTTATAATATGTAAAGGTGATTCTGTCCACTGCGGTTTCATTCCCATCTTGAGCACCAGTGGCATTGGTGTATGTATTCCCGGCAATATCGATACCGCCAACTGTAATAAAATAATCTCCATTACTTGGAATCGTAAGTGTTGATAAATCTATAGAGTAGCTCCAAACCGCAGGATCACCCGAATTATTCATTAATGCATCAGTTATTAGTCCACTAAAACTCAAAGTAGGGGTAATTGTCATAGCATGACTAAAGGTAGCAGTAACTGTGAATGTGTCACTTTCAATAAGGATATTATCTGGATGATTATGAGTTAAAATAACTGTAGGTGGGTTGTAATATGTAAAGGTGATTCTATCCACTGCAGTTTCGTTACCATCTTGAGCACCAGAGGCATTGCTGTATACATTTCCGGCCATATCGCTACCATCAATTGTTACGAAATAATCTCCGTTGTTTGGTATAGTAAGTGTTGATAAATCAATAGAGTAAGTCCAAACTGCTGGATTAGCAGAATCATCCATCAAAGTATCAGTAATTAGTCCACTAAAACTTAAAGTTGGAGTTCCAGTCATTGCTTCATTAAAGGTGGCGGTAATTAAGAATGTATCATTAACACCGACAATATTATCAGGGTGGTTATGAGTGAGTTCGACACTTGGAGAAGTCTTATCAACTGTAAATTGAATGACGTCCACTCCAGTTTCATTTCCGTTTTGTGTTCCAACAGATATATCATACGTATTAGAAGAGGTGTCAGTAGCAGTAATAGAAATATTGTAAGTATTTTCTGCCAAGGAGTTCGCTGCAATTGTAAAGTTCCATGTTGATGAATTAACTTTCGACATATCAGAATATGCAGCTCCATTATTCAAGCTATATTTTGCTAACCCTGAAATAGTTCTATCAAAAGTTGCCGTTACAGTCATGCTTTGTCCAGGACCTATTATATCATCTGAATCTGAGTCTGTAAGAATAACTAGGGGTGAACAAGCAGAACCCCAACGAGGTTGAAAGGCAGGTTCATTTGCCATTAAACTATTTGAATTAAAATTAGTAGGCTGCGAAACTAAATTCGAGACGCACCATCCAGATAGATCTTGATTAAAGTCAGTTGCCCCATTAAACATTTGATCCATATTATTACCTAAAGAACCCTGATTTTGAACATTACTAACATCCCAATTATTTAGAGGTTGATCAAAAGCCTTAGCATTTTTGAACATTAAACGCATATCAATATTTTGACCGTCATCTCTCAAAATCCAATCATTTAAAGGCTGATTAAAGTCTTTCGCACCATCAAACATTTGTTTAAAAATTTTAACATTACTGACATCCCAGTCTTTAATAGAATCACTACCACCATTATTAAAATTTCCACTATTAGTAGAAGACCTGAACATATTTGACATAGTGGTCACACCCGAGACATTCCAATTCCCAAGATTTTGGTTAAATTTAGTAGCATTTAAAAAAACATTTGCTAACTGGTTGACACCACTAATATCCCAGTTACTTAATGGCTGGTTGAACTTCTTTGCATCTCTAAACATATTATTTATATTGGTAAGTTCTATAGTCTCCCAACTATTTAAAGGCTGATCGAATTTTTCTGCAGCTCTAAACATAGAGCCCATATTTCGAACATTCCTAACATCCCAATTATTTAAAGGCCGATTAAATTCTTTTGCACCACGAAACATTTGATTCATACTGGTTACGTTGCTAACAGTCCATGATTCAATTGGATTACTATTATTACCATTATTAAATATTTGAGCTCCTCGAAACATCTCACCCATGTTTATAACATTGCTTACATCCCATGATCCTATATCTCTATTGAATTTTCTTGCATCCCAAAACATTGCAAACATTGTTGTAACACTACTAACATTCGAGAACATGGAAGGATTTCCACCATTATTGAAATCATGAGCACGGTCGAACATTTTACTCATATTTGTAACTTTAGAAGTGTCCCATGTACTTAAATCTTGATCAAAATCGTGAGCATTCCGAAAAAGTTCATACATATTTTCCACATTAGAAGTGTCCCAATTTGAGATATTTTCATTAAATGTTCCTTTATCCAAAAATAAAGAGCTCATGTCAGTTACTCGAGTAGTACAAACACAGCTCATATTAGCAGGGGTAACAGTTGTACCACCACTTATTGTAAAGCTACCTGTATCTCTAAATTCTATAAGTGCAGCATTATTAACTACGGTAGAAGTGACAGTTCCGATACCAGGAATGTTAATTTGTTCTTCGTAGCCCACGGGTAGACCAGGACATTTTACAGTTCCGTTACCATCAATAGTTATGTTCTGCGAGAAAACTGTTCCCCCTGATAATAGAAAAATTAATATGTAAATTAAATTATTCCTCATCGTTGTTTTCTGTTTCTTCCTCTTCTGAGACATTATTTTTCCCCAAGTTCATTCTTATGAATATCTCGTGTGTTGGTTTATTGATCGCATATTTGGGAGATCCACTATAAAATTCATAACCGTATCCCCATTGAAATCCGTTCTTGTATTTAGATCCAAAAAAAACGGATGCATTATCATTATTTGAAAATCCCGCTCCTAGTGAAAACTTATCATTGAAAACAAAACTTAGATTACCACTTATAAAATTGGGTAAATCTGAAATGGATCTATAAATAAAAAGTGGATCAACACTTAATTTATTACCTAATCTTAATTTAAATCCTCCTGTAAAATGAAGTAAAGTTAGGTCTCGAGCAGACGGTTCAAGATCGCCATTGTTTTGGAATCTTTTAATATTGAAAACGTTTGGTGTTCCTATGCCAATAAAAAAATTAGGATCTATAATTGTAAAACCTAATCCGAACATTGGATTAAAATAACTCCCTACATTTGAAAGTAATGGATTGGGTTCATTAAATATTCTTGGAATTTTATCAATATTAATGTTATTGTAAAAACCTCCTGCTTTAATTCCAAGATAAATTGATGTTTCTTTATCTAATTTTAGTTTATAATTATAATCTAATGACAAGTAAGTTTTACTTTCTACAAATACTCGATCATTTAGAGCTGAAATTCCTAGATGAACATTCTTTTTTGAGGGCAGTTGGTATAATAAGAAGTTGGTTGTAGGAGCCTGGTCAATACCCGCCATTTGAATTCTAGAGTTTAGAGCCAGTAATGGACCATCAACACCTGTAAAAGCTGGATTAAATACACTTAAATTGCTTCTAGAGAAAATAATGCTTGACTGTTGACCACTCAAATTAAAAGGCAGGAGTGAAATAGTTAAAACACAGATTACGCTTTTAAATAGAATAGTTTTGATTTTTTAAATATTTTATGATTTCTCTTGTGATAACTAAACAAAAATAAAAAAACCAAAAAAATTAAAAAAAATTGTTCAAAGATATTCCATAGAACTTTCAAAACAGCTGAATTTCACTCTTTTAGTGAGAATTTAATAAATTTATAGTTCCAGTTTTAATTATGATTCATAATTGTAAAAAATTTTGTTGGCTACTAATATTGTTATTTCTCCCAATAGCTTTATTTTCTCAAGCTAGTAGGTATCATTATATACCTCCTTTAGCGGCTCCCTCAGAAGCAGGAAGTAATGCAGATGATTTTCAAGCTCAATGGATATATATTTCCACATCTAGTAATGATCCAGTAAATTATACAATTTGGCCTCTTCCATTGAGTAATGCAACAAAAATTACAGGTACTGTTGATAAATTAAGTCCTACAGAAGCAATTGTAGAAAATAGGGATTATTATAGAATCCCGACGGGTAATAGTTTTGGTCAACTCTTCATAACTGCTGCATCAACAGGAAATGAAATCTCAGATAAAGGCTATTACATTGAAGCAGATGCTCCCATTTATGTAAATATTAGATACCGAGCTAGTGCCCAAGCAAGTGGACTTGTAAGTAAGGGTGTGGCAGCACTTGGTAAATCATTTCGTGCTGGGGGGTTTACAAATGGTATTCCTTCTGATGTTCATTACTTAAATTTTTCTTCAGTGATGGCAGTTGAAGAAGGAACAACTACTGTGACTTTTAGTGATATAAACAATAATGCAGGTAATGGATATGCTGATATGGAAAACATTGTAGAGGTATATGATGATGATGGAAATGTTGACGATATTGTTATAACTCTGAATCAATATGAAACTTATATTATAGCTACAAGAGTACCACCAAACACCAATACTGAAAATCCTCCCACATCAAACCCAGGCTCACCATATCCGATAACTAATCGAGACGCCCTTATCGGGATGTTAATTGAATCAGATAAAAATATTGCTGTTATAACAGGTGGGTCTAATGGTAGTATGACAGAGTCAGGTACAGGAAGAGACCATGGTGTAGACCAAATTGTGGGTCTTGATAAAATAGGAAATGAATTTATTTTTATAGAGGGAAACCCAAATTCTGGTGATGATTATGATAATGCATTGATTGTTGCTCATGAGGATGATACTGCAATTTTTTTAAATGGAAGTAACTCAGCGACAGTAACACTTACAGCTGGCCAGTATTTTTCAATAGAAGGGGATCAATATTCTAATGCTGCTGGTGGAGGAAATATATATGTTAGAACCTCAAAAAATGCATATGCTTATCAAGCAGTTACTAATGGGAGTACCGCAAATACAGATATGTATTTTGTGCCTCCATTATCGTGTACTAGTAATGAAACCGTAGAAACAATACCCCAAATTAGAAATGCGGCTAGTGCTACTTGGAGCACCTTTGTAACAATTGTTGCTCCAGCTACTGCTTCAGTTACTCTTGTAGATCAAAATAATACAACACCAACATGGACTGGTGATTTTACAACAGGAGGAGTGTCAATCAATAATATTAGTGGTTCTGCAACTGGTGCTGAAAAAAGCTTTGGGAGAGCAATAACTGGAAATGCAAGCTATACAACATATAAAATAAGCGGTTTAGTAGGAAACGTATCTATATTTTCTAACTATCCTGATGGCAGTAAAGCTGAATTGTATGCTGCATATTATAATTCAAGTGGGGTTGCTACTGCAGGAGCATTTTATTCTGGTTTTCCATCACCCCCGGATAATAATTTCAATGCTGCAGCTTCTTCATCAGTTGGGAATTGTATACCAAATATAAATTTAAGTATTTCTAATGCTTCGGATTTCGATAGTTTTGAGTGGGAGTTTTGGGATGGTCAGGGAGCTATAAATTACTCAACTGTTGGTGGAGCTAATTCATCAACTATAACTCCAACAAACACTGGATTTTACAGAGCTGTTGGTTTGATTAGCTGTGGAGCAAAAAATTTTCGTCTAGAGTCTCCCCCAAAAAAAGTGAGTAATTGCCCTTTAGATACTGATGGAGACGGCATAATAAATAATATAGATGTAGATATTGATCAGGACGGTATTTATAATTCTGTTGAATCCAGATCAATTGACCGCCTTGATATCTCAAATCTTAGTGATCCTACAATTGTTTTTTCTGATACAACAACTGAAACTTCAATTTTATCTGGAGCCTTTACAAATAACGGCGGTGGTATTTCATTAACAGGACAATCATCAGGAGCATTTGTCTCCACAATTAATAGTGCAGTAGGAACTAAAAATGGAACCTACACTGTTTCTTTTACCCAGCCTTCAAACATTGTGTTATATGAGGATACTAATTTTACACATTCCCTTCAAGCGGGGGAAAAATATTCAATTAGTGTTTTGCCCGCATCACTCACATTAACTCTTCTTGATCCTGGAGATGAACTTAAAGTTGATACAAATCAAAACGGAATTTATGATTCAAGTACAATTACAGTTACCTCTAATGAAATTCTTTTCACTTTTGATACTAGTGTCTCCGCAGCAAATAGGTTTTCATTTCATTCAGATGGAATTACTCAGTTTACCTTCAAACATATTACAGAAAATACTTCAGGTAACTCAGTCTTTAACGGAGTATTATCGATGAAATTCTTGCCACTAGATACAGATTCAGACCTGATATATAACCATCTTGACCGTGACAGCGATGAAGATGGATGTTTTGATACTGTTGAAGCAGGGTTTACTGATGGTGACTCAAATGGAAGGCTTGGGACAAATCCAATTACTGTTGATGGAATGTTAGCTGCTGAGCCTGGTAAAGTAAACAATCAAGGTGAGGGATACACAACACCTAACGATTTAAATTCAAATGCTGTAATGGACTTTTTGGAAAATACTGTTGCACCTTCATTTTCGACAGAGCCAATAGATACTGAGATTTGCCTCGGAGAGAACGTTACATTTACCTCCGTTGGAAATCAACTAGGCTTGAACTTCAGATGGCAAAAATATAATGGTGTTAGTGGAAATTGGGAAGATTTAAGTAATGACGCGATTTATTCAGGTGTTAATTCTCAAAATCTAGTTTTAACTTCACCACCTATATCTTTAGATAATAACTCATTTAGAGTTGCTATAAGTAGAGATGAGTATGTATGTTCTACACTTTCAACATCAGCGACTCTTGACCTAATTGATCCTGGACTCAATGTGAGTGGCACACCACTGAGTCTAAACGAGGGAGGCTCAGGGGATACATTTACAGTTGTTTTAACAGATGTTCCTAGCAGCACAGTTAAAATTAATTTTACAGCTACACCAGATGGTAATTTTACTGTAGATAAAAGTTCAATAAGTTTTGATAGTTCAAATTGGAATACACCACAGTCAATTAACTTAGATGCCATTGACGAACCATTGGTCGATGGAACGGTTACAGCTTCATTAAGATTAGAAATGGATCCTATTTCTGATGGATGCTTCAGTTCAATTGGGCCTTCAGATTATGATGTAACAATTTTAAATAATGACAATGCTGGATGGGATGTGTCAGAGATTATTGTTTCGGATCTAGATTCCATATCAATTCCAATAGACTCAACTTCAGTTTCAACATCAAAAAGATTTTTACTTGATCCCGCATCTGTTACAGAAAATAATCCTGAAACAGCAGAATTTTCAATTGTTTTAACTTCTCAGCCCCTAAGTAATGTTTATGTGGATATTATAAACAATGATTCTACGGAAAAAACATTAAGTACAGTAAGCTTAACATTCACAAACTCAAATTGGAATGTTTCTCAAACCATAATGATTAGCAGTGAAGATGACAATTTGGTTGATGGAGATCAAAACACATCTATTACCGCACAAATTAATGCTGCATCTGATCCAGCGTTTTTAGCATTAGCTCCTGAAAATAGGTCTGTCATAACTATTGATAATGATATTGGAGACTTTGTTATGAGTGAAGTTAATGGCAATTTAAAAGAAGAACCACCTTTGAATTCAGTTAGTTTCACAGTCACTTTAACAGCAGAACCCTCATCTGATGTAACGATATATTTTACAAGTAGTGACCTTTCAGAAGCTACAATAATAAATTCATCTCTAACTTTTAGTTCTCTAAACTGGAATATACCACAAACAGTCAATTTGCAAAGTGTTGATGACCTTATATTCGACGATAATCAAACAACAATAATCACTGGATCAGTCAGTTCAAGCTCTGATATATCATTTACAGGAGCTGAGGATAAAACTGTCGAAGTAATAACAGAAGATAACGAGGAAGTAGGGGTTGTTGTGAATGTTCTTGACAATTTGACAAGTGAATCAGGTGATACTGGTTCATTTGAAATATATTTAGACACCGAACCTATAGCCGAAGTTTTTATAGATTTAAGTTCTTCAAATGAACAGGAGGGAATATTAGCATCTCCAGTGATATCGTTTAATTCTTCAAACTGGAATATTCCTCAGCGTGTAATTGTAACTGGTATAGACGATGACCCCCCGGTGAGTGATGGTGCAATAGATTATGTTATTGTGACTGGCAATGTATCATCAACAGATACTAATTATAATAAACTTGATGGATCCACAATTGACGATGTATCAATGTCTAATCAAGATAATGACTCCCCAGGAATAATTTTAACTGTAGTTGATGATGATTTTTCAACTAGTGAAAGTGGTGATTATGTTGTTGTACATTTTAGTTTATTATCAAAACCTAATGGTGGTGAAAGTGTGAATATACCACTAAGTCTCGAGGGGCCAATAAATGAAATGATTTTGTCAACAAATTCTTTAACCATATTAGCTGACAATTGGAATCTTCCAGGCTCAAATGTTGTAACCATAACTGGGGTAGATGATTTTTTTGCCGATGGTAATCAAGAGATTACTCTAATTACAGGTGACCCAACTTCTGGAGATAGTTTTTATGAAAGTATTGAAGCTGATGAGGTCTCAAATCCTATACTTACAAATGAAGATGATGATATCGCTCAACTTTTTGTAAGTCTCACAGACAATGTTTCGGAAAACGGAACTAATTCTATTCTAAATGTTCGTTTAACATCACAAATTAATAAAGACGTAATTTTAAAAATAGATGTTTTAGATGAATCAGAATTAATTGTAGGATTATCAGAATTAGTATATACAAAGGATAATTGGAATATTGATCAACAAATAATTATAACAGGTAAAGATGATCCTATTATCGATGGAGACATAAGTTCAGAGATTCTTATTTCAGTAGATGATATTAATTCAGATGAAACATACATCTTATTGTCTCCAACCTCTGTTTTTGTAATTAATTTAGACAATGATGATTTAGATGGTGATGGAATAATAAACAGTGATGATAATTGTCCCGAAACAAGTAATACAGGTCAGGAAGATCTTGATGGAGATAATATAGGTGATGTATGTGATATTGATATTGATGGCGACGGAGTAACAAATGATAAAGAGCAGGATGATAACACTGATCCGAGAAATAATTGTAGTTATTTTCAAGATAGTATTAAATTAATTGTAACTAGTGCCCCTGATTGTGATTTCGACGGAATTGAGAATAGTATAGACCAAGACGATGATAATGACGGTATATCAGATGTGATCGAAACAAACTTAGATTTTGATCTGGATGGAATACCAAATAGTATCGATTTAGATAGTGATAATGACGGCTGTTTTGACGCAGTTGAATCTGGCTTTAATGATCCAGATAATGATGGCTTGATAGGTGAATCCCCATTATTGGTTGATAGGAATGGACTTGTTTTAAATCAAAATAGTTATAATGATTTACCAAGAGATCTAAATAATAATGGAATATATGATTTCTTAGAGATCTTAGAAGTTCCTGAAATTTTGTCTCCAGAAGACGATTTTGTTGAAATAATTCCAGGAGAGTCAGTAACATTGACTTATTCATATTCTGATATATCCTATTCTTACCAATGGCAAATTAAAAGAGAATCAGAGGATTGGATTGATTTAAATGAAGATTTTAATTATAGGGGGGTTATCACCCCAGAATTAGAGCTTACTAATCCAACTGCACAATATGTAGGTTATAAGTTTAGGTTGAAAATTGATCGTTTATTTAATTCTTGTCCACTTATTGTAGTTACTGACCCGATTGAATTAGTCTTTCAAGATCTTTTTATTCCTAATTCATTCACACCCAATGGCGACGGTATAAATGATTTATTTATAATCTCTGGAATTGATGCTTATCCTGACCATAGGCTAACAATTTATAATAGATGGGAACAAAAAGTTTTTGAAACAAAAAATTATCAAAATAACTGGGATGGATCTCCAAATATGAAATATGGAAATAATTCAAAACTACTTCCTGAGGGAGTTTATTTCTATTTTTTTGAGGAAAGTGAGGGAGGAAAATTACACAAAGGGTTTATATATATTAAGAGATGATAGAAGGTGAAAAAATAAAATTATTTCTGTTTTCAATTTTTTTGGGATATTCTTTATTAACAAATGCTCAACAAGAATCAAGCTTTA
The DNA here is from genome assembly GCA_902616905.1 of uncultured Bacteroidota bacterium. Lineage (GTDB taxonomy): Bacteria > Bacteroidota > Bacteroidia > Flavobacteriales > Flavobacteriaceae > MS024-2A. The sequence goes on from CACMUP010000001.1 coordinate 100,715, forward strand.
ACATGTATATGTTTAATCATCAAAGTTTTAATGCTGGATATGTAGGCTCAAAAAACTATTCCTCTTTTACATTTTTATCAAGGTCTCAATGGATCGGCTTTGATGGTGCACCAGTTACTCATAGTTTTTCTTATAATGGTTCAAGAAGTGAGAAAAATCTTGCATTTTCTTTAACAGGAATTGTTGACAGGATAGGCCCTATTGAAAGTTCACAATTTGGTGCCGATATAGCCTATCAATTAAAGTTAAATGACAAAGAACATTATTTAGGATTAGGATTAAAGTTATCAGCTTCACTCCTAGATTATAATAGCGATATTCTTGCTCCCCAACAAAAACAGGATTTTAGCTTATATTCAAATGAAATGCCAGAAAATTTAGAGCCTAACATTGGTTTTGGATTTTATTATCATACTCCCAGATTTTATTTTGGATTTTCAATTCCAAGAATGATTCAAGATGAAAAATACTTTTTGATTCGCCATAATTATTTTATTACAGGAGGCTTATTATCTATTTCAAACTCAATAGAATTGAAACCCAGTGTTCTATTGAAATTTACAAGTGGTAGTCCTATTTCCTATGACCTTAGTACCCTTATGTATTTTAATAAGTCTATATGGGTTGGCCCTCAAATAAAAAATTTAGTAAGTATTTCTAATGATATAATTCAGTCTGGTGCTGGGCTCGGCGTGTTAGCAGGAATTCATGTTAGTAATAACTTTTCTGTGGGTTACGTTTTTTCAAATTCAATTGGCATAAGAAATTTTACTAACACAAATTCTCACGAATTTTTACTTCGTTATGAATTTAATTCAAAAATGGGTGTATTAAGATCTCCAAGAATATTCTAATTATGAGAAATAAATTTTTAACAATATCGATTTTAATAGTTTTTTTCACCTACGGTCAAAAAAAACCTGGATTCATAAAAAAAGAAAATTTAAAAAATACTAAATGGGCTGAATATTATTCGGTTAATAAAAATTATAATGAAGCAATTAAATATTTTATGAAAATTGAAGATTCATTAACCCCTATTCAGATAAGGCTTTATTCTGATGCTCTAAAAAATTTAAACAATCTTAAGGCGGCTTCCAAAATTATGGATCCTTTAGTAAGATCAAATTATGCCAATATAACTGATTACTATAAGTATGTATTATTAATTCCAGATAATAATAAATTGGCCCAAGAATATATTAATAAGGCAAATAAACTTGCTCTTGAGGGAAATAATTTTTCAAATATTAAAAGAAGTAATTTTTCCTACAACATAAATAATTTAAACTTTAATACTGAAAAATCTGAGTTCGCATCCTCATTAGTAGACCCTTCAAGTGGTTTGCTTTTCTTTTTAGGTAATCAAGGGAAAATCACAAAAAAAATTAACTCTAATAGTCAGATATATGATTTATACAAGACAAAGATAAATTTGAATACTTTTGACACCGAACCAATTGAACAATTCGACTCCAGGTTTAATTCAGTTTATCAAGATGGTCCAATCTCTTTAAATCCAATAACAAAAATGTTATATCTAACTAGGACAAGTAATGGGATAAAAAATAATAAAAATATTCAACTAGATATTTTTCAGATTCCGTTAAAAAATATTGGAAAACAACTCCCACTTCCATCAGAATTTAATATAGACGGATATACTACTTTTCATCCTTCGGTTTCTCAAGACGGGAAAACACTTTATTTTTCCAGTGACAGGCCTGGTGGATATGGAGGTATGGATATATATTCCATTGTAATTAATAATGATAAACCCGTAGGAAAAGTTAAAAATTTAGGCCCTGATATAAATACTGAGAACGACGAGGTTTTCCCCTTTTCATTTTCTAAAAATATTCTGTTTTATTCTTCAAACAATAATCAAGAAAATAAATTCAATATTTTAATGGCTTCTAATGAAGTGTTTAATCGTTGGAAAATTGATATTCTTGGTAAACCCTTTAATTCAAGAGGAGACGACACTTCCTTTTCAATAGAAAGAAAAGTTAGAACAGGATTTTTTAGTTCAAACAGAGATGGAGGAAAAGGTGATGATGATGTGTATGCATTCAAATTTACCCCAGATATAATTGGTGTAGAAGATTTTTATGTTTTTAATGGTACCGATACACTAATTGTAGGAATGAAAAATATCTTAGATAATGATATAGAAAAAATGATTTATGAAGATCCATTAATACAAATTATACCTTTAAAAGTTAGTTTAATCGATAATGTTAAAAATGGTAAGTTAATTTTAAATCAAAATGGAAGTTTTTTATATACATCTAATTCTTTTAAAATAGAAGAAGATTCTTTTACATATAAAGTGGTGTCTGATTATGGAACTTCAGAAAAAATTAGTGTCATTCTAAAAAATAATTTTAAGTATAATAAAGTATTTAGACCTATATATTTTGATTTTAATAAGTCAGATATTCAAGCTCAATTTAAACCAAGACTTGATTCTATAGTTGAATCTTTAAATAATAATCCAAAACTCAAAATTGAAATATCTTCTTTTGCTGATTGCAGAGGAACAGAAGAATATAATCTAAAACTAACACAAGAAAGAAATAAAGAAATTATTGATTATATAAAAGCTAGAATAGAAAATAAAAACCGAATAGAGGGAACGGCTTACGGTGAGAGTAAAGTAGAAGGGAATTCAGGGCCAAGATATACAATAATATTTGGTAGATTTGACAATGAAACTAGTGCAAATAATTTTGTAAATAGGAATAATCTTGAAAAAGATGAAATTGAAATAATCAAATTAAAGAATTATTTTCAAGTAAACTTAGGGAGTTTTAGCAGTTATTTAGATGCTGAAAAATATATTTCAAAAATTAAAAAACAATTTATAAATGCAAAGATTAGAAAAATTTCATGTAAAAACAGGTCTGAGTTATTTCATATGAAGAACAGAAGAACAACATTTAAACTAATCAATTAATGAATAGATTTTTTTTCAATTTCATCATACTAATTTTAGTACTAAGTTGTACCAAAGATGACACCGACTCTATTGAAGGTATTTTGGATTTAGATGGAAAAAATTTATACGCTGCAGGATATTACATAGATAGTTATCCCAATGGAACCCAATATGCTACATATTGGTTGAATGGAACCCGAACAGTGCTTGGGGAGGGTGAAATTTCTGATATTGAGGTAAAAGATGGAGTAGTATATGCTACTGGTTATGATGAAAATTGGGATGCTGTTTATTGGGTTGATGGAGTTAAAAAAGTTTTACAAGGGAATGACACTCATGCTCATTCAATTTTTGTAAATAATAGCGATGTTTATGTTGCTGGAAGTTTTTCTAATGGATCTTGTTATTGGAAAAATGGAACTAAAATTAATCTTACCACAAATGCTGATTCAGAGGCATTTGGAATTGCAGTAAACGATAACGGTAATATTATAACTGGTGGATATTATATGAGTAAGCATCATTATTTGGTGCCTGCAAGATGGAACGGTACTAAAAGGAAAAATATGACAAAACCCGACGGTGGAGATGCAGAAATTTACGATCTTAAATTAAAAGATAATATTCCTGTTTTTTTTGGTATGACCATGAGACAAAATAATATGGTCGGTCTTTTACCTAAAGCCTCATATTGGGTTAATAATAAAAGAACGGATTGTGAGAATGGAGGTACTTGGGAAGATAACATATATGGGGGTGAAGGATTAGGTGGGTTTACAGATGGTAATGATATTTTTTTAGCAGGAAATATACAACATATTGGTAATGTAGATTCAGATGGAAACCCAATAGAGGGTGAGCCTGGAATTACTCCACATTATTGGAAAAATGGTCAACTTTTTGATTTACCTGGAGGGCCTGTATTCGATAATTATTGGGTTGGAGGAGCAAGAGATATTTTTGTTAAAGATGGACAAATTATAATTGGTGGATGGGCAAGTTCAAAAACTCACTCTCAAATTGCAGTAGTTTGGATTAACAGCCAACTAACTTATTTGGAGGACAAGAATATGTTTCCATCAATCGTAAATTCTATATTCATCGAGTAGAATCTAGATGCTTTGTTTTAAGTCATTTATTTCAAATAAAGAAACTATTTTCTTTGATAAATTTATTAGCAATTTTTGTTTTTAAACCAATTACGTTTGGATGTCTTATATAGGAACATTTTTCATTCAAAATTTTCAGTAACTGTTCTTGTTCTTTTCCATCTGAAATGCTTAAAATTATCTCTCTAGCACTTTTATGAATGATATTGTAAGCTTCAAAAACATAAAATTGAACCATATTTTCCTGTGTAGTTTGTGACTCGATTCCTTGGTTGTCCATATTTTTGAGTGTTCTATATAGAGCCGATTCAGAAAAGTATATCTCTATTAGAATGTCAGAAAGTGACAAAAGTATTTGTTGCTGTTTTTCCAATTCATTTCCAAATTTTTGGAAAACATTTCCTAAGAGTATTAAAAACAGATTCTTGAATTTAGAGATGACGCTAATTTCTTGGGAGAGGTGCTTATCAGAAATTATTTCATCACTTGTATTTTGTCCAAAAGCATTAGCAGCTTTCATTACAGAACCCATAAGATCGATTTGACCTTTCATTCCTTTTTTCAATAGCATGCCAACCGATAGCATTCTGTTTATTTCATTAGTTCCCTCATAGATTCTACCTATACGTGCATCTCTCCAAGCAGATTCCATTGGAGTATCAGCAGAAAATCCCATTCCTCCAAATATTTGAATTCCTTCGTCAGAACAATTTTGTAAATCTTCAGATGCCCCAACTTTTATAAGTGAGCACTCAACAGCATAATCTTCAACCCCCTTTAGTTCGGCTTCTTGTGGAGACATACCCTGTGAGATGAAATAGTCTATTCGATCTTCAATATCCTTTGCTACACGATAACATGCTGATTCACCTACATAACATGAAGTAGCCATACGTGCAATTTTTTCTTTAATCGCTCCAAATTGTGAAATGGGTGTTTTGAATTGAATTCTTTCGTTAGCATATTTTACTGATTCAGATGTCAGCCTTCTTTGAGCATCAATACATGCTACCCCTAATTTTACTCTACCAACATTAAGTGCATTCATAGCAATTTTAAAACCTCCGTTTCTTTCACCTAAAATATTTTCTACAGGAACTTTAGTTTCTGTAAAAAATACCTGTCGAGTAGAAGAGGAGTGAATACCTAGTTTATTCTCTTCATCTCCCAATCTTATTCCATTTTCTGAATCATAAGGAACAAGAAATCCAGTTATATTTTTGTCATCCTCTATTCTAGCAAATACAATCATTAGTGAAGCAAACCCTGCATTTGAGATCCACATTTTTTGTCCTGTTATTTTATAATGACTTCCGTCTTCAGAAAGTACTGCTTTTGTTTTGCCAGAATTAGCATCCGATCCAGCTCCAGGTTCAGTTAAACAATAACATCCAAACCACTCTCCAGAACTTAATTTGGGAAGGTATTTTTGCTTTTGTTCCTCAGTTCCATAAAGAGTAATAGGAAGTATTCCAATACCTGTATGAGCTCCGAAAGCTGTTGAAAGTGAACCAGTGGCACCAGAGATATAGTCACAAACAAGCATTGCAGAAACAAATCCCATTCCTAAGCCTCCGTATTCTTCTGGAACAGAAATACCTAAAAAACCAAGCTCACCAGCTTTTTCCATTAGGACTTTAGTAAGCTCGTAATCTTTTTTTTCGAATCTTTCTTTAAAGGGCCAAACCTCACGATCAATAAATTCTTTAACAGCAGCTTTCATCATAAGCTGTTCTTCACTAAAATCTTCAGGAGTAAAGATTGATCTGGTAGTATCATTTTCAATAATAAAAGAACTACCGCTTAATCGATTTTTTTCAGTTATTTCCATAATCAAATAGCTTTTAAAATTGGGAGAGTAAAGTGTTCAAATTCTTCAGCAGTTGCTTTGATACATTTTATTGTTTCAAAAAAATATTTTATTTTTTTTGGACTTAATTTTTTTTCTATTTCAGAATTAAAATGTATTACTACCTGTTTCGAATCTTCTCTTTTATTGATACCAAAAGGTGTAAGATGAACTAGTATACTTCTTCCGTCATTTGGATTTTGAGATCGATAGATAAGCTTTCTTTCTTCCATACTATTTAATAGTCTTGAGAGACTAGTTGGCTCTATTCCCATTTTTGGGCCTAAAGTTGTAGAAGGAGTTCCTTCAGGGTCAATACTTAGAAGGGCAAAACCTGTCGCCATAGTAGAATCAAATTTTCCTGCTTCTTTATTGTACATTTTACTTACTATATGCCATGTAGATCTTAATACACTATCAAAAGTTTCTTTACTCATAATATCAAATATAATAAAATATACTATGCATGCATAATAAAAAGATTAAAATATTTTCATTTTTAGAGGTTTTTATATCAAGACCTAATTATACATTTTTTCAATTAAGTCTTTGTACTTTTCAGTAACAACTTTTCTTTTAAGTTTCATTGTAGGAGTTAGATGACCATCATCAATACTCCATACATCAGGTGTAAGTTCAATTTTTTTGATTTGTTCCCATGAACCAAAATTTTGGTTATGATTTTCTACCTCTTTAAATATTTCTTCTTTTAGAATTGGTTCTTGGATTGCTTTTGAAAGTGAGTCACATTCGATTCCTTTTTCTTTAAGCCATTCAATTATATGATCAATATTAGGCTGAATTATTGCTGTGGCCATTCTTCTTCCTGCACCAATAACCATGATTTGCTCGATAAATAGTGATTGTTTCATTTGGCTTTCTATTACCTGAGGGGCAATATATTTTCCGCCTGAGGTTTTAAACATTTCTTTTTTTCTGTCCGTAATTTTTAAAAATCCTTCACTATCAACCTCACCAATATCTCCAGTATGGAAATAATCACCAGTCATGACTTCTTGAGTCATTTTTTCTTCTTTGAAATATCCCATCATTACGTTTGGCCCTTTACAAAGTATTTCACCATCATCTGCAATTTTAACCTCAACACCATCAATTACTTTTCCAACAGTACCCATTTTAAGATTATTATTTCTCATATCACCTACTGAAATTATTGGTGATGTTTCGGTCAGGCCATATCCTTCTACTAAAATCATTCCAGCAGCTGTAAATACTTTTGCGAGTCTTTCTTGAAGAGGAGCACTTCCAGAAACAATTATTTCTAAATTACCTCCTAAGGCTTCTTTCCATTTTGATAAAATCAATTTTCTGGCAATTTTTAATTTTAACTCATACCATATTCCATTTTTTCCATAGGGTTGATACTGCAGACCTAAATTTACAGCCCAATAAAAAAGAGATTTCTTAATACCAGTGAGTTCACCACCTCTTGCATAAATTTTATCATATACTTTTTCAAGTAAACGCGGTACAGCGGTCATCGTATTAGGTTTAATTTCCTTTAAATTATCTGCAATTGTTTCTAGAGACTCAGCAAAATAAATTGAAATTCCATTAAATGTATATATGTAAAGAATTACCCTTTCAAAAATGTGACATAATGGTAAGAAGCTTAATGCCTTAGCTTTTCCCTTAATCAAAGGCAATCTTTTTGAACCAGAAATAACATTTGAAACAATATTTTCATGGCTCAGCATAACTCCTTTCGGGACACCTGTTGTACCAGAGGTATAAATGATTGTTGCTAAATCCTCAGATTTAACTTGATTTTTCATTTTATTCACAGTGTCATCATGTTCCATTTTTGAACCTTCATCTAAGAGTTCCGACCAATGAGAACAACCCTTAATTTTTTCAAAGCTGTATACCTTTTTTAAAGACTTTACATTTTTTTGAATAGATTTTACTTTGTCATAAACCTCTTGATCAGAAACAAAACAATAAATACTTTCGGAGTGATTTAAAATATATTTGTAATCTTTAGATGAAATTGTAGGGTATATAGGAACAGTAACAGCACCTAACGAAATAATACCAACATCCATAACACACCACTCAGTTCTATTATTTGTTGAGATCATGGCAATTTTATCACCAGTTTTAATGCCTTTACTAACTAGTGCTCTACTAATTGCTTTTGATTTCTCATGGAAATTTATAGAAGAAAGGCTTTCCCATTTACCTTTATTTTTAGTTGAAAAAGCTTTTTCTAGTGGAACATTGTCCTTTTGGAATTCAATAAATTCAAATAATCTTGTTGGTTTCATTTTATTCATTTTACTGCAAAATAGGAAATATTTTGAAGCAAAAGAAGAAGATTTAGGTGCCTGCTAATTTTAACCAATTATATGCATTATCAAAAACTTTTATCCATGGACCTACTTCTTCATCTTTTCTCTCAGGTGGATATGTCCCCCAATTCCATGGAAATGTTGAGCGCTCTAGATGAGGCATCATTACAAGATGGCGACCATCTTCACTTGATAACATAGCAGCGTTATATTGAGATCCATTTGGGTTTGATGGATATTCATTATAAAGATATTTTGCAGGGATTTGATAATTATTTTCAGTTTTAGGGAATGCAAATTTTCCTTCTCCATGTGCAGCCCAAATTCCAAGGGTGCATCCTTCTAAACCTTTAAGAAATATTGAACTGCTTGGTAAAATACTAACTGCAGTAAAGATACATTCAAATTTTCCAGATTCATTGTGAAGCATTTTAGGTTTTTCACTGTGATCAGGATTTAACAAACCTAATTCTATAAAAAGTTGGCATCCGTTGCAAACACCTAAAGACAAAGTATTATTACGGTGAAAAAAATTTTCTAGAGCTCTTTTTGCTTTTGAATTATATCTGAATGTTCCGGCCCACCCTTTTGCTGAGCCTAAAACATCGGAATTAGAAAAACCACCAACAGCAACTAAAAGTTCAATATCATCTAATTTTTCTCTTCCTTCAATTAAATCTGTCATATGAACATCAACAACATCAAAACCACAAAGGTCCATCATATAAGCCATTTCTCTTTCAGAATTACTTCCCTTTTCACGAAGAACGGCTGCTTTAATTTTATTTGATTTATATTTTGGTTTTTTCCCATCAAACTTTTGGGGAAATCTAAATAATAGTGGTTGTTTAGTTACATTTTCTAAACGTATGGTAGCTAATTCGCTTTTTGTCTGTTTAGTTTCAAGTTTTGATGAGGTGCTCATCCAAATTTTTCTTACCTCTTTAACATTTATATCAAATTCTTCTATTTTCAATACTCCACTCAAATTTATAGTACCAATTTTTACAGCATTTATTCCCTCCTTAGCAAATGAAACTGTTAAGTCCTCATTGGATTGTAGTATTACACTAACTTTTTCAGAGAATAAAATTTTAATTAAATCCTTTTCATTAATTGATTTAAAATCTAATGTCATTCCAAGTAATGTAGAGGGAAAGCATAATTCAAGTAATGAAGTAATAAGACCTCCAGATCCTATATCATGACCTGCACTAATCAATCCATTTTTGATATGATCTTGGACAACATTGAAAGCCTTTTTAAAATATTGTGGATTTTGAACACTTGGAGTTTTATTACCAATTTTGATTTGAGTTTGACCAAATGATGATCCTCCAAGGTGAAAATCATCTTCTGAAAAATCAATATAATATAGATCACCACCATTAATCTTTGCAACAGGAGTAATGATATTTTTAATGTCTGAACACTGTGCTGCTGCAGATATAATTACTGTCCCAGGAGATAAAACTTCATCTTCAGGATATTTCTGTTTCATTGAAAGTGAATCTTTTCCAGTTGGTATATTAATGCCTAAAGCAATAGCAAAATTTGAGCATTCTTCAACAGCTTCATATAATCGAGCATCCTCTCCGGGATTATTACATGGCCACATCCAATTTGCAGATAGTGATACACTTTTAAGCCCTTGTTCTAACGGTGCAAAGACAATATTTGTTAATGATTCAGCTATTGCTGTGTTACTTCCTTTTTTAGGATCAATTAAAGCACTTACAGGTGCATGACCAATTGATGTAGCAATACCCTTTTTACCTGTATAATCAAGTGCAATTACGCCACAGTTACTAAGAGGAAGCTGTAATTCCCCAACACATTGTTGTTGAGCAACTCTTCCAGTAACACACCTATCTACTTTATTTGTTAACCAATCTTTACACGCAACGGCTTCCAATTGAAGAGTTTGATACAAATAGCTTAATAAATTTTCTCTTGAATAATGAATATCTTCATATTTAAAATTCATTCTTTGGTCATTCATTATTGTTTTAGGCGAACTTCCAAAAAGAGCAGATAAATCGATGTCAATTGGAGTTTCATTTTTACTTTTTGAGTAGAATGAAAAATGATGGTCATTTGTTACTTCTCCAACAATATAAAAAGGAGCTCTCTCTCTTAAAGAAATTTTTTCTAAATCCTTTGCATCTTTTGGAGAAAGAATTAATCCCATTCTTTCCTGGGACTCATTTCCAATTATTTCTTTACTAGATAGAGTAGGGTCACCTAATGGAAGTTTATCAATATTAATTTTACCACCTGTATTTTCAACTAATTCAGAAAGACAATTAAGGTGACCTCCAGCACCATGGTCATGTATAGAAATTATAGGATTACGACCGCTTTCTATAAGAGATCTAATTACATTTGCAACTCTTTTTTGCATTTCTGGATTTGACCGCTGAACTGCATTTAGCTCTAATTTAGTTCCAAATGCTCCTGTATCAGCGGATGAAACTGCAGCACCGCCCATGCCAATTCTATAATTATCACCACCGAGGATAATTATTTTATCTCCTTTTTTTGGGACTGCTTTTTGTGCCTGATTTTTTTTCCCGTAACCTACACCTCCCGCAAGCATTATAACTTTATCAAAGCCCCATTTTTTATTATTTTCTTTATGTTCAAATGTTAGTAAAGATCCTGCAATTAAGGGTTGTCCAAATTTATTTCCGAAATCAGAGGCACCATTAGAGGCTTTAATAAGTATGTCTAAAGGAGATTGATATAACCACTTCCTTTCTTTAAAATTATTTTTTTGATTTTTATTAATACGAGAGTAGGGTGTCATGTAAACAGCGGTTCCAGCAAGAGGTAATGAACCTTTTCCACCAGCTAATCTATCTCTAATTTCACCTCCAGACCCAGTTGCAGCACCATTAAATGGTTCTACAGTTGTTGGAAAATTATGTGTTTCTGCTTTTAATGAAATTACGCTCTCAATTCTCTCTTTAGAATAAACACTTGGTTTATTTGAAGATTCCGGAGAAAATTGTTCTATTAAAGGGCCTTCGATGAATGCAACATTATCTTTGTATGCTGATACAATTGAATTCGGGTTCACCTTCGAAGTCAATTTAATAAGATCAAACAAACTTCTTTCCTTTTCTACCCCATCAATAACAAACCTACCATTAAAAATTTTATGACGGCAGTGTTCCGAATTAACTTGTGAAAATCCAAATACTTCTGAGTCAGTAAGTGGCCTTTTTATATACTTTGATAGATCATCAAGATAATTTATTTCCTCTTTACTAAGCGCCAAGCCTTCTTTTTCATTGTAGTATGAAATATCAAAAATTTGTTTAACATTTTCTGGCACAATTTTTACATTGAAAAGGTTTTGATCTAAGCCATTAAATTCTTCAAGAAGCATTGGATCAAAGGTCTCTAACAAAGCTTTGGGAAAGTATTCCTCTATTCTAAGAATATCATTTATTCCCATATTTTGTGTAATCTCAACAGCATTGGTGCTCCATGGCGACACCATTGAGGCTCTAGGTCCAATAAAAAGACCATTTATTTTTTGAGAGTTAATTAAAGGTTTGTTGTCAAAAAGCCAAACAAGTTTTTCCTTATTATTTTTAGAGAGGGTAGTAGAAGTTTGTACTACTAAAATCTTGGTAGAAACCTCACCAAAAAACAATAACATATTGAAAAAATTAATATTTCAAAATTAATGTATTTGAGCAACATTTTATTCAATCAGCTATTACAAAATGTCTCAAATTTTTGAAGAGTTATTCACAAAAAAATAAAACTCTAACTAGTTTTCAATAATTTGGCCATGTAAAATCCGTCTCCTTTCGACTTGTGTGTTAGAAAAGTTTTTTGGTCTAATAATCTAAATAACTTTCCATTTTTCGTTTTTAAAAAATTTTTGATTTGGTCTTGATTTTCATTTGGAAAAATAGAGCATGTTGCATAAACTAGAATTCCTCCTTTTGTAACTAAAATAGAATTCTTCTGAATTATTTCTCGTTGAAGGTTGGTTATTAGATTTATTCTTTTGGGATCCATATGCCATTTTGCTAAAGGGTTTCTTTTGAGAACCCCTAAACCACTACAAGGTGCATCAATTAATACAATGTCTGCAGCTTCCTTGTTTTTTTTAAAAATATCACAGTTTTCACTTGTATCATTAGTTATTATAGAAATCCCATTTCTTTTCGTTCTCATCTCTAACTGTTTTCTTTTCATGTCTGATGGGTCTATTGCCAAAATGCATCCCTTATTTTGCATTATAGTGGCAAGATGTAGAGCTTTACCACCACTACCAGTACATGCGTCAATTACAAACATGCCCGGTTTAGGATTTGTAAAAATAGAAACCCTTTGTGAATTTATATCCTGAATTTCAAACCAACCATTTTTATATAGTTTCGAATTTATTAAGTTTTTACTTTGACTTAATCCTAAAGTATCAGGAAATCCAGGTACCAAAAATGTATCAACTTGTTGTTTATTTAATTGTTTTTGAACATATAGAGTAGATGTTTTAAGAGTATTTATTCTTATATAAACAAAGGCTTTTTTGTTTAAACTTTCAATTTCTTTTTCCCAAAGTATCTTTCCAAAAGTCTTTATGCCTAATTCGTCAAGCCAGTTAGGAATTGATTGTAAAAATGCTCGTTTTGATGATTTTGGGATAAATGAAAGGTCAATGTTTTTATTACCTAAGACAGAAAATTCCTTCCAGTTTGGTAACTCTATTTTACTTGTAATTAGCCATAATCCTAATAGTTCCCACAAAAAATTTTTTGAATTAATATCTAGCTTACCAATTTCAGTTAACTTTCTTTTCCAGCGAACTATTTCAATTATGATGTTAAATACAAATTTTCTATCTCTTGCTCCCCATTTCTCATTTTTCTTCAAGAGTCTATTTAACACGGGTTTTAATGCTCTTTTGTCAAATAATATATTTTCAAGACCTTCAATAATACCAACTGCAATATTTCTATGGAGTCTCATTTTAATAAAAATTGAACTTACTTAAATATTTTTTTGGGTATTAAATAAATCATTGGACAACAAACTAATACACCAATTTAATTCTACTAATTTTCTTTTTTGTTATCTTTTTTTGATTTGTTTTTTATCCGATTGAAAAGTTCCCTGTCAAAACGTTTTTCTTGATACAAGATATTAAGAACTACTTTTGGTCTTATTTTCTTAAGCAGCCTTTCATTACGCTCATGTTTCATTTGCATTCCTTTTTTTTCGTATTCATCAAATTCATTAATATAATTAGCAGCTTTTTCAGTTGGAATTAATTCGATTGATTCATTTAACTCCTTTCGAATTTTGCGAACTTTTATCCAGATTTTGTCATGATATGCATTTTCATATTCTTCGAATATACATTTGTAAACCTCTAATTCTTTTGAATTCATGGATGTATTTTTTGTTATATAGCTTAATTTCCACGCTTTTAATTCTTCAAAACGTGATATTGGTTTTTGTCCTATTATATGCTCTGACAAAAAAATTAGAATTAAAAAAATGTATGAATGATTTTTCATTTTTTTAAGGAATTTGATCATATTTCAAAGTATTATCTATTTCAGCTTCTTCCAGCATAGATATAATTTCGTAGCTATTCAATTCATCTAAGTAGTAGTTTTCAATATAATCATCAAAAGAAATTTTGTTTTCTTTTTTAATCAAAGTTTCTGATGAAACTGAAAGACTGTAATAAATAAATATTGATACTGCAAATACTTGACTTAAGAAAACGTATTTGAAAATACTTTTTATAAAAGAATTATTTTTTCCGATTGTTTTTTCAAAAATGTCTTCTTCTAAATTTTTAAAATATGACTTCGGAGTTTTAAAACCATAAGCACTAAAATTAGTCTTTGTTTTAAATAATATTTCTTTTTCAAGAGAAGAAAAATAACCTAATGGTACTATGAAAGGATTTTTTCTTTGATTAGTCATTTGTCAATTTGGTTTTTATTTTTTTTACTGCGTGATGATAGGATGCTTTCAATGCACCTACACTTGTGTCTAATATTTTAGAAATAGAATCATAATTCATTCCGTCAAAATATTTCATATTAAAAACTATTCTTTGTTTTTCAGGTAATTTTGATATTTCTTTATGTAAAATTAAAGCTGCTTCATCTCCATCGAAAAACGGATCTGCTTCAAGATTACCAGCTATAGCTTGTGTCCATTCTTCATTTTTAAGTCCCATTTTTTTGGCTTTAGATTTTATAAAATTTAAAGCTTCATTTGTTGCAATTCTATACATCCATGTAAATAAGGTACTATTTTCATTAAAATTTTCAATATTTAAATGAACTTTAATAAATGTGTTTTGGACAACATCATTTGTATCATCATGGTCTAAAACAATTTTACGTATATGCCAATAAAGTCTTTCTTTATATTCTTGAACAAGTCTGGTAAACGCCTCGTTTTTTGAATCTGGTTGCCTTAATGCATTAATAAAAAGTGACTGGTGTTTCAATTTTATGTTTTACATATAAATAGACAAAAATTTTTCGCAAAAGTTTAATTTATTTGCTGTGTTGTAACCCAATTTTTATAATATTTAGATTTTTTCAAAAGCTCTTCATGATTACCTGAAGCTGTAATTTTACCGTTATCTAATACAATTATATTGTCTGCTTTTTTTATAGTTGAAAGTCTATGCGATATAATTAATGAAGTCCTGTTGTGCATTAATTTTTCAAGAGCTTTTTGTACTTTGTCCTCAGACTCAATATCAAGTGCAGAGGTTGCTTCATCTAATATTAATATTTCAGGATTTTTAAGCAATGCTCTTGCAATTGTTAGTCTTTGTTTTTGTCCTCCAGAAAGCTTGCTGCCTGAATCCCCTATTGTTGTTTCATAACCTTTTGGCAATTGTAGAATAAATTCGTGTGCATAAGCAGCTTTAGAGGCTTTAATTATTTCTTTTCTACTAGCATTGTTTTTCCCGACTAATAAATTATTGTATATACTTTCATTAAATAAAATTGATTCTTGTGTTACAACACTGACAATTCTATATAAACTTTTGTTTTGAACATTATTAAGAGAAATATCATCTATAGCTAATGAACCATTTTTAACTTCATAAAATCCACTTAATAAATTTGCTATTGTTGTTTTTCCACTGCCAGAAGGTCCAACCAAAGCTATATTCCTTCCCTTTTTTATTTTAAAAGTCAATTCACTTAAAATATTTTTATCATCATAACTGAACGAAACTTTGTCAAATACAATATGTTTTTTAAATTTTTCAATAATAATTTTTTGCTGTAAATGATTTTCATCAATATCCACATTCAAGATTTCTAGAATTCGTTCTGCTGCAGCATTTCCTTTACGGATACTATAATTGGCTTTACTTATTCCTTTAGCGGGAGTTAAAATGTTGTAAGCAAGACCTATGTAAGCGATAAATGTAGTTCCTGAAATTGCTTCCTCTAATAATACCATTCTGCCTCCAAACCATAATAATATACCAATAACTAAAACTCCTAAAAATTCACTAGAAGGGCCTGATAAACTTGTCTTTTGTATAAATTTATTTGATAAAGAAAAATATTGTTTTGTTGCTTTTTTAAATCTTAATTTGAATACGTTATCTGCATTAAAAGTTTTTATGACTTTCATGCCATTAAATGTCTCATCTATAATTGATAAAAAATCCCCCTGTTTCTCTTGTATTTTAAAAGATTGTTTTTTTAAATTTTTTCCTAATTTGGAAATTATATATCCTGAAATAGGAATAAAAATTAAGACAAAAAGAGTTAACTTAAAGCTTATAAAAAACATAGTTAGTATTGAAAACATAATTGTAAGTGGATCCCTTATTATCAATTCTAACACAGATAAATAAGAAATATTAATCTCAGTAACATCATTAGTCAATTTCGATATTAAACTTCCTTTATTTTTTTCTCTAAAATATGAGAGAGGTAATGAAATTAATTTTTCATAAAGATTATTCCTCAATTCTTTTATTAAGCCATTTTTTAAATACGATATAAAGAAAATTGCAAAATAATTACTTATATTTTTTAAAAGAAAGAGTAATATAATTACTACAATAACTAGGATTAAAGTTTCATCAATGCCTCGTTCTAATTTCCCAAATAAATAGCTATTAAGTTTCTCTTTAAAATAGTATTGTAAAGTTGATAATTTATTTATGTATTCAGATGATATTTTATTTTCTGTTTTTTTAAATAATACATCAAGCATTGGTATAAGCGAAATAAAACTCAGTGCACTAAATAATGCATAAAAAGAATTAAATAAAATATTTAGAAAAGCAAACTTTTTATAAGGAGCTCCAATTTTTAATATTTTAAAAAAAGATGAATACATTAAGTTATTATGTCATTAACAAATAAATCAATTTTTTTATTTAATTGTTTTTGTTGCATTTTAAATGGTAGCCTTTTATTATAAAATGAATTCACACTAAAATAAAATTTTATTTTTGGTTCAGTTCCGCTTGGTCTTAAAGAAATTCTGCTTTTGTCTTCTAATGTAAAAATTAAAACATTTTCTTTTGGTAGAGAAATTTTCTTGACTTGATTATTTTTTAAATTTCTAGATATACTTAATAAATAATCATCGATATAATGAATATGTATATTACCTAATTTTTTTGGAGGACTTTCTCTAAATTTTTTCATGATAGAAATTATCTGATTAGCCCCGTCTTTCCCTTCTTTGGTAATTGAAATTAGTCTTTCGACATACAAGCCATATTTGATATAACAATTAATTAAATATTTAAATATACTTTCACCTCTGGATTGAAGATCAGATGCTATTTCACATGCTAAAAGAGATGCAGATATAGCATCTTTGTCTCTTATCTTATCACCAACTAAATATCCAAAACTTTCCTCACCACCCCCAATAAATTTATGATCAGGACTATCATTAATAAGTTTGGCAATCCATTTAAATCCTGTTAAACAATTTTTAAATTTTACCCCATATGCATTTGCCAAATTTTCAATCATGGGTGTGGAAACAATTGTACTAGCTATAAAATTGTTTGAACCTAATTGTTCATTTTTTTTTAGTTTACTTAACAAGTACTCAGTAAATACCACCATTGTTTGGTTTCCATTCAAGTAATACCAATCATTATCTAAATCTCTTACCACGATTCCTAAACGATCTGCATCAGGATCTGTGCCAATAACTAAATCAGCATTTTTTTTACTTGCTAAAGATACAGCCATTTTTAATGCCAATTTGTCCTCTGGATTTGGAGACTTTACTGTGGGGAAATTACCATCAGGTTTTTCTTGCTCTTTTACAATAAAATTTTTTTTATACCCAGCTAAATCCAAAATTTGAGGTACTGCATTAACTGAAGTACCATGTAAAGGAGTAAATACAATTTTTAAATTAGATCTATCTAAATTATGCATTGAAACTTCATTCAATATGGTATTATAATATTCAGAATCAATTTTTTTATCTATATAATTGAGCAATTTTTTATTTCCTTCAAACTTTATTTGGTCAAATGATGTATTATCAATTTCACTTATTATGATCTTGTCATCTGGTGGTACTAATTGACCTCCATCTTTGCCATAAACTTTATAGCCATTATAATTGGGAGGATTGTGTGAAGCAGTTAATACAATTCCACAATGTGTTTTTAGAAATCTTACAGCAAATGATAATTCAGGGGTAGGACGAATCTCACTGAAGAGGTAACATAAAATTCCATTTGAAGTAAAAATGTTTGCAACTATTTTTGCAAAATCCTTGCTATTATGTCTGCTATCATATGCAATTACAGCTTTAATTTGTTCGTTTGGATATTTTTTTAATAAAAAATTTGAAAGTCCTTGAGTACTTTTTCCTAAAGTATATTTATTTATCCGATTTGTTCCAACTCCCATTATGCCTCTCATTCCACCTGTACCAAATTTTAAGGAAGTATAAAATGCATCTTCTAATTTTTTGGGGTCTCCTTTTAATATCTTGACTTCTTTTTGAGTATGTTCGTCAAAAGGGTTTGACAACCATTTAGAGGCTATTTCTTCAATTGTCATTTTTTGGAATTTTCTCTACGATAGTGTATTGATTTCTAACCCTATTCTTGCTTAGGAAAATTTCAGCTATAAAACCAGCAATAAAAAACTGACTCCCAAGGATCATAAGTGTAAGGGCAATAAAAAATTCTGGACGATTAGTAATTAGTCTAGCTCTGGTATCAAAATATAGTTTATCTATTCCAATATAAATTGTAAAAGTTAAACCCGTG
This sequence comes from uncultured Bacteroidota bacterium, assembly GCA_902616905.1. Classification (GTDB taxonomy): domain Bacteria; phylum Bacteroidota; class Bacteroidia; order Flavobacteriales; family Flavobacteriaceae; genus MS024-2A. The sequence goes on from CACMUP010000001.1 coordinate 119,208, forward strand.
ACAAGCAAAATAGTTCCCCATAAACCAAAAAAATACATTGGTCTTTTTCCAAATTTATTCATAAACCAAAGTGTTATTAAATCAATAAAACCCCTCAAAAAACGGTTTGTACCAAATTTTGTATTCCCAAATTTTCGTGCTTGATGTTTGACAATTTTTTCACCTATTTTATTATATCCTTTTTGAGCTGCAATTAGAGGGATGTAACGGTGCATCTCACCATAAACATGTATGGATTTTATTACTTCTTTTCGATAAACCTTAAGACCACAATTAAAGTCATGAAGTCTGATTCCTGAAACACGTCTAGCAGCCCAATTAAATAGTTTTGAAGGAATATTTTTAAAAACTAGTGAATCATAACGTTTCTTTTTCCAACCTGAAATTAAGTCATAACCTTTATCAAGTAGACTAATCATTTCTATTATTTCTTCTGGAGAGTCTTGTAAGTCAGAATCTAATGTAGCTATATATTTACCAGAGGCTTCCGTGAAACCAGCTTGTAAAGCTTGAGATTTTCCATAGTTTTTTAAAAAGCGAAGGCCTTTTATGTTTTTATTTACTTTGATTAATTTATTAATTACTTCCCATGATTTATCATTACTTCCATCATCTACAAATATGATTTCAAATTTGTATTTTTCATCTTTTAAGGATTGAAATATCCAGTCAGTTAAAAGAGATAAAGAATCTTCTTCATTATAAAGTGGTATAACTAAAGATATATCCATGAAGTTTTTCTTAAAACAAAACTACAAAATTTGACTTATTAAACTCTCGATTTCTTTACTATCAATCCGGCTATGAGGGATACAATGAAACCAAAAAAAAGTGCAAAAATTATCTGTACAGCCGAAAGAATTAAAGGGCTAGACATTTTTTCTTGAATAGAACGGACAGTTTCAAGTGCTTCTTTAGGCATTTCTGGATTTTGAATCCTTAGTGTTTCCACGCTCAATTCTAATGATTTAGTTAAAGTATTGGGATCTATAAAGTTTACTAGAATTTGTGTATATACTATCCCAACTAAGGATGACACTAAAGAGGTACCCATTCCAATTTTTAATGCATCACTAAGAGAAATAAATCCTTCATTTGATTTTCTGAATTTAATAAAAGAATAAAAAATAATTCCTATCATAATTATGAGTGAAACAATTCCAGCAGTTGAATCATTTTTATAATGCATGTCAAGAAAATAAAGCATTAGTTGAAAAATAACTGATATTGCACCTAGAAGTAATCCAAAAGATATTATTGTTGATTTAATAGAGGAAGTAGATAGATCCATGGAAAGTAAGTTTAAATACGATGCAAAATAAAAAAGTTTGAGTTATTATTTTAAAAAAATAACTAGATTTGCAAACATTTTATATATATGAAAGCAAATATACATCCAGAAAATTATAGATTAGTTGCCTTCAAAGATATGTCTAATGACGATATATTTATCACAAAGTCTACAGTTAAATCAAAAGAAACTATAGAAGTGGAGGGCAAAGAATATCCACTGGTGAAACTTGAAATATCAAGAACTTCTCATCCATATTACACAGGTAAATCTAAGCTAGTTGATACTGCTGGGCGTATTGACAAGTTCAAGAATAAATACTCTAAATTCAAAAAATAGTTTTCACAAAAAAAACAGTTTTGAAAATCCTATTTCTTCTTTCTCACATTTTTTAATATTAATAGATTTATTGGGTTAATTTCCATGCCTACAACATCATTTTGTATAAACCTCACAACTTGGTCATAATATAAAGGAATTATTGGAAATTCAGAAAGCATTATGGAATCCATTTCTCTATATTTTGTAAAACGTAAACTATCTGAAACAATTTTTAAAGTATTTTCATACATCCTGTCAAATTTTTCATTTTTAAAATGAGTATAATTTGGACCATTGGGAGAAAAATTTGGACTATAAAATAATGAAAGATAATTTTCGGCATCAGGATAGTCTGCGATCCAGCTAGCTCTGAATAGTTCAAGTTTTCCCGATGACTTGGCTTGTCTTAATGTTGCAGTTGGCAACACTTCAATATTAATTTTAATTCCAATTTTCTGAAGTTCCCTCTGTAAATATTCACATATTTCTAAATAATTAGAATCAGTAGAAAGAGTCATAATAGGCTCTTTTCCAGTTTCCTTTTTAAAATCATTTACAAGTTTTTTAGCAATTATAGGATCATATATAAAATCTGTTTTATTTGAACCTGGGAGTCCATTAGGAATAAATGCTTTCTTAGATGCATAACCTATGTTATTTCTCAAAAAAGCAACCATTAATCTTCTATCAAATCCCAAATTAATTGCTTCTCTGATTTTCTTCGATTTAATAGCTTCATTATCGCTATCCAAATATATTCCAATATATTCAGTATTTAAATACGGACCTTTTAACATATTTATGCGATTTTTGTATTTATCCTTTAAAATACCAGATGGTTCAAGAAGCTCATCTTTGTATGAAGTATCTAAAGAATTAATAAAATCTAATTTACCTTGTAAAAACAACATAAATTCGCTTTGAATGTCAGAAATAAATTTTATTGAAATAGCATCAAGATATGGTAGTGAATTACCTACAGAATCACTTTCAAAATAATTTGGATTTTTCCTTAAAACCATTTTTACGTTTTCATCCCAACGTTTAAGATAAAAAGGACCGGTTCCTATTGGATTTGATCGAAAGTTTTCTCCGTAACTAGTGGCTACTTCTTTTGGTACTACAGAGCAATATCGCATACTCAAAAGACCTAAAAATGCAGGGAATTGATTTTTCAAATGTATTGTTAATTCATTTTGAGATGTAGCTTTATAAAAGTCAATTTGTTGTAGAACCCAACCCCCTGGTGATGCAATTTTTGGATTTTTTAAGCGATTAAAACTAAACACGAAATCTTCAGCAGTAACTTTTCTTGTTTGTTTTACCCCAAAAAGCGGTGATTTATGAAAATAAACATCATCACGAAGGGTAAATTTATAAGTTAAACCATCTTCACTAATACTCCATGATATTGCAATTTCTGGTTGAATATTTAAGTTCTTATCTAATTGAACAAGGCCATTAAAAATTTGGTTAATTGGCCAAATATTTTGTGGGTTTCTAGCGAAAGCAGGATCTAGCGAGGTAACATTTCTGTATTCGTTATAACGAAATACTTTATTCTCAATACTATCTTTATCAACAGTACAACCCGCAAAAATAATAATAACATATAAATACTGACTTATACGATTAATTATGGATGACAGTTTTTTCATATATATTGTTAATATATTTGCACTCAATTTACATCTTAATTCCTTATATGGAAAACATTCTTTCTAACACTATTCAGAAAAAAATTATCCTACCAAAAGTTGCCTTTCATACACTTGGGTGTAAATTGAATTTTTCTGAAACCTCCGCAATTTCAAGGGATTTTGACTCCTCTTCTTTTGAGAAAGTATCTTTTGATAATTATGCAGATATATATGTTATTAATACATGTTCGGTTACAGAAAATGCTGATAAACGACTTAAAAGCTTGGTTAATAGAGCTCTTAGTTTGAATCCTAAAGGTTTTGTTGCTGTAATAGGTTGTTACGCTCAATTACAACCTGAAGCAATTGCAAAATTATATGGAGTAGACCTGGTTCTTGGTGCAACAGAAAAATTTAATTTAAAAGAATACATTACAGATTTTAGTAAAAATGAGATCAGTAAAGTTTATTCATGTGAAATTAGTGAAGCAAAGACATATGAGGCTAGTTATTCTGTAGGAGACAGAACTAGAGCTTTTTTGAAAGTACAAGATGGGTGTGATTATAAATGTACATATTGTACAATACCAAAAGCAAGAGGTGTTTCTAGAAGTGATAGTCTCGAGAATATCATTGTAAATGCCAAAAAAATTGCTTCACAAGGAATAAAAGAAATAGTATTGACAGGTGTAAATATTGGGGATTATGGTAAGGGCGAACTTGGAAATAAAAAACACCGACATACTTTTTTAGATTTAGTTAAAGCTTTAGATCTACTCGATTCAGTAAAACGTTTTCGTATATCATCTATAGAACCTAATTTACTTTCAAATGAAATAATTTCATTTATTTCTAGTAGTAAAAATTTTGTACCTCATTTTCATATCCCTTTACAAAGTGGAAGCGACAAAATTTTAAAAAATATGAAACGGAGGTATTTATCTTCATTATATAACGATAGAATTAATCAAATTAAAAAACTCCTTCCTAATGCTTGTATAGGGGCAGATGTTATAGTAGGATATCCTGGAGAAACTGAAGAAGATTTTCTAAAAACTTTTAATTTTTTAAGAGATTGTGAAATTTCTTATTTACATGTATTTACATATTCTGAAAGACCAAATACTGAGGCTGCTGTAATGAAATATTCTGTAAGTCCTGAAATTAGATATAAAAGAAGCAAAATTTTACGTACACTATCTATAAAAAAAAGGCGTGCTTTTTATGAATCTCAAATAGGAAATATTCTAACAGTTCTTTTTGAGAGTGAAAATAAAAAAGGATTTATATATGGCTTTACAGAAAACTATGTCAAGGTAAGACAGCCCTGGAATCCTAAATTGGCAAATACTTTACGTAAAATTAAATTAAAAAAAATAGACTCTTCAGGTGTGGTTTCTTTTAAGATTTTAGACTAAAGTTTTATACCTACAGGTAATAGTTCTTTGTAACGACGATTTGATCTAACAAATCTCGCAATCTTTGGGGAGGTTGGTACAACACGTAATTTTTTATCAGAAATAAATTCAAGGACTTTAATGATAAAGTTTTCTTCAAATGATTTGTCTTTTATTTCTTTTGGGATATGAATTTTTGTTAGGAAAATTTTTCTTTCTTGTTCAGAATATTCTATTCTTGCTAGACTGTTTTCAGTTTGAATTTCGAATTGACGAAGAAATTCATTGTTTACTAAATTTAAATTTTTCATAATCCTAAAATTTAATGTACTTTTTAGTAATGTTATTAGATTTGTTTTTTTAAATCGGGGACAACAAAATTACAAAAAATTAATAAGTCACTGATCATTTTTAAGATAAAATGTGTACAATACCTATATACTGCATGCCAGGAATGGCAGCAAGTCCAAAAATTTTTGAATTTATTAATTTGTCCGATAAGTTTGAAATTTATTGTTTGAGTTGGATAACACCAAAAGAAAATGAACTATTATCAGAATATGCTAAGCGTATGTGTGATAAAATAAAGCACAAAAATCCAGTTTTACTTGGAGTTTCATTCGGTGGTATATTAGTTCAAGAGATGTCGAAATATATTTCTGTACATAAAATTATAATTATATCAAGTATAAAAAGTAGAATAGAACTTTCTTTTCCTATGAAAATGGCAAAAAAAACTAATGCTCACAAGCTTCTACCAACCCAATGGGTAAATAATATTGATCTTTTAGCAATGTTTTCTTTCGGAAGGGGAATTAAAAAACGTATTTCTCTATATCAACGCTATCTTTCAGAAAGAAACCCTAAATATCTTAATTGGGCTATCGATACACTGGTAAATTGGGAGCAAATAAATATTGTTGATAATATTATACATATTCATGGAATTTCTGATAACGTTTTTCCTGTTAAAAATCTTTTAAAACCGTTCATCGAAATAAGAGGTGGACATGCAATTATTATTACTCAAGCAAAATGGTTTAATAAAGAATTGCCAAAAATCATACAAAATTTCTAAATTTGATTATCTTGAAATCGGCAAATTAATCATGAAATTTAAATTCTTACTTGGTTATTCATTTTTGATCTGCTCAATTATATTTGGTTTTGGCTCTAATGACTCTAATTTTTTTAAAGTTTTTAATACACATGGAGAAGGAGAAACGTTAAAAGTTTATGCATTAAAATTACCTGTAAATATAAGTTTTTCTAATGAAAAAACACCTCTAGAATCTCCAGATATCAAAGAACGTTTAGATAAAGAATTACTTGTTAATACATATTGGCAGTCCAATATGCTATTGCTGATTAAAAGAGCAAATAAGTGGTTTCCAGAAATTGAATCCATATTAAAAGAAGAAGGTATTCCCGAAGATTTTAAATATCTCGCTGTCATTGAAAGTGGTCTCGAAAATCTCCGTTCCCCTAAAGGTGCAAAAGGATTTTGGCAATTAATGCCAAGTACTGCTAAAGAATATGGTTTAGAGGTAAACAGTAATGTTGATGAGCGTTATCATGTTGAAAAATCAACTCGTGTTGCATGTAAATATTTAATAAAAGCCAAAGAAAGATTTGGAAGCTGGACTTTGGCTGCAGCTTCATATAATATGGGGATGTATGGTATTGATAAACTATTGGATAAACAACAAGTAAATAATTATTATGATCTTCTACTTAATAATGAAACTAGTAGATATATTTTCAGAATATTAGCAGTTAAAGAAATTATGATGAATCCACAGAAATATGGATTTATATTCAAACCATCGGATTTATATAAATCTATTCCCGTTCAAAAGATTGGCTGGGATAAACCAATTTCAAACATCGCAAATTTTGCAAGAGATTTTGGAGTAAATTACAAGATTTTAAAGATTCATAACCCATGGTTAATTCAAAACCACTTAAATAATAAAACTAGAAAATTTTATGAAATTAATATTCCATTAAAAGAATAATTTAGATTTTTTTCATTTGTTGCTGAATAATTTTCATTTGACCTGTTAGCATTCCATGTTTGTCCAATTTCTTAGCCTCTGATAATAGATGCTGCGCCTCACGTTTTCGTCTTTTTTGAAGATATATTCCAGCTAAACTCATTTTAGCCATTGCTAAATCGTGATTCATCGATAAACCAAGTTTGATTGCTGTTTTAAAATATTTTTCTGCTTGAGTTAAGTTTTTTTGCGAATGAATTATTCCAAAAAGATAATTGTAGTATCCTTGTTGTTTTCTTACTAAGTTAGCTTCAATATTTTTAATACGCAGCAACCATTTTTGAGTCCCTTCAAAATCCTGTTTTCTAAGGCGGAGAAAAGCTAAAAAAATTATTTCATTCTTAAAATACAGTAAGACAAACATTGATGAAATTATGAGCATCATAATTCCATTACCAATATAATCATCGATAAATTGATAAATGCCATAACCAAAAGAAAAAATGGCAAAAATTAGTTTAATGAATTTTGGAAACATTAATTTTTTTTCAAAGGTATAAAACATTAATGAAATCATGATAATCAACTTTGGAAGACTAAAAACTTGTCGTATATTTGAACAGCTATATATTAGAAATTTATATAGACTTACTTTTAATATGAAAAGAACATTCCAACCTTCCAAAAGAAAGAGAAGAAATAAACATGGTTTCAGAGAAAGAATGGCATCTGCGAGTGGTCGTAAAGTTCTTGCAGCTAGGAGATCAAAGGGAAGAAAAAAAATATCTATTTCATCTGAACCACGCCACAAAAAATAAATGAAGAAATCATTTTACAATAAAGGTGATACTTATCAAATAGTAGCACCTTTTTTTTATATTTAGTTTTATAAAACAAACTATGCCAAAAGTAGATTCAATCAAGAGTATTTTAGTTATCGGTTCAGGACCAATAATTATTGGTCAAGCCTGTGAATTCGATTATTCTGGTTCGCAAGCACTAAGATCCTTAAGAGAAGATGGTATCGAAACTGTATTGATAAATTCAAATCCAGCAACAATAATGACTGACCCTTCCATGGCTGACCATGTTTATCTAAAACCATTAACAACTAAGTCAATCATTGAAGTTCTAAAAATCCATAAAGTTGAAGCAGTTTTGCCGACAATGGGAGGACAAACAGCACTTAATTTGTGCATTGAAGCAGCAGAAAAAGGTATTTGGGAAGATTTCAACGTTAAGTTAATCGGAGTAGATATAAATGCAATACAGATTACAGAAGATCGCGAACAATTTAGAGAACTAATGACTAACATAGGTATTAAGATGGCACCACAGTTGACAGCTAATTCATTCCTTAAAGGTCAAGAAATTGCTCAAGAATTTGGTTTTCCACTTGTTATAAGAGCTTCTTATACATTGGGAGGAGCAGGAGCTTCGTTTGTTCACAAGCCTGAAGACTTTGATGAACTATTAACTCGTGGTTTAGAGATTTCCCCAATTCACGAAGTAATGATCGATAAGGCTTTGATAGGATGGAAAGAATACGAATTGGAATTACTTCGAGATAAAAATGATAATGTAGTAATAATTTGCACCATTGAAAACATGGATCCAATGGGAATCCATACAGGAGATTCTATAACTGTAGCACCAGCAATGACTCTTTCAGATAAGACCTTTCAACGTATGAGGGATATGGCTATTTACATGATGAGAAGTATTGGTGATTTCGCAGGGGGATGTAATGTTCAATTTGCAGTTAGTCCTGACGAGAATGAAGAAATAATTGCTATTGAAATTAATCCACGCGTTTCACGTTCCTCCGCATTAGCTTCTAAGGCAACAGGATATCCAATTGCTAAGATAGCAGCTAAGCTTGCTATAGGATATACATTAGATGAATTAGATAATCAAATAACTAAATTGACTTCAGCTTTATTTGAACCAACTTTAGATTATGTAATTGTTAAAATACCACGTTGGAACTTTGATAAGTTTGAAGGATCAGACCGAACTTTGGGCTTACAAATGAAATCAGTTGGAGAAGTAATGGGAATTGGAAGATCTTTTCAAGAAGCACTTCATAAAGCGACTCAGTCTTTAGAGGTAAAAAGAAATGGTCTTGGTGCAGATGGTAAAGGATATTCTGATTATGATACTATTATTAGTAAACTAACTATTGCCAGTTGGGATCGTGTATTTGTAATATATGATGCTATTCAAATAGGAATTCCTTTAAAAAGAATTCATGAGATCACTAAAATTGACATGTGGTTTTTAAAACAATACGAAGAACTTTTTTATTTAGAACAAGAAATTTCAAAATTTTCAATTGATAATATTGAATATTCACTCCTTTTAGAAGCCAAACAAAAAGGTTTTGCTGATAGGCAAGTTGCTCATATGCTTAAATGTTTGGAAAGTGAAGTTTATTCAAAAAGAATTGAATACGGAATTGAAAGAGTTTACAAATTAGTAGATACCTGTGCAGCTGAGTTCGAGGCAAAAACTCCTTATTATTATTCTACTTTTGAAGCAAAAGTGAAATTAAAAAATGGAGAGATATTAAGTGAAAATGAGAGTAAAGTAACAAAACGAAAAAAAATTATTGTATTAGGTTCAGGACCTAATAGAATAGGTCAGGGAATTGAGTTTGATTATTGTTGTGTTCATGGAGTCTTAGCTGCAAGTGAATGTGGTTATGAAACAATTATGATAAACTGCAATCCAGAGACAGTTTCAACTGACTTTGATACTGCAGATAAATTATATTTTGAGCCTGTATTTTGGGAGCATATTTATGACATTATACAATACGAAAAACCCGAGGGAGTTATAGTTCAGTTAGGTGGTCAAACTGCACTAAAATTGGCAGAAAAATTAGACCGATATGGTGTAAAAATAATTGGAACAAGTTTTAAGTCATTAGATTTAGCAGAGGATAGAGGTAGTTTTTCTAATCTTTTAAAAGAAAATAAAATTCCTTATCCTGAATTTGGTGTAGCACAGACTGCGGACCAAGCATTAGAACTTGCTGATAAATTAGATTTTCCTATTCTAGTACGCCCATCTTATGTCTTAGGAGGTCAAGGAATGAAAATTGTAATTAATAAAGAAGATTTAGAAGCCCACGTAGTAGACTTACTTCAAAAAATACCCAATAATAAATTATTGTTAGATCATTATCTAGATGGAGCTATAGAATGCGAAGCTGATGCGATTTGTGATGGTGAAAATGTCCAAATTATAGGAATTATGGAACACATTGAACCTTGTGGTATACATTCAGGAGATTCAAATGCAACATTACCTGTGTTTAATTTAGGAGAATATGTTGTTCAGCAAATTAAAGACCATACCCATAAAATAGCTCTAGCATTGAATACTATTGGATTAATAAACATTCAATATGCTGTAAAAAATGATGTTGTCTATGTGATTGAAGCTAATCCAAGAGCATCAAGAACTGTTCCTTTTATAGCAAAAGCTTATAAACAACCTTATGTTAATTTTGCTACTAAAGTTATGTTAGGTAATTATAAAATTATAGATTTTGATTATAATCCAAAATTAAAGGGCTATGCAATCAAACAACCAGTTTTTTCTTTTAATAAATTTCCAAATGTAAATAAACAACTTGGGCCGGAGATGAAGAGTACAGGTGAAAGTATTTTATTTATAGATAGTTTGAAAGAGGATGAATTTTATGATTTATATTCTAGAAGAAAAATGTATTTGACCAAATAGTATTAATTGTATAGATTTACAAAAAACAATATGGTGTTTAATAAAGATGAAATTAGAATTGTTTTTGGTTTAGTAATACTTGCTCTGTTGACAAGATTTTTACCACATCCACCAAATTTCGCCCCAATTACAGGCATTGCATTATTCACTGGTTTCAACTTTACCAATAAACGTTTAGCTTTATTTATACCATTATTTTGTATGTTAATTACAGATATTTTTTTAGGATTTCATTCATTAGTACCCATTATTTACTGCTGTTTTATATTAATATCTTTTATTGGTTTTAAGGCAAAGTCATTATCCTTTCTTGTTGTCCTTGGTGCATCAGTTAGTTTTTTTATTATAAGCAATTTAGGAGTTTGGTATTTCTCTTATCCAAAAGATTTGAATGGTTTAATAAGCTGTTTTGTTTTAGCAATTCCTTTCTTTATTAATACTTTAGCTGGCGATTTATTTTATACTTCTATACTTCAATTTTCTTTTAATAAATTAAAAATTAAATCTTTAAATACTAAAAAAATTTTTTAATTTTAATATGAAGGTTTCATTAATTTGATATAATAAGGGAATTTGGTTTGAATCCAAAACTGTACCCGCAACTGTGAGCTAATTCATAAAAGAAACTTTAATTGAACTCGTGCCACTTTCTTAAATGATGGGAAGGCTAATTAAAGATGCAAAGTCAGGAGACCTACCTTCAAGTTTAATTGTTTTTAAATTCGGGAATAAATTTGAAAACATTTTTAAAAATTTAATGAAATCACACAATGTATTAGCATGGCTTTTGTTTATAGCTGGAAATTGCCTCTTTTCTCAAAAAAATAATTCAAATAAAGATAGTATTCAAGGAATTATAGATATAAAAAAACTCGACGAGGTAGTTGTTATTGATTCACGTTTCCCTTTTAAAAGGTCACAATCAGGGAAACCAGTTATAAATATAGATTCAAAGACTTTAGAAAAATTTCAGGGTCTAGGATTAAGTTCATTATTGAAACAATTCTCTGGTATTGAAATACTCGGAAGCCAAACTTATGCTGGACAAAACAAAACTGTTTCTATACGCGGCGGAAGAAATCGTCAAGTTCTAATTTTAATAGATGGTATCAGAGTTTCGGATCCATCTAGAATTGATAATGATTTTAATTTGAATTTTTTAGACTTGAGTCAGATTGAGTCAATTGAAATTTTAAAAGGCGCGGCAAGTAGTCTTTATGGAAGCTCTGCTGCAACTGGAGTTATAAATATAAAAACAAAAAAAATTGAACAAGGTTTTAATTTTTCCTTGCAAAGCAGTTTAGGTTCTCAAAATAGTCAAGAAACCAAAAGAGATATAAATTTATTTAAAAACAACTTTAGTCTAAGTGGAGGTAGTGATCGCATCAGAACAAGGGCTTATTTTGCCCATCACAATGCTACAGGAATGAGTGCAGTTTTAGGCGAGGAAAAAGACCCTTTCAATAATCTTAACTATGGATTATCATTCGATTACAATTCACAATCAAATTTTGAATTGAAGTTCGGTTTTGACCATTATGATATTCAATCTGATTATGATAACAGTTTTCCACTAGAGGACGCTGATTTTAATCTTTCCACACAAATGAATAGAATATACTTGAATCCCAATTATGATTATAAAGACGGAGGTATTTCTTCAAGGTTAAGTTATCAAAAGACAGATAGAGATTTTCAAAGTACTTTTCCTTTTCAAACTTCCTCAGAAAATACTCAAGTTGAACTATATAATAAATATATTTTAAAAAAAAATATTTACACCGTTGTAGGAGCTTTAATACAAAATAATTATGCTGATTACGAAGGGGGTCAGCGAATTAATCAATCAGACCTATTTGGTAATGTTGTGACTAATATAACAAGTAATTTTAGATTTAATTTTGGAGGGCGTTTGAATAATCACAGTAGTTATGGCAGTCATTTTACATATAGTTTAAATCCTTCATTACAATTGATTGAAAAAGATAGGAATTCTTTAAAATTTATTTCATCGTATAGTACTGCATTTATTTCTCCAAGCTTATTTCAACTTTTTGATCCATACTCCGGTAATCCTGGTTTAGAACCTGAGGAAAATAATACCTTTGAAACAGGATTTATATTTAAATTTTATGATTGGAATATAAACACTACTTATTTTAACCGTTTAGAGTCACCGTCATTGATATATGATCTAACGTCATATAGATATGAAAATTCTGTTTCAGATGCTCGTTATTATGGAGCAGAATTTGACTTAAAAGGCTATATCTCCAAAAAATTAAATTTGGATCATCAAATGACCTTTACTTATACTAAAGACGGTGATCTAAGAAATTTACCAAATTTTTCATCTGTGACCAGATTAAACTTTAAATTTTCTGAAAACTTCAATTTTGATTTAAATACTCAAATAGTAGGTAAAAGACTTGGACTAGATAACAAAACAATTTTAGATAACTATCAACTAATTAATTTAAGTTTTTCATATATATTTAAAAATAAATCAACAAGATTGTTTTTACATGTAACAAATCTTTTCAATGAAAATTATATTGAGATTGAAGGATACGCTACTAGAGGCAGAAACATGATTGGTGGACTCAGTTATCGATTATAAAACAATAGATTTTTGTCAACAAACATTTTTTGTTTTTTTAGCATTGCTGGATCTTTAACTAGAAACTTTTTTGTTAGTAACGCTTTTGGTATTTTAAATTTTCCGGTGTCAGAAATTAAATTTAGAGTTGTTGCTAATAAAGGTTCGGTTGGATCTCCTAAAATTCCAAGATTTCGAATATCTTCATAAACTTCAGTTGTCGGTTCTAGCCCTTCTATATAGTCAGCGTAGCCATCGCTATTTGCAATTTTTAAAACTATAGGTTGCATTGCATAAGTATGGTCAGGGTTTTTTGTTTTTTCATTATCGATATAATCGTAAACAGTAATTGACCCTACATTTTTTCCAAAAGTTTTTTCTCCAACTTGAATTACTTCTATATAAGAAGCTAGTCCATTTATAAGTAATTCACTTGCCGATGCAGATTCAGATGAAGTAATTATGTAAACTCTATTGAAATTTAGGGAATTTATAGGTTCTTCATTTCCTAATTTGTCAACAAAGCGGTTAATTAATGATTCTCTACCAAAACGTTCTTCCAGGTAGGTTAATAGTTTTTGATTCCATATTTCTTCGGCAAAAATTTCAGAATTGAATTGGCCTGTTATCATACTTGCTAATTCAACACAATTTTGGACTGATCCACCACCGTTATATCTCAAATCAATAATTAATTCAGTAATGCCTTCAGTTTTAAAATAAGCGAATGTCTCATTTAAATTATTACTTATGTCAGCTACGAATTGATTGTACATTAAATACCCAACCTTCTCTGAATTTGATATAGAAAGGATTTTACTTATCTGAATTGGGTTAGTTTTAAAGTTTTCTTCTTTTGTGAGCTCAACATTAATTCCATTACCAATTAATGTTCCACTCTGTAATGAAGACATATTTAATGTATATGATAAATTTTCACTAAATAAAAGTGATCTATAATTATTTGAAGTTAATTTGACACCATTTACTGCAGTAAAAAAATCTCCTCTTTGAATATTTTTTCCATCAGCATCTGAATCTTCAAGTATGTATTTTACGAAGCCAATTAATTCATTACAATTTTCGCAAGCATATAATAAACCAAATTCAACCCCATTTGTAGAGTATATTCCTTGCAGTGTATTTTCTAAATCTATATAGTTTTTTTCTATCCAACTAAACCTATCCTCTGGATGCTTTAAAGAATTAAAAAATATTTCCGGATCTGAATTTTTACTAATAAAACTTGCGTAGGACTTTTCATTGTTCAACTTTTCGTCAGAGAGAGCTTCAACCTTTTCTTGCCAGTAATAAAACTCATTTAATCCTTTCCATACAAAATCACTTATCTGTAATTCTCCGTCTAGATCTACAGCAATATCGTCAGAATCTAAATTACTTTCAGATCGAGAATTTTCTTCTTCGGTATCATTTGAACATCCAATTAAAATTACAGTTAAAATAAAGAAATATATACTTCCAATTTTTGTAAAAGATGTGTTACTTTGATTATACATTGTTTATTAAATACCAGTATAGTTAAATGGAGTTATCGTTTTTAATTTAGATTTGATTTCTTCTTTAATATTTAGTGTTTCAATAAATTTTTGAATAGCTTCTCTATTTATTTTCGAATTTGTTCTTGTAAATTCTTTAAGTGCTTCATAGGGGTTGGGGTAACCTTCTTTTCTTAATATAGTTTGTATAGCTTCTGCAACAACAGCCCAATTTGAATTTAGATCATCCTCTATCCTTATTGTATTGACTTCAAGCTTATTTAAACCTTTAAAAATTGACTCAAAAGCAATAAGGGTATGACCAAAGGGAACACCAATATTCCTTAAAACTGTGCTATCAGTAAGATCTCTTTGTAATCTAGATATTGGTAATTTGGTTCCAAAAAAATCAAATACTGCATTTGCAATGCCAAGATTTCCTTCAGAATTTTCAAAATCTATTGGATTTACTTTATGTGGCATTGCAGATGACCCAACTTCATCTTTGTTGATTTTTTGTTTAAAATAATCCATTGAAATATATTGCCAAATGTCACGATTTAAGTCTATCAAAATAGTATTGATTCTTTTCATAGAATCACAAAGCGCAGCAAATGAGTCATAATGTTCAATCTGTGTTGTTGGAAAAGAATAATTCAAACCTAATTTATTTTCAACAAATCTTTTAGCAAATGTTTTCCAATCTATCTCTGGGTAAGCGACATGATGTGCATTGAAATTGCCAGTCGCACCAGAAAATTTAGCTCCAAATGGTAGTTTGAGAAGAATATTTTTTTGAGTATTAAGTCTTTTTACAAAAACATCAATTTCTTTTCCAAGTCTAGTGGGGGATGCTGGCTGACCGTGAGTTCTAGCAAGAAGTGGAATATTTTTATATTCATTGACCATTAAAATCAGTGCATCTATAATTTTATCTAAATTTGGAAGATATATTGATTCAATGGCATTCTTAATAGAAAGTGGAATTGCGGTGTTATTTATATCTTGTGATGTTAATCCAAAATGAATAAATTCTTTAAAATTTTGGATTTCAAGTTTATCAAATTCTTTTTTTATAAAATATTCCACCGCCTTGACATCATGATTAGTTTTAATCTCTATTTCTTTTACTTCTAATGCATCTTCATTTGTAAAATGATTATAAATACTTCTTAGTTCCTCAAAAAGTGAAGGATTGAATGATTCAAGTTGGGGGAGTGGTAACTCACATAAAGAGATAAAATACTCAATCTCTACTCTAACTCTGTATTTTATCAAAGCTTCCTCTGAGAAAAATGATGAGAGGATTTTTGTTTTTGACCGATAACGACCATCGATTGGAGAAATGGCATTAAGTGCGGTTAATAACATTATTAAATAATTTAATTTACAAAGATACAAGTAAATTTAGCTTTCGTATGCTCAACTTTTAAAAACTAATCTTAATCTATGATAAAGTACTACAAAAAATTTTCATGTGGACCAATTAACAAATAATTCAAAATTTAATCCCTTTTTTTTCGATTGCAGTTAAAGAATTAAAATTTTTTAAAAAGCTTACTTATTTAATTATAATTGTAGGATTCGATATTCTTCGTAACACCTTGAAATTGCCTCAAGAATTTGTAAATCGTTTGCTTCATTCATAAAAGTATCTGAATAATTACAATTTCTAAGTATATCATCTATATCTATTTTTCTAATTCCTAAAAGCTGAATTAAAACCTGGCGATCAAATTTTGAAACGAGTAGGTTTTTAATTTCATCGTCTTCTCTCATAAGTTTTATTTTTTTCATTTGCATAGCATTTCTGCTAAAAATGTTACTAAGAAAATCAACTGGATTGAATAATTTTCCCACAGCTTTAGAAAAAGTACCTAATTTTCTATTACCAGATTCATAACCAAGATTTGGCAAACCTGATATACTATATCTTTTAGCAGTATTTACTGGAGCATTTTTCACATCAATGTCCAAATAACCAGTTAGTTGATATGGGCGAACTTCTATCTCCTCAAGAGCGAAAGCAATAGCTGTCATTATGAATTTAAAATTCCCAAATTTTAACATATCGTTTGTTACGGCAATTTTTAAAGGTTTAAAACCTAAATAAGAAAAATATAGAGTATCATTAACCTGGGCGCCTATTTCGAATTCTCCCTTTTGATTTGTTATAACACCAATAACCTTAGTTAGATTTAATACATGAACACTAGACATGGGTAATCCTGTAGATTCATTTTCAACAACAGCTTTAAAATCTTCTTGAGATATTGCATTGAATGAAAAAACGAATATCAGGATAAAGGTAATCTTCCTCATGCCTTAAAATTATATAAAAATCATTTAAAACCTTAGTATCATAGATTAATAAATGTTCTTTATGTTATCATTCAATATTTTTTGAAATTGTTTGGTTGCTTGTGCTCTATGACTAATTTTATTTTTTTCTATGGGCCCCAACTCTGCGAGGGTTTTATTATATCCTTTGGGGATAAATATGGGATCATAACCAAATCCTCCGGTTCCCCTTTTTTCAAAAATTATATTTCCTTCTACTTGACCTTCAATACAATATTTTTTGTTATTTAGGTGAATAAAAAAAACTGATCGAAAACGCGCTTTAGTATTAGAATTCCCATTTAATTCACTCCAAATTTTTCTGATATTGGCTTCATTATCTTTTTCAGGACCAGAATATCGAGCAGATAAAACTCCGGGCGCACCATTTAAGGCATCAATTTCCAAACCAGAATCATCAGAAAAACAATTTAACCCATATTTAAATCTAACAAAATCTGCTTTAATTTTAGCATTAGCCTCTAGAGTTAATCCTATTTCTTCAATCTCTTTTTTACAATTAATATCATTCAAACTCAAAATAGAATATGAACTAGATATAAGATTTTTGATCTCTATTAGTTTATTTTGATTCTGTGTAGCAAAAATTATTTTCATTTATTGTGATAAGGATGATTTTTAATTATAGTAAATGCTCTATACAATTGTTCGCAGAAAAATAATCTAATCATTTGGTGAGAAAATGTCATTTTTGATAGAGACAAATGATTAGAAAATTCACTATAAATTTTATCAGAAAATCCATATGCTCCTCCTATTAAAAAAACTAATTTCTTCTTTCCTTTACTTAAATTTCTTTCCAATTCTTTAGCAAAGTTAATTGAATTTAAATTTTTTCCTTTTTCATCAAGTAATATTACATCATCACTAGATTTTAATTTCTGAAAAAATTTTTTAGATTCTTCATCTTTTATCTTTTTTGGTGATGTCTTTTTTGAGATTTTAACATCAGAAAGATATGTAATTGAAAATTTAATGTAATAGTTAATTCTTTTCTCATAAAATTTTACTAAATCAGACCATAAAGTTTTATCTGTTTTTCCTATGCATATCAATTCTATTTCCATTTATTAAAGTTACAAAGGCTATTGATTTTTTATAGATTTAACTATTAATCTTATTAAGCATTTTATATTTGTTTAGTAATTCACAATTCAAACATGTCAAAATTCTTACAACTACCTGTAATAAAGTCATTTGTATTTTTCTTAAAAGCCGTTAAACCTATTGGGTTTTATGGATTTTCAGTTTATGATTTATTAGAAATGTACATTATCGGGATTGTAAAAGGTGCATTAACTTACAGAGCTGGTAGCATATCGTTTAGTTTTTTTATGGCATTGTTCCCTTTTTTATTGTTCATTTTAAATTTAATCCCATTTATTGATTTAATACCTTTCATTAAAATAGAAAATTTCGACCAAACCTTCTTAAACTACATAGAATTATTTTTACCCCTAGAAACTCAAACATTTTTTGCAGACATATTCGAAGATATTAGGACAAAACCAAGAGGGGGATTGTTATCATCAGTTTTTTTATTATCAATTTTTCTTTCAGCAAATGGAATCTCTGCAATCTTTGGAAGTTTTGAAGTTTCTTATCATGTAAATTTCTCCAGAAATTTTTTCAAACAATATTTTCTATCAGTCGGAGTGAGTGTGCTTTTAGCATTTTTATCTTTAATTGCTGTCATTATATTTTTTTATTTTGAGTTTTATATCCTTAATAATTTGAATTCTCTAATTCCTTCAGAAATACGTTGGACAAGGCTTGGTCAATTTGCTTTTTTTGGATTATTCGCTTATTTAACAGTTAGCATTCTCTATTATTTTGGGACTGTAGAGAGAAGAAAAAATCAATTCTTTACGCCAGGAGCTTTAATGACGACTCTACTTTTCTTTTTTACCACTTATGGATTTGGAATCTATATTGAAAATTTTTCAAATTATAATCAACTTTATGGATCTATAGGTGCGTTATTAATATTCCTCTTATACATATGGATAAATTCAAATATTTTACTTCTTGGATTCGAATTAAATGCGACATTGACAAGATTTAAAAGAGATCCCAAGGACTTTAAAAATGCAAGCTAACTCCCCAAGATATTTTGTTGATGTAATTCTACCCTTGGCGCTTAAGAAAACATACACTTATTACTTAACAGAAGAACAATTTTTTAAAATTAAACCTGGTTTTAGAGTTACTGTATCTTTTGGTAAAGAAAAAATTTATACAGCTATTGTAAAACAGATACACGATAAAATTCCAAAAATATACGAACCTAAACCAATTCATATGATATTGGATAAAACACCACTTGTCACTGCAATACAGTTAAAATTTTGGGATTGGTTATCCTCATATTACATGTGCTCTCTAGGAGAAATCTTAAAGGCTAGTGTGCCCTCCGCATTACTTTTAGAAAGTAAAACAGTTATAGTAAAACTTGAAATAACGCAAGAACAATTAAATTCTTTAACAGATCTTGAATTTTTGGTTTATGAAGGACTTCAAAAGCAAAATTTGACTTTACTAGATATTAGTAAAATTACTGATTTGAAAAAAGTTCTCCCCCTAGTAATGAGTTTGATTAGTAAGAAAGCAGCTATTATTAAGCAAAGAGTTGAAGAAAAATTTAAGCCAAAGAAAGAAAGGGTAGTGCAATTAAATTCGATTTATAATGAAAGTAAAAATCTAAAAAAATTATTTAATGATTTGAACAAAGCACCAAAACAAAAGGCAATTATTCTAGCATTAATTGATAATTATAAAAACTTAAATTCTTGGATAAAAGTTTCTACTTTAAAGGAAATTACAAATATCAATAGTGCTTCAATAAAATCTTTAATTGATAAAGAAATTTTGAATGAAAAATATCAAGAAATCAATAGAAATATAATTAGAAAAAATAAATATGAAAATGTAATCAAAAAACTTTCATATGCTCAAAAAATTGCTTTTGAAAAAATAAATAATCAATTACTGAATAGGAATGTAGTTTTACTTGAAGGAGTTACAGCTTCAGGTAAAACAGAAGTTTACATGTCTCTTTTAAAAAAACATGTTCAAAAGGGAAAACAAATATTATATCTTATTCCTGAAATTTCATTAACATCTCAAATTCTTAATCGTCTACAAGCTAGATTTGGAGATAGAGTTTTAGTTTATCACTCGAGATTTTCAATTCACGAAAGAACCGAAGTTTGGAAACAAGTATTAAATGGAGATTCAAATGGGTTAATAATTGTAGGAGCAAGGTCTTCAATTCTTTTACCATTTAAAAACTTGTCTCTAGTTATAGTAGACGAAGAACACGAAAATTCTTACAAACAGATTGATCCAGCACCTAGATATCAGGCAAGGGATAGTATTATTTATTTGGCAAATACAATAAATGCCAAAGTAGTTTTGGGTTCAGCTACACCATCAATAGAGACTACCGAAAACGTTAAAAATGGAAAATATGGTTACGTAAAATTAACAGAGCGTTACGGAGGAATCTCACTTCCAAAAATTGAATTAATAGATTTAAAACTGTCTCATAAAAAGAAAAGAATGAAAGGTATGTTTTCAGAATCTTTAATTTCTTCAATCCAAGAAACTCTTAATTTAAAAAAACAGGTGATATTATTTCAAAATCGAAGGGGATATGCTCCTATTCTTGAGTGTTTAAGTTGCGGTCATTCACCTCAGTGTGTGCAATGTGATGTTTCATTAACATATCACCAAATTACAAACCAATTAAAATGTCACTACTGTGGATATAGTATTCATATGCCAAATCAATGTAATTCTTGTGGAATGTTAACTTTAACTACAAAAGGAGTAGGAACACAACAAATTGAAAAACAGATAAATGAATTTTTTCCTGATATTAAAGTAAAAAGAATGGATTGGGATACTACAAGGGGCAAATGGGATTTCGATAAGATAATTGAATCTTTTGAAAAAGAACAAATACAAATTTTAGTTGGAACCCAAATGGTAGTTAAGGGGTTGGATTTTAAAAATGTTCTACTGGTGGGTGTTATTAATGCAGATCATATTTTAAATTTCCCCGATTTCAGAGCTCACGAAAGAAGTTATCAAATGTTATGTCAAGTTGCTGGTCGTGCAGGAAGATCAGATCAAAAAGGAAAAGTAATTATACAGACATATGAGCCAGAAAATTTAACTTTAAAACAAGTAATTGAACATAATTATGAGGCACTTTTTAAGATGCAGAAAAAAGAGAGAAAACAGTACCGTTATCCACCTTATTACCGTATGATAAAAATTACATTTAAATGTCGTCAATTTGACATTATTAATAAATCTTCTAATTGGTTCTCAAATGTTTTAAAACAATCTTATAATGGAACAATTTTAGGCCCAACTTTTCCTGCAGTGTCGAGAATTAGGAATTTTTACATCAAAGAAATACTCGTTAAAGTAGATTCAAATTTAAATTCTAGTTCCTTGAAAGACCTTCTAAATAAAGTTTTTAAAAGTTTTCAAACAATTTCTGTATTTCGTAATGTAAGGGTTAATTTTGATGTAGATCCTTATTAATATAAAAGGAGGAATAA
Source organism: uncultured Bacteroidota bacterium (assembly GCA_902616905.1). Taxonomy (GTDB): domain Bacteria; phylum Bacteroidota; class Bacteroidia; order Flavobacteriales; family Flavobacteriaceae; genus MS024-2A. Next base: position 140,634 of record CACMUP010000001.1, read on the forward strand.
AATTCCTCCTTTTGCCCCAAATCTTACCTTGAACTTAACCTACTTATGTTCAAGTCTATAAATATAGTAATATTCTTTAAACATTAATTAAAATTTATTTCAATCTTAACAGATCAGTATTGATTTAAATTATTTCTTAGAAATAATTATAAATTTTATTTGTGTTTAACTAAATAGTAGTGTAATTTTGCCATCCAAATAAAAATAATATGAATCAATACGAATCTGTTTTCATTTTAAATCCCGTTCTGTCTGAATCACAGATAGAGGAAGCAGTTCAGAAATATATTGAGTTGATAAAAGGTCATAAAGGTACAATTTCAAATCAAGAGAATTGGGGTCTTAAAAAACTGGCTTATCCTATCGAAAACAAAAAAAGTGGTTTCTATCATCTTTTTCAATTTTCTTCTAAAAATGAATTAGTTAAAGATTTGGAGCTTGAGTTTCGTCGAGATGAACGAGTCATGAGATACTTGACTGTTAAGCTAGATAAACATGCTCAAGTATGGGCTGAAAAAAGAATCAGACGAGATAAAGCCAAATAGTAAGTGATGTCTAAGATAGAAGAACAAAATACAGGAAAAAAAGAAGGAGAAATAAGATATTTAACTCCTTTAAATATTGATACATCAACACAGAAAAGGTATTGTAGATTTAAGCGCTCAGGAATTAAATATGTTGATTACAAGGATCCTGAATTTTTATTGAAATTTGTAAATGAGCAAGGTAAAATATTACCTAGAAGACTTACAGGGACTTCATTAAAATATCAAAGAAAGGTTTCAGTAGCTATAAAAAGAGCCCGCCACCTGGCATTGATGCCCTATGTAGCGGATATGTTAAAATAAAATACCTAATTATGGAACTTATATTAAAAGAAGATGTTCAGAATCTTGGGTTTAAAGACGAAATTGTAAATGTTAAAAATGGCTATGGACGAAACTTTTTAATTCCTCAAGGAAAGGCTATCATTGCAACTGAATCTGCACGTAAAGTTTTAGCTGAAAATTTAAAACAACGAGAATTCAAAGAAAAATCTATTATTGATGAAACCAACAAAATTGCAAAAAAAATAAAATCTTTGAATATCAAAATAACATCAAAAGTTGGTTCTGGAGACAAATTATTTGGATCAGTAACAAATTTGGATCTTGCAAGTGCAATTAGCAAAAAGGGTTCTGAACTTGATAAGAAATTTGTAACTCTTCCTGGAAGAAATATTAAAAGACTTGGGAAATACGTTGCTAAAATAAGGCTTCATCGGGAAGTGTCTTTTGAACTTCCTTTTGAAATAGTTCCAGAAAACAAAAAATAATATTAAACCCACATGCAAGTGGGTTTTTTGTTTCTATGCGTTATCATAAATTAACAGAAAAACAATTGCATGAAATGCATAGAGAGTTTTCAGTTTTTCTTTCTTCGCAAGGGATTGATAAAGATGAGTGGGATAATATCAAAAAAAATAAACCTAGAGAAATAAGTAATTATATAAATCTTTTTAGTGATATAGTTTGGGAAAAAATTTTGACTGAATGCGAGTTTATGGATTTTCTAACTCCTGATCAAGTATTTTTATTTGAAACCAATAAAAAGTTAGCTCATTTAATTGTTGTTAAATTAAAATCTAAAACTGTAGATCTAACTACCTCAAAAGGATTTGAAATTATGTTAAAAAAAATTCATCAGGATTCCGTTGAATTATTTGAAGCATCAAAATCCTATTCACCCTCAAGGAATCTTTTTATTTATAACCAATTAAAAAAGGGGGCAATAATGACAAAAGGGGAGAGATATCAACGTCTCAAAAGTTATTTTCAGAATTCGTCAAAATAGAAGATATTTGTAGGATAAGATTATAAATGTCTATAAAGCCATCCACATCAAAAGGTACTCGTGATTTCTCCTCTGAAGAGATCGTGAAGCGTAATTATATAAAAGATAAACTACAAAAAGCTTTTGAATGTTATGGATTCTCACCAATAGAAACCCCAACTTTTGAAAGACTGGATACACTCACAGGAGTTTACGGTGATGAAGGAGACCGCCTTGTATTTAAAATTTTAAACTCTGGGGATAAAATCAGAAAAGCTGATATCGATGCGTTTTCAAATGGAGAAAATAAAAAGTTTATTTATTCAATCTCAGAAAAAGCACTTCGATATGACCTCACAGTTCCTTTTGCACGTTATGTTGCACAGCATCAAAGCAAATTAATTTTTCCTTTTAGAAGATATCAAATACAGCCTGTATGGAGAGCAGATAGACCACAACATGGCCGTTTTCAGGAATTTTATCAGTGTGACGCAGATATTGTAGGAGATAAATCTTTATGGCAAGAATTAGAAATCCTTTCATTATACAATAAAGTCTTTATGGATTTAAAAATTGAGGGTGTTACGATGAAAGTTAATCATAGGAAAATACTAGCTGGTATAGTATCATATTTGGGAGCTAAATCTAGATTATATGATTTTACAGTCATACTTGACAAGTTAGACAAAATTGGAAAAGATGGTGTTTTTGATGAACTCAGCCATAATAACTTTTCTACAAAATCTATTGAAAAACTCCAGGAAATATTGGATATAAAAGGAACACTACTTCAAAAAACTGAAAAACTTAAAAAGCTTTTTTCATCCGATAAAGAGGGCTTAATTGGGATAAATGAATTAGAATTTATTTTTGAAAATATTGAAAGTAAAAATGACGGTTATGCTAATCTTGAGTTAGATTTAACCTTAGCTAGAGGATTACATTATTATACTGGAATGATTGTTGAAATGGAACCTCCATCAGGTACTAAAATTGGTTCTATTGGAGGCGGTGGACGATATGATGATTTAACAGGAAAATTTGGTTTAAATAATATGAGTGGAATTGGAATTTCTTTTGGTTTTGAGAGAATATACCTTTTGATGGAGGAATTAAATCTTTTTCCCGACACACTCCAGACTAAAACAAAAGTTCTATTCACAAACTTTGGAAATGATGCTATACAAGTTTCTTATAAGTATGTAAACCAATTACGGGAGTTAAATATTTCATGCGAGATATACCCTGTAGAAGCTAAATTAAAAAAGCAATTGGGCTACGCTAATTCTAAAAAAATTAAAAATGTAGTTCTTATCGGGTCAGAAGAATTGAAACAACAAAATTTCGTTTTAAAAAATATGGAAAGTGGTTCACAAGAGACTTATCCTTTATCTGAATTAATTTCAATATTAAGTTAGATTTCAGTTTTAGGAGTGAGTGTAGGTTTAGAATAGGGTTGGAAAGGTTGTTTTAACAAATTACTAATTTTTCTATTCCCTTTTTCATCAAAGAAAACATCTACTCCATAAACTAATTTTTTTCTATCAAATGGAATATAAGTTCCAAATAAGCGATCCCAAATTGAGAAAATATTTCCAAAGTTCGCATCAGTATATGGTAGTCTATAGTGATGATGTGTTTTATGCATATCTGGAGAAACAATTAAATAGCTTAAGTATAAATCAATTTTTTTTGGTAGTTTAATATTTGCATGATTAAATTGAGTAGCAATTATTGAGATTGATTGATATAACATAATTGTTCCAATATTTGCTCCTATTAAAAAAACTCCTAATAGAGTAAATCCAAATCGAATTATACTTTCTAGAGGGTGGTGCCTATTTGCAGTAGTGGTATCAACATGATGATCACTGTGATGAACCAAATGGATCATCCAAAGAGGTTTAATTTTGTGTTCAACCCAGTGAGGTGTGTATGCTCCAATTAGATCTAATAATAAGATACCAAATATAACCTTAATCCATAAAGATGTATCAGGAATCCAGTGAAGCAGTCCAAACTCAATATCATTTACCCAATCAGACGTATTTAGTAATAAAAAAGCTAAAACAAAATTAATAACGATAGTGGTGATAGTGAAAAACAAATTAGGAAGAGCATGCTGCCATTTTTTATATTTAAACTTAAATAAAAACAAGTTGTTTTCTAATATCCAAAAAAAACTTAAGCCTCCAATTAAGATTAAGCTCCTATGTGAAGAAGGAATCGTCTCGAAGTAATTAATTATCGTTTCCATTTGAGCCGAATTTTGTTAATAATATAAAAATATAAAATTAATATTCCAATTTTAGTTAATCATATAATTTCACTAATTTGTTAGATAAATAAAGTGGATTGTTTACGTCTAATTTATACACTATGAAACAAATATTTTACTTATTATTAATTCTTGAGATTACTTATTCACAAAAATCACCAAATCCAGAAGATTTTGAAGTATGGGAACCAGAACCACAGGTAGTTGTACCAGGAAGTAATAATTTACCTCCAAGTGATGCAATTATTATTTTTGATGGAACAAATTTTGATTATTGGCATCATTCGGTAACTAAAGATCCTGTAAAATGGAACTTAAATAAAGATAAATCAATGACTGTTAAATTAGGAACAGGAAGTATTGAAACAAAATTTGAACACGGTTCAATTCAATTACATATTGAATGGAAAACACCTGAGGTTGTAAAAGGTAGTGGTCAGAGTAGAGGAAATAGTGGGATATTCTTTCAAAGAAGATATGAAGTCCAAGTTTTAGATAGCTATCAAAATAGAACCTATTCAAATGGTCAAGCAGGATCAATATATAAGCAAAGTATTCCTTTAGTAAATGCGTCAAGACCACCTGGAGAGTGGCAAGTCTATGATATTGTTTTTAACGAACCAAAATATAATGAACAAGGTGAACAAATAAAGGCAGGAACTTTCACAATATTTCATAATGGGGTTTTAATTCAAAATAATACTAAAATACAAGGGACAACAAGTTATTTGGGAGTGATAGAAACTAAAAGAGATAAACTTACTGATCGTATGAAAGGGGGAACACATAGATCACTAATGCTCCAAGACCATGGAGATGGTGAGGTATCTTATAGAAATATTTGGATACGAAAACTTTAAAATTATTTAAATCTTCTTTTTTTGATACTCTTTTTCTTTTTCTGACTTGAATTGAAGGAAAAAGTTTTACTTTTTTTAGTTAATTCAACAGAAACTTTTCGATTATCCATTACGACATTTTCAAAAGATTTTAAAACCAAAGCTGTGTGAATTTTTTTGATAGAGAAAAAGGAAAAATTTTTCATAACCTCTACCTGAAAAATATCATTTTTATCAATTTTAAGATAAGAACTCAAAAAATCTTTTAGGGTCTGCCAATCGTACTGATCTCTTGCACCAATATTTATGAAAAAACGATCATAATTATTTTTTTTATTATTTGCTTGATCATCTGAATTTTTATCATGTAGATTTAAATCATATTTTTCAAACTCCTTTGAAAGCATTAATTCAATAAGTAATTCTTTATCTATGTTTATGAAACTTTTAATCACTCCAGGCAAGTAGCTTTTTAAATTGCTATTTATAGGAGTTTTTAATATCTCATTAATCCAGGAACCAATCTTACTATTTAAAATTACTTCATAAGAAGGCATTTCTTGTCGAGGTACATTAATATTTAATTTCTTCTCTATCAGTCTAATTTTTTTTTCTTCGGATTTTGTGGCAAAAATTATTGAGACACCTTGTTTTCGTGCTCTACCTGTTCTTCCACTTCTATGAGTGTAGGTTTCAATTTCGTCTGGTAAGCGATAATTGATTATATGAGTTATATCGTCAACATCTATTCCCCTAGCAGCAACATCGGTAGCAATAAGAAGTTGAATTTTCTTTTTTCTAAAGGATTGCATAACTGCGTCTCTTTGGTTTTGACTTAAGTCACCATGAATGGCAGCCGCTTTATATCCATCATTAATTAATTTTTCTGATACCTTTTGTGTATCTATTTTAGTTCTGCAGAAAACACATCCAAAAATATCTTTATTTAAACTTATAACAGATCTTAATGCTAAGTATCTCTCGTTTCTCGAAACAACATAGTATTGATGAATTATATTTTTAGAACTAGTATTTATTTTTCCGATATATACTTCCCTCGGCTTGGACATAAATTTTCTAGCTATAAAACTTACTTCAGATGGCATTGTTGCAGAAAATAACCAAGAATTTTTCTCTTTCGGGGTACTTTTAAGAATATCTTTTATGTCCTCATAAAATCCCATATTTAGCATTTCATCTGCTTCATCCAAAACACAATATTTTATCTTACTAATATTTACAAACCTTCTTCTTATCATATCTTTAAGACGACCAGGAGTAGCTACAACAATTTGAGATCCACGTTTTATTCTTTTAGCCTGTTCAAAAATGTTAGCTCCTCCATAGATCGCAACTATATTTATGCTTTTTTGATTTTGAGCGTAAACTGACAAATCGTTTGTTATTTGAAGACATAGTTCTCTTGTTGGAGAAAGGATTAAGCCCTGAGTATTTTTACTTTTTGTATTTATAAGCTGTAGTAATGGAAATCCAAATGCAGCAGTTTTTCCTGTCCCTGTTTGTGCTAATGCAATAAGATCTGTAGTACTATCAAGAAGAAGAGGGATTACTTTAACCTGTACTTCAGTAGGAGTTTCAAAACCGAGTTTTTCTATAGAATGTAGAAGCTTAGAATTAAGGCCTAAGGACTTAAATGTTGCCATGAATTATTTTATGGTGGCAAATGTAGTTTTTTTAAATTCTAAAGGTTGTTTTTTATTATTTATTATAAAAAAATCCTGTTGAGTAAACAGGATTTTTTTAAAAATGAATTTTTATCTAAATACCGAAACCGTCACGATATTCTCGAGATACAAACTGATTAGCTGCTTCAAGGTTAGTAATTTTCATGTTTTCACCATCCCAAAGTAATTTCTTACGGGCATAATAGTCTATTCTTCCTTTTGATTTTTCCTCCCGTAGCATATAACTTCTAATAGCTAAATTACCCATTAATACAGTTTCAGTCATGGGTCCTGCATAATCAAATGAAGAGGTCAAAGAAAGATGTTCTTTGCTTTTAAATCCTGCTTTACAAGCATCAACCCATTTTCTTTGGTGCCCATATTCAGGCTCAGGAAAATTTTCTTCTTCAGGACCAAATTTAGTTGTCCCGTTATTTAAATAAAGTTTAGGCATTAGAGGAGAGCTATCATTTATGTTAGTAGAAATAATTCCTTTTTCTCCTATGATTAAAACTCCGTTTTCACTATTTGCACCACCTATATCATTATTTGGAGGAATTATTTCTGGATGAGGAGGCCTTATACCGCCATCGCTCCAAGTCATTTGTATAGGAGAATTACTTTTTTCAGTAGCATCAAAGTTGATTGTAATCATTGAAGATGGCGGACATCCTTCAGGGATATAGTCTGGACTCCACATTTTTGAAAAAACACTCCCAACACTGCATTCAGCAGAAGTCGGATATTTTAATCCCAAAGTTCTAAATGGAATGTCAATTAAGTGACATCCAACATCACCCAAAGCTCCGGTTCCATATTCCCACCAACCTCTCCAGCTAAAAGGGTGCATATTTGGTGTATATGGCTTTTCTTTTGCAGGACCGAGCCATAAATTCCAATTAAGTGCTTCAGGTTTTAAACTGGGATTTGCTTTTGGCATCATAACTCCTTGTGGCCATACTGGTCTATTTGTCCAGATTTTTACTTCAGATATTGCACCTAGTTTTCCTCTATCAATCCAATCTTGAACCATTTTAAGATATGGGTTTGATCCGCCCTGGTTTCCCATTTGGGTAACAACTTTTTGTTTTCTTGCCATTTGTGTTAAAATTCTGGCTTCTTTTATATTATGAGCCATAGGTTTTTGAATGTAAACATGTTTACCCCTTTCCATAGCAAACATTCCTGCAGGGGCATGAACATGATCTGGTGTAGAAATAGTTACAGCATCAATGTCTTTCTCTTTATCTAACATAGTACGATAATCAACATATCGCTTTGCAGTGGGAAATTTTTTTGCAGTACTAGACGCACTTCCTGAAAAGTCTACATCACAAAGAGCAATAATTCTCTCACGCCCATTTACTGAAGCGTAACTTATATCACTAGCCCCTTTCCCTCCAGATCCAATTGCTGCAATATTTAATTGATCACTAGGTGAAATATATCCAGGTCCACCTAAAACATTTCTAGGGACAATAAATATTGATGAAGCAGCAATTCCTTTTTTTATAAAATTTCGTCTTGATTCTTTTTTATTTTTTCTCATTGTAATTAATGATATACATTTGTCAATTTAAATATATGTATTTTCTATCCACTTTTTATCAATTTTAATTGATTAAAATTATTTTCATATTGTAACAAATAATAAATATTCATGAAACGATCATATTGAAAATAATTAATATTGAAGTTATTATATTTAACATTAAATCAACAAAATGAAATCATTTATTTACTTTAAAACGGTTGCTTTATTTATTGTTTTTTCTAGTTATGCACAAGATAGTATACCGAAGGCTCAGGTATTCAGAAGCATTCAAACACTCAAAACAGGTAGCCAAAATCTAAAATTTAATACAATTGCAGGTACTATGGAACTTCGCGATGAAAAAAATAAACCTATTGCATTACATGGCTTTACGGCTTATTTTAAACAAGGTGAAACAAATAATAGACCAATTGTCTTTTCATTTAATGGAGGTCCAGGCTCTTCTTCATATTGGTTGCATATGGGTATAATGGGACCAAAAAGAATTGTTGTGTCTGATCCCTATTATAACAAAGCTGCTCCATATAAATTAGAGGATAATCCTTATTCTATTCTCGACATGGCAGATGTTGTTATGATGGATCCTATTGGAACTGGTTTAAGTGAATTGATTGGTGAGAGTAAGGGGAAGGATTTTTGGGGTGTTGACCAAGATATAAGATCTACTAGTCTTTTTATAATGCAATTTTTAAAAAAATATAATAGACTGCAATCACCTAAATATTTACTTGGAGAAAGTTATGGAACATTTAGAAATGCTGGGGTTATGAATTACCTTTTAGATAAAGGCTTTGCTTTAAATGGTGTGATTATGGTTTCTGCTGTTTTCGATTTAAGAACTTTAACATTTCCTCCAAATGATGACCTACCTTATATAGTTCATTTACCTTCCTATTCAGCAACAGCACATTATCACGAAAAATTAACTAAAGAAATGAATTCTTTAAATTTGGAATCATTTATAGATAAAGTAAGAGAATTTACTGAAAACGAGTATACTCCAGCTCTTTTTAAAGGGACTAGTATTTCAGAAAATCATAAAAATAGAATAGCAGAGGGACTTGTAAAATTTGCTGGCTTAACAAAAGAATACTGGTTAAAAGCAAATTTAAAGGTAAAAGCATCTGAGTATTTTAATGAGCTTTTAAGGAACGGATCCAAAACAGTTGGACGATTAGATTCACGCTACACTGGAATAAATGAAAACCCAAAAAATCAATATGCTATTACAGATCCTCAAAGTGATGCGATTTCGCCTCCATACACAGTAGGATTTTTAGATTATTTACATGGTTCACTAAATGTGTCAAAAGAATTAAATTATAAAACTAGTGCATATGCAGATGAGGATTTTAAATGGGATTGGAGTCATAAAGGAAATGGAGGTTGGGGAACTCAAATAGCAATAAATACTTCAATTGATATGGCAAGTGCAATGAGTAAGGATCCAAATCTAAAAGTATTAATAATGAATGGTTACTATGATTTAGCTACTGTATTTTATGGAGTCGAGCATACTATTACTCATATGAATCTAGCTCCAGAAATAAAAGACAATATTATAATGACTTATTATGAAGCAGGACATATGATGTACATACACAAACCCTCAATGAAAAAATTTAAAGATGATTTATCTAGTTTCATTACAAAGACCCTAGAATGATTAAATTTTACTGAAAAAACTCAAAGAATGTTTAAACAACTATTTACTTTATTTTTTATAAGTTTAACACTGTTAAGCGCTCAAAGAGGTAAAACGGGTGATAAAACTTTTGTTAATAGATTTCCAGAGGATAAGTTTAATGAGATATCAAATGCATCATTAGAAATTGTAAATGAAGTTGATCACGACATAATTGTAGTAATTAGAGATCAGAGAAAAAAATATCTACGTCATGTTTATATTAGAAATAAAGATAAATTTAAATTTGAAGAGTTACCAATAACTCGTCTTTATGTTCAATTCAAGTCTAAAGAATTTTATTTTGAAGACTTTGAAAGGACAGCCATAAACTATGGTGACCAACACATTTTTAATTTTTATTTTGATCCAAGAGAAAAAGGAAATTATTTTCAAATAACTGAAGAGGAATTTTTTAAACCTTAATTTTTTTAAAATTTTAATATGATAAAACTACTTCCTAGATGCTTAGCAATTTTATGTTTGATGTTTATAGGATGTTCATCCAAAAATTCTTCAAAATTAGAATTAATGGATGTTTTTTCTGATGGAATGGTTTTACAACAAAAATCAAAATCCAAAATTTGGGGAAAATCCAACCCTAATTCTACTATTAATATTGAAGGGACGTGGGGTATAAAATTATCCACAGAATCTGATCAATATGGAAATTGGATGACTGAATTAAATACACCAAAAGCTGGAGGGCCACATTCATTGAAAATTACATCAGGTGAAATTGAAAAAGTAATTTCAGATATTTTATTCGGTGAAGTTTGGTTTGCATCAGGACAATCAAATATGGAAATGACTCTGGAAGGCTACCTCCCTAACGAACCAATAGACAACGGGGAAGAGGAAATATTAAATTCTCTTAATAATAATATTAGAATGTTTACAGTTAAAAACAATGTGACTTTATCTAAAATTAATACCGCAGAGGGTTCATGGTTAAAAAGCAACCCAAAAAATAGTAGATACTTTAGTGCTACAGCATATTTTTTTGCAAAAAGAATTCAAAAAGAATTAAATATACCTGTTGGTATTATTAGCTCTAGCTGGGGAGGCACACCAGCGGAAAGTTGGGTAAGTGAGGAAAAATTGAGAACTATAAGAGACTTTGATAATAAAATAGATTCAACATATAATAAATATAAATATCTCAATAATAATCCCGTACCGTTAAATAAGAACAGAGGTAATGTTTTAGATGCTGATCCAAAGGAATGTTGTTTAAGCCTTCCAGTTGTATTATACAATTCCATGGTAAACCCATTTATAAATTATAAAATAGCTGGTGTTATATGGTATCAAGGAGAATCAAATGTTCCCAAACCTAAACAATATAGAAAGCTGTTTCCATTATTAATTAATGATTGGAGAGATAAATGGGGTTATAATTTCCCATTTTATTTTGTACAGTTAGCACCATATAAATATGATGGACAAAGTAAAAATAAGTTAGCTGAATTAAGGGATGCTCAGAGAGCAACTTTAAAACTTTCAAAAACTGCTATGGTAGTTACTCTTGATAATACTGAAAACTTTAATCTGATTCACCCAACGAATAAAAGTATTGTAGGTTTAAGATTGGCGAATATAGCTTTGAATAGAAATTATAGCAAAAACATAATCGATTCAGGACCATTGTTCAAAAAAATGGAAATTAATAATAACAAAATAATTATTTATTTCAAACACGTTGCTTCTGGGCTCACTAAAAAGGGTAACAAACTTTTTGGTTTTGAAATTGCTGGTGAAGACAAAAAATTTCAAGAAGCAAAAGCTAAAATAAATCGAGGCAAGGTAATAGTTTGGAATAACAAAATATTGAATCCGAAGTTTGTAAGATATGGTTGGAAAGATACTAGTACTGCCTCATTATTTAACAAGGAAGGTTTACCAGCATCTTCTTTTCAAACTGAGTAGCATTATTTTTTTTGATAAACCCTCACATAATCGACCTCCATTTGGTCTTGTGTAAATTTTAAATCTATTTCACCACCTAAATTTCCTCCCATAGCTATGTTTAGCAGAATATATTGGTCATTTATATAAGGCCAATTCTTTAGAGTTTTATTATCTGGTTGATAAGTAAAATAGTGAAAATCATCTACATAAAACTTTAATTTATCTGGAGTCCATTCTAATCCATAAACATGAAAATTCTCTGACACATCACTTAAGTCTACTTGCTTTACGATAGTATTTCCCCCGTGAGTATCTGGTGTGTGAATAGCACATTGTATCATTTCAAAATCTTCAAAAAGTTGTTCCATTATATCTATTTCACCACAAGCTGGCCAACCAACAGTTTCGTAATTGCTTCCTAGTGTCCAAATAGCTGGCCATGTTCCCTTAGCCCCAGGTAATTTTGCTCTAACCAATACTTTTCCATATGTGAATGATACTTTGGAGTTTAAACGAGCAGATGTGTATTGTTGAGTTGAACCAGAGTTTGTATACTGCTCTTTTTTAGCAATTATTTTTAATGTTCCATCACTTACGTAAGAATTTTCAATTCTATCTGTATAGTGTTGTAATTCATCATTGTACCAACTTCCATTATTCGGAGCTTTGGTTTCCAAAAACCATTTTGAAGTATCAACATTTTGAACTTTTTGATTAAACTCATCACTCCAAATTAACTGATATTCAGTTTTTTTTTGAATAATATTTTGACAAGAAAAAAATAAAATAATAATTAAATAATTTGAAATGACTTTCATGTTAAATTTTAAAGTTGCTTAAAAAATTAAACATTACGAAAATATAAAATAAGATAGTTGTTATCGCTGCAATTAATCCAATACCTTTAACAAGTTCTTTATCGGTTGTCTTATTCAACCATTCAATTGAGGGTTTTATGCCTTTTAAAAGCATAACTAGTCCAAATATCGCCAATACATATGCCAATAGTTCCATACAATAATTTGTATTGTTTTAAATACTTAAATTTAATATTCTTGCTATTATTTACAACATTATAAATAAGTGAAAAAAGAAATTTTAAAAAATATTATTTGCGTACCAGAGACGGATAAGCAAAAAAGATTTTTATTAGGTAGAAGGGGTAAATCAATACTATTAGCTGTCGGTCTTAACCCAAGTACTGCTGATGAAAACAAGTTAGATCCAACATCTAGGAATATCGAAACAATAGCTAAATTAAATGGATGTGATGGATGGCTTCTTATAAATTTGTGTCCATTAAGAGCTTCTAATCCAAAAAAGCTACCCAAAAGAGTCAATATTAAATTAATATATGAAAATGAAAAGTTTATCAGAGATCTAATCCAAAAGGATAGATTTAATATTAAAAAAATTTTATTTTGTTGGGGAAATTATCTTGATAGGAGGTCTTATCTAAAAAAACAGTCTATTAATATTTTAAATTTATTAGAAAACGAAAAACCAATTATTTATTGTTTAGGAAAAACAAGGTTAGGAAATCCTTTTCATCCTTCACCAATGGCAATAAATAGATTTTTAGGAGGGTTAAGTAAATTGAGATTGAAAAAGATGTATTAAAGTTAAATTTTAAGAAAATCATCCTCCATCACCGCCACCACCACCGGCATCGCCTCCTCCAAAATCACCACCTACACCAGCATCTCCAATATACATATATCCTGCATCACTTGAAGGAATACTGTTAATATTTATTTGAAATTCATCTAAAACTATTCCTAATTCTTTAGGGTTAATTTTATTTGGAAGTTTAGTTTCCATTATTTTTCCATTATTAATATTTAAATGGTATGTTTTTTTTGAAGAAAAAATGAAATAAGTATTCTTTATTAATATTATTTTAGGAGTAGTCCATGTGAATGGTGATTTTACCTTGAATTTTTCGTCTCCAGTTTTAATATCAATACCATTAAAAAATTTGTTTTTATCCAAAAAAATAATAATGTGGTCAATTATGTGGATAGAGTAAAATATATTTTGAATTTCCCAAAATTTCTCACCTGTTTCAAAACTTAATAGAGATGTATAATTTTTACCCCAATTTGAATAAGTAGTCACAATTACAAGATCATCTATTCTTGAAATACCAGATATTTTATATTCAAATTCATGTTCCCATTCAAATATATCATTAAAGGGGTTATATTTTCTAATATTTTTTTTCTCTGAAATTAATATTGATTTTGACTTCATATTCTCACAATATAGGGATTTAATTTATCAGTAATTCATTTTATAGTTGCATTAAAATCTATAAGTAATAAGCTTATTTTTGTATTACGTTGTATATATATTAATAATTTGATGAATAAGATTTTTTATTTTCTATTTATTTTATCAATACCATTATACTCTCAGATTAAATTTGAATTTGATGGTCAGTTAATGGGGCAATCTAATGTAAGTACATCAAAAAACACCACTACATTTATTGGAACTAGATACTTACCTGTATTAAGTTTTAATACTAAAAGTGATAGCATCTTATCTGCCTTTTCTATTGAGGTTTCAGGGAATTTAAATTTTTCAAGATTATCAATACCTAACAAAGAAATTGAAATCCAATCAAGTATTGACCCTTATAGAATTTGGCTCCGTTACCAAATAAATAAATGGGAATTTAGAGCAGGGTTACAAAAAATTGATTTTGGTGTTGCACAATTGTTAAGACCAATACAATGGTTTAATCAAATTGATCCAAGGGATCCTTTAGGATTAACAAATGGTGTTTATGGATTGCTTGTAAGACACTATTTTAAGAATAATTCAAATCTTTGGTTTTGGGGTTTATACGGGAATGAAAAACAAAGAGGTTTCGATGCATTACCTACAATAAAAAATATGCCAGAATATGGTGGGAGATTTCAAACTTTTGTTCCAAAAGGAGAGGCAGCTATTTCTTATAATTTTAGAAAGGCTGATTTAATAGAGTCTAATAATTTATCTGGATATGAAACTCCAGAACACAGAATTGGATTTGATTTAAAATTAGATTTAGGGTTTGGATTATGGACTGAGACAACCTATATACATAAACTAAAAAACATAGGATTATTAACTAATCAGTTTTTATTAAATCTGGGTATAGATTATACTTTTGGTATTGGGAATGGACTAACTTTTTCTAAAGAATATCTTTATTATAAGTCAATGGATAATGAACTTAAGGAGTCAATTGACAGAGGTATAAGCGCATTAAATTTAAGTTATCCACTCAATATATTTAGTTCACTAAATGCTTTAGTATATCACCAATGGAATAACAACAATCAAACTTTTTTATTAAATTACCAACATCAATTCAATAATTTATCTGGCTTTTTAATATTTTATTATAACCCAGATGTAGTACAGGGAATACAACAGAATGAAATTTTTAGAAGTTTTGCCGGACCAGGGATTCAATTATTATTAGTTTATAATCATTAAATATGAAAAAAGAAACTATAATAAAACTTAAAAATCTAACTAAAAATTATCCTGTTGCAGGAAGAGATTTTCCTGTATTGAAGGGAATAAATCTTTCTATAAACAGTTCTGAATTCTTGGGTATAATTGGACCTAGTGGTTCAGGAAAAACTACCCTGTTAAATATAATTGGTTCACTTGATAAGCCAACTAACGGAGAGGTGAACGTTTTAAATAAAGAAATAAAATCTCTTAATCATAAAGATGCTGCAGAATTAAGAAATTTCCATATAGGCTTTATATTCCAGGTATTTAATTTGTTACCAGTTTACACTGTGTTCGAAAATGTAGAGTTTGCACTTTTGCTACAAAAAAATACTACTAAACAAAGAAAAAATGCGGTAATGGAAGCCTTAGAATGGGTTGGACTTACTGAGCATGCAAACAAAAAGCCAGATAAACTATCAGGAGGCGAAAGTCAAAGAGTAGCAATTGCAAGAGCAATGGTTAAATCTCCTAAACTTGTTTTGG
This sequence comes from uncultured Bacteroidota bacterium, assembly GCA_902616905.1. GTDB lineage: Bacteria > Bacteroidota > Bacteroidia > Flavobacteriales > Flavobacteriaceae > MS024-2A. Next base: position 156,397 of record CACMUP010000001.1, read on the forward strand.
CTGATGAACCAACTGCTAACTTAGATGCTGAAAATGCACATGCTATTTTGAAAACAATGAAAAAGCTTAATAAAGAACTAGGGACAACTTTTCTTTTTTCAACTCATGATGAAAAAGTCATGGGTTATCTGGATCGAAAAATATTTTTAAGGGATGGAATTGTTGAAAAAGATGAAAAATATAAATCATGAAATTAGAATTTCAGCTGGCATTTAAAAATCTCTTTGGAGCTAGATTAAGAACCCTATTAAACGTTTTGGTATTATCATTCTCCTTTGTAATTATCATTTTTTTAAACTCAATTATGGATGGTTGGGATCAGCAAGCTCAAAAGGATAGTATAGAATGGGAATTTGGTGAGGGACATTTAATATATGAAAAATATGACCCACTAGATCCCTACACTATTTTAGAAGGACATAGTAAAATACCATTGAATTTAAATGGTCTAACTCCAATACTTGACCATCAGGCCTTCATTTATCCTCAAGGAAGAATGATGAGTGTTGTTTTAAAAGGCATTGATATTCGGCAAAGTGTCTTAAAAATACCTACTCATATTTTAAAACAAAGTAAAGAATCTTTTCCTGTAATAATAGGAAAGAGACTCGCAGAATCTGCTAAGCTAAATAAGGGAGATAAAGTGCAATTAAGGTGGAGAGATGCAAAAGGAACTTATGACGCAAATACAATTACTATAATAGATATTTTTGATTCTAACGTGCCTAATATAGATAATGGAAAGATTTGGATTGATATAAATAAGCTTTGGCAAATTACTGGTTTAGAAAATCAAGCATCTTATTTTATTGTTAAAGATGATTTTAACAAAGCAGCTTTCCCATATTGGAAATTTAAATCAAAGGAAAGCTTATTAAAAAATTTGAAGGAACTAATTGATCAAAAAAAAGCAGGTCAATCATTTATTTATGGTCTACTTCTCGCTATTGCACTATTGGCAATTTTTGATACCCAAATTTTATCAATTTTTAGAAGACAAAAAGAAATAGGAACATACATTGCACTTGGTATGACACGTTTAAAAGTTGTTCGCTTATTTACCGTAGAGGGTAGTGTTTATAGTATTCTTGCACTATTGGTTGGAAGTATTTATGGGGTCCCCTTTTTTATTTACATGGCTAAATCAGGGTTTCCAATACCACCTGCTGATCAAAAAATGGGAATTGCATTAGCGGATGTTATTTACCCTGTTTACGGATTAAAATTAATTTTTTCAACCATTTTAACTGTTATAATTTCAGCAACAATTGTAAGCTATCTCCCAGCGAGAAAAATTGCAAAACTAAATCCAGTACTTGCTCTTAAAGGCAAAAAACAATGATAAGATTTATAATAAAAGGAATAGTTAGAGACAAGAGCAAGAGTCTTATTCCAATTGCCGTTATTTCTGTTGGTGTAATGGTAACAGTACTTATGTTTGGGTTTTTAAAAGGAGTTTTTTCGGATGTTATAAATCAAAATGCACGGCTAGACACAGGTCATGTTAAGATAATGACTAAACCTTATGCTGAAAATAAAGAACAGCTTCCAAATGATTTAGCTTTATTAGATATTAGAGAACTAATTGACTCTTTAAATCAAAATTTCCCAGAGATGATTTGGACTCCACGAATAAAATTTGGTGGTATAATGGATGTGCCCGATAATTTTGGGAACACAAAATCTCAGGGCCCAGGGATGGGTTTGGCTTTAGCACTTTTTGATAAAGACTCAAAGGAATTAGAAAGACTTAAATTATCTGAATCAGTTGAAAAGGGATCTTTACCAAATAAGAAAGGACAAATACTTTTAAGTGATAATTATGCTAATAAACTAAATATAAATCCAGGGGAAACGATCACATTTTTTGGTTCAACAATGGAAGGAAGTATGGTATTTCAAAATTATGAAATGTCAGGAACCGTAAGATTTGGATCACCTTTAATGGATAAAAGTACTTTTATAATTGATATTCTCGATGCTCAGATTATGTTAGATATGAATAATGGTTCAGGTGAGATTTTAGGATATTTTAAGAATAATAAATATGATGATAAGAGAGCATTAACAATAGCTAAAAAATTTAATTCTAAATATATTTCTAGTTCAGATGAGTATGCACCTGTTATGGTTACATTAAAGGACCAAAACGATCTTCGTGCAAGCCTTGAGATGGGTGATGCATTTTCAGGGGTTTTCCTTTTTGTATTTATAATTGCAATGTCTCTTGTACTCTGGAACACAGGGCTAATTGGTGGACTAAGGCGTTACAATGAATTTGGTATTCGCTTGGCAATTGGAGAGTCAAAGTCAAATATATTTAGAATTTTATTAGTTGAGGCTTCTGTTATTGGAATAATTGGTTCTTTGATCGGTACTTCACTTGGAATACTTTTTTGTTATTATCTTCAAGAAGTAGGAATAGATATTTCTAAAGATATCGCCAATTCAACTATAATAATGCCATCAGTTATGAGAGCATATGTCACATCAGATCTTTTTTATATTGGTTTTATACCTGGATTATTTTCTATGTTATTTGGAACTGCTTTATCCGGAAGAGGTATTTATAAAAGAGAAACTGCAAGATTATTTAAAGAATTAGAAGTTTAAATGGATTTTACTAATAAAAGACATATCATAAATTTTCTGTCATTTTTAATGTCATTTCATTTATTCGCGCAAAAAAGTAGTGAACAGGCATTAAAAATTATTCAAAAAATTGACAAAAACATGTTTGCTAAAACACAAGTTGTAACATCTGAAATGGTTGTTTATGGCAAAAGAAAGAAGAGAATTATAAAATCAAGGGGATATTCTAAGGGAGTAGAAAACAACTATACAGAATATTTGTTTCCCGAAAGGGAGAAGGGCACAAAAATGTTAAAATTAGGTAATAGGCTTTGGATATATTCACCTTCTACAGATAGAACAATTCAGCTCTCTGGTCATCTTTTGAGACAATCGGTTATGGGTTCAGATTTATCATATGAAGATATGATGGAAGAAAGAAAATTATCAGAAATATATACAGCTAATATTATAGGTAACGAAGTTTACAATGAAGTAGAGGTATGGGTTATGGAATTGATAGCAAAAGTAGAGGGCTTAGCTTATCATAAAAGAACTATTTGGATTGATAAAAATAAATATGTCCCACTAAAAGAAAATTTATTTGCAAAAAGTGGAACTCTATTAAAATCAACAACATTCTCTGATGTCAAAAGAATAGACTCAAGATGGTTTCCAATGAAAATGAATTATAAGGATGTACTTAAAAGTGGAAATGGAACTGACTTTATAATTCTTGATATTTCTTTTGATACTGAAATTCCAGAAAATTATTTTTCAAAAAACATTCTGAAAAGATAATTATTTTGAATTTTAAACCTTTTGAGATTCAAATGGTCATAGTATCGGTTGTTTAAACAATAACTACTTTTAAAGAAAAAACTATGATTACAAATTATCTCATTTTAGGTATATATTATATTTTCTTTTCTCTTTTAGGATCTTCAGATAAACTTTCAAATAATCAACAATTTCAAGGGAAAGCATTTTATTTTTCTAAAACAAAAATGGAATTAGGGGCATGGGGTGCTAGAATGAGTGAAGCTCAAAAGAAGCAAATAAAGAATAGATTAAAAAATCGTTTAGAAAAAACATATATTTTAACTTTTAATAGAGATGAATCTATTTTTTATGAAGAGGAAAAAGTAGATGCGATGTCAGGAGCAACGGATTCATGGGGAAGTAATTTTGCGAGGGGTAAACAATACAAAAATGTTTCAGAGAATCAATTAATTCAATCTCAAGAATTTTATGGAAAAAAATTCCTCGTTAAGGATAAACTTCAAGAGATAAAATGGAAAATGGAATCTGAATCTAAACAAATTGGAAATTATTTATGCTTTAGAGCTACAGCTGTTGTTCCTTCAAAAGAACTTTCTTGGTTCAATTTTTCTTGGGGGGATTTGAATGATGATGAAAACCAAGAGATTAAATTAACTTCAATTGAGGCTTGGTATACACTTCAAATACCAATTCAACATGGCCCGGCTGAGTATTGGGGTTTGCCAGGACTTATTTTAGAAGTTAATTCAGGAAATACAACTATGCTTTGTTCAAAGGTAGTTATTAATCCCTCTGATATAGTTAGTATAAAAGTTCCAGATAAAGGAAAAGAAATAAATAAACTTGATTATAATCAAACTATTAAAGGTAAAATGATTGAGATGAGAAATAATAGAGGAAGAAGACGAGGCTAAGATATTATCTCACTTATTTTATTCGATGAAAAATATTTTTCTATTAATAGTTTTTAGTTTTTTCTCCCTTTCTTCATATACACAAATAAAGATGAAAGGTAAAATTTTGGATAGTTTAAATTCACCCCTTGAATCTGCTAGTATTGTTGCTATTAACAAACTTACAAATGGTTTAGAGAATTATGCTTTATCCGATAAAGAAGGAAAGTATGAATTAAATCTCAAGGAGAATAATGGATACAAAATTCAAGTAAGTTCAATTGGACTAATTACCATTAATGATACAATTGAAACTAAAGAATCAGATTTTCTAAAAGACTATATTTTAAGAGCTAATGTTGTCTTAGATGAAGTTGTGGTTACCATGCCAGTTGTTGTTCGCGGTGATACATTAATTTATAATGCCGACTCCTTTAAAAATGGTTCTGAACGAAAGTTAGAGGATATTATAGATAAATTACCTGGGGTACAGATAAATGACAATGGTCAAATAGAAGTAGAAGGGAAGGTTGTGAACAAATTAATGGTGAATGGAAAAGATTTCTTTGATGGTGACACAAAAGTTGGAACTAAAAATATACCCTCTAGTGCAGTAGATAAAATACAAGTACTTAGAAACTATGCAGAGGTTGGACAATTAAGTGGGGTAAGAAATAATCAAGATAATTATGCCATCAATATTAAATTAAAGCAGGGAAAAGAAAGTTTTTGGTTTGGTAATGTCACTGGGGGTGTGGGAGATGCACCAGAAGAAAATTTATATCTAGTTCAGCCAAAGCTATTCTATTATAATCCAAAATACAGCATTAATATAATTAGTGATATTAATAATATTGGAGAAGTATCACTTAGTAGAAGAGATATTCGTGGATTTGGTGGAGGCTTTACAGCTCCGAGCAGAAGAAGTGGAACAAGTATTGACTTAGGCGACAATAGTTTAAATTTCTTGACTAATCAAAGAAATGCTCTAAGAATTGAAAATAAACTAGCTTCAGCAAACTTTAGTTATTCACCACAAAAAACTCTCGATTTTACTGGATTTTTTATTTTCAACAACAGTCAGATAAACTCTAAAGAGATTAGTTCCATTCGATATACAAATTTAGCTTTAGGTATTCCAGATGAAGAAACAAACCAGACTAATAACGAAACTTCGACTCAGAGCTTAATCAAACTGAGTGTTTCATATAAACCCAATTTTAATAACCAAATAGATTATGATATACTAGCAAGAATGTCAAATGATTCTCAGCTGAAAAACAATAATTCCTCTGTATTAGGAACAACAGTCCAAAGAGAGGAAATAACCCCATATAATATCAATCAAAATTTAAGCTATTACTACACATTAAATGAAAAAAATATTTTTGCATTTGAAGCTCAAAGTGTTATCAAAAATGAAAATCCATTTTATAATGTGATACTTGACAATAGTCCAGAGAATGAAGAACCTTTTGATTCTACAGCTGCAGCAGTAGGTTTAGATTCATCACTAAACAATTATAATTTAAGTCAAAACAGAAGGATTATATCAAATCAATTAGATGCTAAAATAGATTACTATTATTTGATTGGATCAAAAAGTAATATAAATTTTACTTTGGGCTCAATTATAAGTAAGCAAGAATTTGATTCTTCTTTTTTTCAATTTCTTAATGATGATATATCTTTTATTCCTTCACCCAGCTTTAACAATGGGCTTATAAATAATGACGTGAATTACAATTTTACTGATTTATATTTAGGTGTTCATTATAGATTTAGAACAGGTAAATTTACATTTACACCCGGATTTTCATATCATAGTTATAGAAATAAAAATATTCAATTAAACACTGTTGTAAATGATAATTTTTTTAAACTGCTTCCTGACTTTGAGACTCGAATACAATTAAAAAAAGGGGAGTCATTAACTTTTAACTATAATATGCGAAACCAATTTACGGACGTAACAAGATTGGCTAGAGGTTTAGTGTTTAATAGTTTCAACAGTTTACAATATGGTGAACCAGATTTACAAAATGCACTTTCTCATAATTTGAGTTTACTCTACAGGAGTTTTAATTTATTTAATTACACCAATGTTTTTGCTAGGGCCTCCTACACTAAAAATATAGATCAAATTCGTCAATTAACAGATTTTGAAAGTGTAATAAGAACGAGTACTTTTTTTAATTCAAGTTTTGCTGACGAAAACATGAATGTATTTGGTAGAATACAAAGAACTTTTGGAAAGGTCACGGCTAGTCTAAATTCTAGTTTTAATTATAGCAAAATAAATCAATTTATTCAGAGAATTCAATCACTTAATGAAGTATTAAATCAAACTTATACCCCTGGAATAAGAACCAATTTCCTTATTGCTCCTAATATAAATATCAGATATAGATACAGTATAACTAATAATTTTCAAGGCGATCGCCAAACTAAATTTATAACTAGATCACCATCCGCTAGATTTGATGCTTACATTTTAAAAAAAATAACAATTAAATCAGATTATAGTTATACTTTACAAGAACAGGTGGGTGGGGATGCACAATCTTTTCAGATCTGGAACGCTAGTATATCATATAGAAAAAATAAAGATTCAAAATGGGAGTATGAGGTAAAGGGGACTAACCTTTTAAATATAAATTCTCAGGTTAGAAATAGTGCAAATAATATTTCAGTTTTTAATGCTTCAACATTTATTCAACCACGTTTTATTACAGTAAGAGCAGTATACAAATTATAGTCAATTAAATACTTAATTTAATTCCTCTTAGGAACTGTCATACCTTTTTGTTGAACCCCATTTTTTTCTTCTCTAACTTCTGCTTTATGTAAATGAAATTCAAAAGTTCCATTTATTTTATTTTGGTCTTTTTTGTTGAATCCTTTTAATGTATCTATTAAAATTTGAATTTTGTCAATATCAAAATCTGAGGGAACTGAAATATCAACTTTTATTGTTTCAGGGAACCTTACCGAAACACAGGAATAAAAAATAAATAAGGATAAAATAGAAATACTCAATAAGTTCTTCATGTTTGTATTTTCATTTTCAATCGTTTTTTGTCAATTTTGGAATATACCAAATGTTGTTTTCTAAATCAACACCACCTCCTAGTTCCTCTTGAACTACACGATCAGTTATAAATACTCCAACACTGGCCATATTCGTAAAATTATCTATACCATTTGGGAAGTTTTGCCTTGTCCTATGAATATTGTATTCTTCTGAAAAAACTTTATTAAATGCTTTTTCAACTCCATCATGACCAATCATAAATCCGATAAGACCACCCCAAGTAGCAGTTGGATTATCCGAATCCCATCCCATAAGTGATGCTATTTTAATGGTCTCTTTTAAATCTCCTTCACCAGCAAATAGACTTATTATACTTGCTGCAAAGTTTATACCTGCTGCAGCACAACCGTTACATTTTTCTACCTCTTCCTTTGATATTGTAGAATTATCATAACCATCCTTCTGGTCCACTTGATATCTTTGATATACGTTATCTCTTATAATTTCCCATGGCTTGCCCTCATTATATTGTTTTTTTATAAAATCATACATTTTTGAAGCATACGAATCAACGGGCAATTGATTTCTAGATTTTTCAGCGATAATTAAAAGATTTTCATTTATACTCAAATTTGGGTCAGGATTAGCGGCCAAAGAGTACATAGAAACATAAAATTTAGAAATCCATTCGGCATTAAATCTAGCAGTTGTCCTTATTGGTAAGTCTGCCATTTCAGTGGCAAAATCTGGTCTTCCAGGAGAATAGAAGCCAAAAATTTCAGTAGTTAATTGAGCATCTATCATATCAAAATCAGGATTATTTTTAGGATCACTTGTTCCTGGTGGAACAACCCCACTTATCATTAAATCTAATGCTCTTTGGTTTGAAACCCATAAAAAATTTTCTTCTTTGTTTTTAATATGTTTTAACCACCCATCTCTTATTTCTTCTCCAGTTAATTTTGATGTTTTATTAATAAATAGTAAATGCTGATATATATATTCAATATCTGTGTCATCATCGGCTCCCCATCTTCCGTCACTTCCTTCAAAAACAAAATCTCGATCTTCTTTACCCCAATCGTTTCTTGTATAAAAGGGACCAGATTTTACTTTACCTACGTTTCCAACTTTATCCATTTCGGTGACAAGACCAGTCCAATTGGCGATGCATTGTGCAAGCCAAAACCCTTTCAGCTTATCAAAATAATCATTTCTTGATACAATTAATTCTTTTCCAGTAGGAGTATAATTTTTGTATTCAAAATTATCATTTTTAATTACGCCTTGTTTTGAATTTTTTTCAGAAGAACAAGAAATTAAAGAAATTAAGATTAAAGTTAAAATCAGTTTTTTCATTATGAAATAATTTTTTAATTACAAATAACTTATATTATATAATATTTAGTGTCCTATGAGAACTCTTTTAAATTTAATCTTAAATTTTTAAAATAGTGTTGTTTTTTCAAAAGAACTCATTTGTATTATAAAAAATTAAAAATGAAGAATAACATCTATGTAATTGGTAGTTCTAACACTGATATGGTAATAAAATCAGGTTATATTCCCAAGCCAGGTGAAACAGTGATAGGTGGAAAATTTTATACCTTTCAAGGAGGAAAAGGAGCAAATCAAGCTGTAGCTGCCGCAAAACTCGGTGGCAAAGTAACTTTTGTTTGCAGGGTCGGTGATGACTCATTGGGTAAAAATTCTATCAGAAAGTATAAAGATCATGGTATAAATACAGAATTTATTGGAGTAGAGGAAAATGAGCATACTGGAGTTGCATTAATCATGGTTGATAAAAAAGGCGAAAACTTAATTTCAGTTTCTTCCGGAGCAAATTCAAAAATAAAAGTTGAAGATTTATCTTTTTTAGAAAATAAATTATCAAATGATGACATCGTTTTGACTCAATTGGAGATTCCTACAAATGTGGTCAAATACCTAATTGATATTTGTAGTAAAAAAAATGTGAAACTTATATTAAATCCTGCGCCTTTTCAGTTACTTGAAGATAAATATTTGAAAAAAATTCATACAATTACACCAAATATCACAGAGACTAAATATTTGACGGGAATTGAAATAAATAATATTGATTCATCTAAGTTAGCAGCTCAAAAGCTACTTGATAAAGGAATAAAAAATGTTATAATAACAATGGGCTCAAATGGAGTTTTTTTTATGTCAGAAAAACAAATGGCTCACATTAAAGCAGAAAAAGTAAAAGTTTTAGACACAACTGCGGCTGGAGACACTTTTAATGGTGCCTTGGCCACAGCATTTTCCTTTGATGTGGACTTGATTAAAAGTATCAAATTTTCAAATGCAGCTGCTGCACTATCTGTCACTAGACTTGGTGCTCAAGACTCAATTCCTAAAATAAAAGAATTAGATGAAAAGTTTCAAAATTATGTTTATAATTGAAAATTATACTTTCTCGGTTTTTCTCTGTTTTATAACAATGTTATGTTGGGGATCATGGGCAAATACTCAAAAACTTTCTCCAAAATCTTGGCCTTTTACTTTGTTTTATTGGGATTATGCCATTGGTGTTCTTTTATTTTCATTACTATTGGGAATCTCACTTGGTAGTTTTGGTGAAAGCGGAAGACCATTATTTGAAGATTTAATACAAGCTAATTTGGGATCTTATTTAAATGCTTTTCTAGGAGGAGTTATTTTTAATTTAGCGAATTTGATTATTGTTGCTGCAATTAGTATTGCGGGAATGTCTGTAGCTTTTCCAATTGGCATTGGTACTGCACTTATATTAGGTGTTTTTGTTAATTATATTTCAACTCCAATTGGAAATCCATATTATTTATTTTTGGGAGTATTTTTAATTGTTTTAGCAATTTTAATTGATGCTATTGCGTATAAATTCCATTTGGGGGGTAAGACTAGCTCATCATACAGAGGGATAGTAATTTCGCTAATCGGAGGAATACTTATGGGATTATTTTATAGGTTTGTTGCCTCTTCAATGTCTTCAGATTTTAATAATCCTGAAAATGGTTTGTTTACTCCTTATAGTGCATTATTAATTTTTTCTTTTGGAATTTTTATTTCAAACTTTATTTGGAATACATATTTTATGTACAAACCGATTGTGGGTGACCAAGTAAAATTTACAAAATATATCTCAAATTCAAATTTAAAAACTCATCTAATAGGTATACTTGGAGGTATTATTTGGTGTGTTGGAATGTCATTAAGCTTAATTTCTAGTGAAAAAGCAGGATATCCCATTTCTTACGGATTAGGCCAGGGAGCAACCATGGTTGCTGCAGCTTGGGGTGTTTTTGTGTGGAAAGAATTTAAGGGAGCTACTTATAGAATTAATATACTAATTACATTAATGTTCATAATGTTTATTAGCGGCCTTATATTTATTATAATATCTAGATATAGCTAATGAATAAATCCTGAAGTTTGATTATAAATTGCTCTGAATTTTATTTTAATTCATGTAATCAATAAATTTCATCTACTTTATCAAAGCTTAAATAAATGTATCCAGATTGTTATTTTAACCTTTAATATTATTAGGTTCTTTGTTTTTTAAAAATCTTATTGAACCCATAGACCTGATGCAGTATTGCACCCATAAATGTTAACACAATTGATTTTTGAGATATCACCTGAAGCATTAGGTCTTTTTCGCTATATATTCTGTCTGGACCTATTTGGGGTCCAAAGAAAATAATACGTAGATAAATAAAAAGTAAAATACAAAAAGTAATGTATCCAATTACGTAATTATTACCAAGGAAGTTAGAATAATATATTGTGATACTATGGAGAATACAAAGAAAGAAAAGGGTTAAAAAAGCATAATTTGCAAAAAATACATGTGTAGGAAAATGAAGATCATGTGGTACAAATCCAACTCCTGCAAAAAAAAAACCAGCTAAAAGTCCTACTGGCATAGTGATATTGGCGAAGAATTTTGTTTTGTCCGAATCTTCAATAATAGTGAATACTTTTTTAAAATGAATGTAGTATAGCATGAGAGTTATACCAATTAAAATTAAACTTCCATTGAAAAGAATCATAGAAGGAGTATTGTCTTTTTGAATAATTAATGGGTTTTTTTCATCTGTATTAGTCCTCAAACTCCCTAATTCGCTGAGGAAATTATGTGTAAATGAATATATGTTTGATTTATATCCAATAATTTCTTTTTGAGATCCAGGATAAATTATAGCTGCTAAAATGCAGCAAAGGAAAAATATTGTGATAGAAATTTTGGGAAGCCTTACGAGATAAAATCTTGCATTTTCCATAGTTAATGTTGAATTGTTTTTAAAAATAATAATTCATTTCGTATCCCCATGACTAATAGATAAATACCTCCAGGTATATCAAGAAGTTTTTAGTAAGAATTTTATTTACTGAAAAAAATTTTTTAAGGGGTTTTAATTAATTAGTTATTGTTAGAATTTTTTATTTATGTAAGTTTTTGTTTTGTAGTTTAGTTACATGAAAAAAATACCAATAATATTTTCTTTGATTTTTATTTCAAATATTCATTCCCAAAGTATTGTAAATGAAAGAGCAAAATGGTTTGTTAGTGACAGATTTGGAATGTTTATTCACTGGGGATTATATAGTGGAGCTGAAGGAATATGGAAAGGTGAAAAGGTAAGATATGATAATGATTATGCAGAATGGATTCAATACAGAAATCAAATTGAAAAGAACGAATATATAGGTCTTTCAAAAAGATTAGACTGGAAGAAAATTGATCCTGAGCAATGGGTTTTGCTTGCTAAAAAAGCAGGTATGAAATATATTACCATAACAGCAAAACATCATGACGGGTTTGCTTTATGGAATAGTAAATCTAGTAATTACAATGTTTATAATTACAGTAATCCGAAACGTGATATAATGAAAGAACTTTCAGAAGCTTGTAAAAAACATGGTATTAAATTAGGTTTTTATTATTCTCATTGGACTGATTGGGAACATCAATATTCTTGGGATAATTCAAAAGAAATTTTTTGGTTAAGTAGTAAAGAGTATGACAGATATTGGCAAGAAAAGGTTATTCCTCAAATGAAAGAGCTTTTATCGAATTATGGAGAAATTAGTTTAATTTGGTTTGATATGTGGCTTCACCACGACGAGACAATAGTAACCAAAAAACAATTAATTCAGTTAAAAAAATTAATACGTAGCATGCAACCGAATTGTTTGATAAATTCTCGTTTAGGCTTATCAATGGAAGAAGATGCAGATGTTGATTTTAGAACTCTTGGCGATAATGAATTAGGAAAATATAAATACGACTATCCTTGGCAAACTCCGGCTACAGTTGCTCACTCTTGGGGGTATAATTCAAATGAAAATAAATGGAAATCAACAACATCAATATTAAAATCTTTAATTGGAAATGTGAGTCTTAACGGAAATCTTATGCTCAACATAGGACCTAATTCAAATGGATCAGTACCATATGAAATAATAAAAAGGTTTGATGAGACAGGTAATTGGTTAAATTTTTATGGTAAATCAGTTTATAATTCTGGTGCTTTTGATTTAAGAAATGATCTTCATGATTGGGGTCTCACAACCTATAAAAAAGATAAAAACGGGAAACACTATGTTTTTCTTAACATTTTTGACACCAATCCAGGTAAAATTTTAAAATTTACTGGTATTACTGAAAGTCCTCAAAATGTAAATCTACTTTCAAAAAAATCAAAAATTAATTTGGAATTTAGTTTTAATAAAGCTGTTATATCATTAAAAATTCCTGAGAAACTTCCCGATCCTTATGTCAATGTCGTTGAATTAGAATTTGACAATAAACCTGAGGTTGATGTAAAATTAGTTGCTGAGAAAAAATATGGTGGCCGTTCATTGAATTATTTAAATACAATAACATATCAAGATAAAAGCCTTATGAATAAATCTGAAAGATACGGATCTGTTCCTCCAAATATTGAAATCAAAGATTCACTTAACATGAAGTGGAAAATTTTTGTAGATAAACCATCAGTTTATAATTTAGACACTTCTTACAATTTTCAAAAAAAAATTACAGATGCATTTTTATCAATTAAAATAAATGACAAATATTTCAAACATAATTTTTGTTATACGGGTAAAACTGTTGGTGAACCAAATCAAAATTGGATAATAGACAGGTTTAACTCATTTAGATTAGGGCAAATAAAATTTGAATTCCCTGGATATTATATTATTGAAATGAAAATAAAAACCAATCCTCAGAATCCAATAAAATGGCAATGGTTGTGGATGGGTAAAATTTAAATCTCTTAAAAATAATTTCTTTTACGTTTTCCTAATTTCTGTGATAAAACGTTTCTCTATATAAACCTTGATAAATTTATAGCAATGAATTAATTTTTAATAAATTTTTCGAAAACCTTTTATGAATTTTAACCCACTTGGATCCTAATTCTCCACTCTTTTTTAAAAAAATTAAACCTACCAAATTTTGGTAAATTTTTTTTTGCATTCTCAAAAGCTTATTTTTTTATAATTATTCTGACCACTAAGTCAACACTACTTTGGAAATAACTTCAATCTTTATGAGTTGACCAAGCCCCAAAATTTAATTAAGTTTAATTTAACTCTGACTAGTCTCCTGTGTTAGAAGAATTTAGATTTACATCAACACATGCCTTTTGATTGACAAATGATTCAGAATTTTCAGTTGAATCATCTTGTAAAGAACCATTATGAGGAAGATTACTAGTGCCTCCATTTTCATCAACATATGTAAATGTGAATTTACAGTCTTCATCCCAATTGTAATTAACATAATATTTAATTCCATCAACTGTATATTCAAAAGAGAAAGCATTAGTTCCTGTTTGAAAAAAACCTGTTACAGTTGCCCCAGCTACTGGTTTAAAACCATTGGAAGGTCTAATTGGATTTTGAGAGGGTTGAGGTTCAATCCCATCGTTAATTATATTTATTTTTCCTACTACATATGGCATATAATAGGGTGAATCAGAGCTTGCATGATACATGTAATTCCCATTTTCGTCATACCTTCCAAAAGCATTATCTAATGGCTCATTTGTCAAACCATAAACAGGAAATCCGTCAAGACCGAAAGCAAGAGGTTGATTTTTTCCAACAATATCTTCTAAATGAGTAGGTATCATATGATAATGATAATCATCTCCTCTTCCAAAATGTCCACCCCAGTTATCAAGCTCTCCTTTTTCATATGCATTTTCTCCTCTGTTGTTTAAAACATTAAATATTGGAACACCGTTTATAGCTATTGCAATTGCACCTCTAAATAAATTTACAGATGTATCTATTGGGGAAACAGATAATTCTGGCTTTAATGGAATTTGCCAACTATTATCTCCTGTATAATTTTGAGGTATTGGAACTTGTTCTTGCCAAGATGTAATTCCAACACCCATTTGATGCTCAGGCCAACTATATGAATTTACATAAAAATATTCATCATCATTAGTAATTGTAACCTCTGAAAAATCGTCAAAATATGTTTTTATAGCTTCTAAATAATCGTCCTCGGAACTTATTTGCGGGTTATTATTATTATTATTATTATTATTGGCTGAAGAAGTGTTGTCACTAGAAGCGTCGTTTTGTGAATCTTCATTTGATACCTGATCTACTATTTGTTCATTAGGACCAGATATAACTTCTTCTGAATTGCAGGCAATAAATATAAGAAATGAAAGGGATAAAAAACTAAAAATTAGAGATAATGTTTTGTTTTGATTAGGCAAAAATTGAAAAATTAGAAATGAAAAAACAATTAAAAAAACAATTAAAAACACATTGTACTTTTTAGCAATAAAACTCTTGTTTATAATTCTTTCAATTTTTTTGGATGAAAATTTCCTATTAATTTTTTCTGCTATTTTATGCCTTTTTAAAATAAGAAGCTGGTCTTCCATAGAAAATTCACTCAAATCATAATTAAGAACAATATTAGTTTTGAGTTCCTTCAAAAACACACTATTGCCGTCATATGAAATAAATTTGGCTTCCAAAGGCTCTAGTGATTCCTGTAGAAACCATTTATCGCTTTCATGTGAGTGAATTCTATATTCGTGGGCATTCAAATTAACTGAATAAAATATTAAAAACGTTAAGGATATAAATAGTTTTTTCATCTGTTTGTTAAAAATAAAAAAATATGTTGAAATTCTTAAAGACTTTAGGATAGTGGGGAACTTCAATCATTTATTTTCCTTACCCTTTAAAACTAATCAAATGCGAATAATTTACTTCCTGCGAGATTTTCACTCTCAGGAGTACGAATATCATATTGATCAAAATAATTTTTTTCAAATTGTCTATTTGAAGAAGATATAAATTCTAAATAAGTTATACTATTTGTACATTTTATATAGTTAGTTACTAAACATAACTAGTTTAGGGAATAAGCCACATAGGAGTCCCCTGACTTTGTTCCCATTTTTCCGCCTCCACATGCAATAACAATATATTGCTTTCCGTCTAATTTATAAGTTATTGGTGTTGCATATCCACCGGCAGGTAATTTACTTTTCCACAACTCTTCTCCTGTTATTTTATCAAAAGCCCTAAAAGATTCATCATTCGTCGCACCTATAAAAATTAGTCCCCCTGCAGTAAGAATTGGGCCACCATAATTTTCGGTTCCTGTTTTTGGAAAACCAAGCTTTGTTAATTCATCGTATTCACCTAGTGGAACTTGCCAGACAATCTCACCTATATTTAAATCAATTGCATTTAGTGTTCCCCAAGGAGGTTTAATTGCAGGATATCCATTCTCATCCATAAAACGGCCATAATAATTAACCGAATAAGGTGAAAAATTAGGATCAATTTCTTGTAATGAAGCTACTTTAATATTTACACTATCGTCTTCTAAAAGGTATGCGGATAGAAGATCAATTTGAGTTTTTGAAACTTGAGGCATGGGCATCATGCTTCCTTTCCCTTTAGAAATTATAGATGCTAGATTCAGGGCATTATATCTACTCTCGAGATTTTTTAAACTAGGAATATTAGACATTCCGTTTAAATCAGCACCATGACATCTCGAGCACTGTTGATTATAAATAACTTTTCCATAATCTTTTATTTTATCTCCATTTTCCAAAGATGAAAAATCAACTTTTTTTGCAATCGAAACCCATGGCATTTCATTTGAGTTTACATAAAGCCAATTAGTTAAGGGGTCATATGCGGCCCCACCCCATTCAGCACCACCATCTAAACCTGGAAATGTTACTGATCTCATTTTTTCGCTATGTGGAATAAATTGGCCCTCTGAATTTAAAGTTTCCCAAACCTCTTTAACCGTTTTATCAAGTATTTTATCTTTTTGAGTTGGAGTCCAAGCAAGCATGGCTTTAGCATTTGGAAACATATCATTAATTAGGTCTTTTGTAAATTCTTGTCTTGCAAAAGGGGGAATGTGAGTTGGTAAAGGTTGGGTTGGCCAAGACTTTTCTCCATCAAGTTTTGCAGATTTAACGGGAATTTCTTCTATTGGATATATCGGCTTACCAGTTAATCGGTCAAAAATAAACAGGTGTCCTGACTTTGTTACTTGTGTTATGGCTTTTATCTTATTTCCATTTCGATTTATTTCAACCAAATTAGGTGGAGCCGGCAGGTCTCTATCCCAGAGATCATGATGAATGAATTGAAAATGCCATATTCGTTCTCCGTTTTTTGCATTAAGTGCGATCAAAGAATTAGCAAATAAATTTTCTCCAGACCTGTTACCGCCCCAGAAATCATATGATGCCGAACCTGTTGGAATGTAAGCGATACCAGTAGACTCGTCTAGAGTCATTCCAGCCCACGAATTTGCACCTCCCATATGTTTCCAAGCATCTTTTGGCCATGTTTCATAACCATATTCTCCGGGGTGTGGGATAGTATTAAACCTCCACACCATTTGACCAGTATTGAGGTCGTAAGCACGAATGTGACCGGGAGATGCTCCTGGGCCCTCATGGACTCTAGAACCTTGAATTAAAATATTGTCATAAACAACTCCTGGTGTGTTGGCTATGACGATCATCTCATTATATGGGCGGCCTAAGTTTTTTCTAAGATCTACTTTTCCATTTTCTCCAAAATTTTTTTCAGACTTTCCTGTCAATGCGTCTACAGCGTATATATAGCTTCCGGAGGTGTAGACAATTCTTCCATCTTGACCATCATTCCAATAAATTAATCCTCTGTTGACACCCCACCAACCTGGACCAGCATCCCTACCATGATCAAATTCCCAAATTTTTTTTCCAGTTTTTGCATTGATTGCAAAAAGCTTAGTTAAAGGATTTGTACCATACAATATTGTATCAATAACAATTGGGCTACATTGTATTTGAGTTGTATTTTTAGAATTATGAATACCTCCAGATTTATATTCCCAAACTTTTTTTAAGCTTTTTACGTTTTTAGTATTTACCTGACTCAAACTTGAATAATGACTTCTGGATTTGTCACCTAAATATTCATTCCAGCTTTTGAAATCGTTTTCAACTTCAATTGAAGTGCAGTTTATTAATAAAAGCAGAATAGAAAAGAAAGTTAATTTTCTCATGATATTAAATTAATTAATTGAAAAGTAAAATCATAATAATAAAGTTGATTTGTCTAATCTGATATTTTGTCAATTTTAATTTCAAAGCCTTAAATTATCTTTTACCATTTAAATCATATCTAGATAAAAAATTCCAAACTAATTCTGATGTATTTTTATCTTGGAAAGTTGACACAAACCATAAATGATCTCCACCAATATATTTAAAGTGTTCAACAGAAACTGAGTTATTTCCATTATCATAAACATAATGTTCGATTTTAATTTCCCCACTATTATCAAAATTTACAATTGGCTCTGAATTTGTGTTATTAAAATTTATCCAGTATTCTATGGTGTTTTGAACTGAATTGTAATAGTCATTACCGTTGTAAGGTAAATCGAAATCATCTGTTCCATGCAAATGTATTACTGGCATTGGGTGTGCGGTAGGTCCAGTGCAATCTAGCATTACACCTGATACTGAAGCCATTGCAGCAATTAGTTCGCTTTTATGATTGGCAAGTCCATAGGCCATCATTCCTCCGTTAGAATAACCTACTGCGTAAATTCTTTCTAAATCAATGTTGTAATCGGAGGATATTTTCAAAATAAGAGTTTCAATAAATCCAAAATCGTTAACATCACTTTTATTATCTCCTTCATTAGGACATGCGTTCCAATGTGATTCTCCGTCAAGATCAAGTCCTTGAGGGTAGATTAAAATAAAAGTTTCAGATTCTGATAAAAAACGCATATCTGCTTCATTCATATATTGATATGCATCTCCATTAAATCCGTGAAAATTTAAAACAACAGGAACAGAAATTGAACCATCATACGAATCTGGTACATATAAAATATACTCTCTGTTTACACCCTCATGAATTATTGTTTGAAAGTTGGAAGTCGAAATGTCTGATTTTGAATAATTTTTAGCTTCACTATTTACACAACTACATGTTAAAAAAAACGAAATCATTAAAAAAAATATTTCTTTTTTTTTCATTTAAAAATGTTTTTAGTTTTAATGCATAATCAATTTGTCTAACAGAATTTTACTGGAAATTTAGAAATAATCATTTTTGAAATTATCAAAACAACTTGCTTTTTCATTTGTAAAACCATACGTTAATAAATTAATCATAATATAATAGAAGGCACGCAAATTATTGTGTGCATACAGGGGGACTTAAACACCCCTTGCAATTTCTGTAAATCCTTATAAAATGTGATATTTTTTTGTCATTTTTTAAAGATCAGTGTGTTTAATAATTTCAAGTCTATCTATGTGCTTTATATCAATTTTCAAATCTTTTAGAAAATTGCTCAATATTTTAAAACTACATTAATAAAATTACATCAAAACTTTCTTTTTATATTTAATTAAATAACAATAACAACAAATATTTTAAAATGTCACAGGTCAAAGTTCTAATAAATTATGTTGAAAAATCGCGAGCTAGCTATTTAAATACGGTACAAAAACTTTCAAAGGATAATATAAAGTTCAAAAAAAACGAATATTCTTGGAATATAATTGAAATAACAGAACACCTTTACTGGGCAGAATTTTTGGGAATTGCTGTTATGGCAAAGGTTCTAAATGAAATTTTAGAGGGTAAAAAAGAGCTTAAATATGACTCAAAAAATAAAGATTTGTCGATAGAAAAAATAGTTGATTTAACATGGAAAGAAAAGGAAAAAGTTCCTGATATTGCAGCCCCGCGGATTAGGGGGTCATTTAAATTTTGGATCACTTCATTTATTAGTCTTGAAAATATTCTTTTTGAATTTGGAAATAAACTAACAGATGATATGTTACGCGTTATTGCCCACGCACATCCTATTTCTGGTGAATTAGACTTTCATCAAAGGCTTGAATTTCTTCGATATCATATAGACAGACATCATTTACAAGCAAAAAGGAATATTAAAAATTTTCTTGGAGCTGATTAAAACTTAAATAATTATTTGTTTTTGGGGGAGTTTTAGAAAAATTAGTTTTTAATATTATTGTATTTTTTATTATTGTATTTGACAAATCTTTAAAAAAAAGAACAAATAATAATTAATATTCAATTTTTTACTTTCTCCTAGTAGATTATTATTAATATAGTCGAGGTAATTTATATTTTAGAATCAAACAACTTATTTGAACGATTTACTAGCAAATTACGAGCAATATCCGAATACATGGGATGAAATGTTTGATGTTTCTGGGAAAGTAAGAACAAATTATTCCCATTTTGGTAAATTTTTGAGTGAGGCTAAGCTTGATAGTCTCAATCAGATGAAGGAATTCTCAAATCAATTTTTTAAAAATCAGGGAGTAACTTTTACAGTTTATCACGATAATAAGGGTGTCGAAAGAATATTTCCATTTGATATAATACCTAGAATAATAAACTTTAATGAATGGGAAATAATTGAAAAAGGTATTATTCAAAGAATCACTGCACTTAATCTTTTTTTGAAAGATGTATATCATGAAAAATTTATAATCAAAGATGAAGTTATACCTGCAAGTCTGTTAATTAATAATGATTGTTACCTCAGACAAATGATGAGACTTGAAGTACCAAAAAATATTTATACACACATATCAGGTGTTGATTTAATAAGAGATAAAAATGGCGAATTGTTTGTCTTAGAGGATAATTTAAGAACTCCTTCTGGGGTAAGTTATATGCTTGAAAATCGTGAGATTACTAGGAGGTTATATCCCAATTTAATGCCAAAACATAAAGTTCAGCCTGTAGACAATTATCCCCAAATTTTGTATCAACAACTTAAAACACTAGTTGATAAGAATGATCCAGAAATTGTATTATTAACTCCAGGATTATATAACTCAGCCTATTACGAGCATACAACCTTAGCAAGGTTGATGGGTGTTGAGTTAGTCGAAGGTAGTGATCTTGTATTAGATAATAATATGGTTTTTATGAAAACAGCTAGTGGTAATAAGAAAGTTGATATTATCTACAGACGTATAGACGATGATTTTTTGGATCCATTAAGTTTTAATACTGACAGCATTCTTGGTCTAGCAGGTATAATGGAGGCTTATAGACAAGGAAATGTCTGTATTGTTAATGCACCTGGAACTGGAATTGCTGATGATAAAGCAATATATTCTTATGTTCCAAAAATGATCAATTACTATTTAAATGAAAAACCAATTTTGAAAAACATAGAAACCTATCATTTATCTAACAGTGAACAAAAAGATTACGTTAAAAATAACATAAATAATATGGTAATTAAAAAAACAGATGGTAGTGGTGGTTATGGAATGTTAATGGGAAATAAAGCATCTGAAGATGAAATAGACATTTACTTTAAGCAAATAAAAAAAAATCCAAACAACTTTATTGCTCAGCCAATTCTAAACCTTTCAACAAGCCCATGTGTGATTGATAAGAAGTTAGTTCCAAGGTGCATTGATTTAAGACCATTTGCTATCTACGGTTCAGAAAAAATAAAAGTTTGTCCGGGAGGTCTATCAAGAGTTGCAATGAAAAAAAAATCACTTATAGTGAATAGTTCACAAGGAGGTGGAAGTAAAGATACTTGGGTAATCAGAAAACACTAAAAATGTTAAGTCGAGTAGCAAATAATTTATTTTGGATGGATAGATACATGGAAAGAAGCTATGGTCTATTAAATCTTATTAAAACAAATTATAATTCAACTTTAGATTCTGGCGATTACTTATCTTGGAACAAAATTATGTTCACATATTTAGCAATCCGAAGTGAAAATGAATATAAAAATCACCAAGATTCAATATCAACAATATTTTTCATTTTGTTTGACAAAAAAAATCCAAACACCCTATTTAATATGGTAGTTAAAGCTAGAGAAAATGCTAGAAGTGTCCAAGAACATATTTCTAGAGAACTCTGGTTATCAGTTAACAAATTTTTTCTCCATCTTACTGAGGAAGACATGATTCTTAATTATAAAAAGAGTGACCCAATAACTATAGTGAACGAACTTCTTCAATTTAGTCACATCTATTATAGCGTTGCGGATATTACTCAAGAAAGAGGAACAGCATATTGTTTTATGAATTTAGGAAAATATTTAGAACGAGTGGTTCAGAGTATAGATTTTTTAAACCTTAGAATTATTAGTCTTGATGACGAAAAAGAGGATTTATATGAAAGCTATTTCTTTAAAAATTTATTAATTTCAATAGGAGGGTATCAACTATATTTAAAAACCTATAAATCAATCTATAAAATAGAAAATGTGGTAAAAATGATTGCTGTAAATGAAAATTTTCCTAGATCAATTATTTATAGTGTCAATAAATTAAATGTGCATATTGGAAGGCTTAATGAGTTTAATCAAATAAAAGCGAGTGAATTAAACTTCACCGTTGGCAAACTAAAAAATCATTTGAAATATTCTACTATTGAGTCAATCAAACAAAATGGCCTTGAGCAGTTTTTAGATGATATTAAGTATGAATTAAATAAAATTTCAAATATTATTAACAAAACTTACTTCAATCAGATTTTTTGACATGTTTAAATATTATTTAACACATTCGACACATTATAATTATTCAAATCAAATTCAAGAGAATACAAATAGAATCTGCTTGTACCCATACAATGATATGATTCAGCAATTAGTTAGTCATAAATTAGAAATTACGGGTAATCCACATGTGTCTACACATATTGATGAGTTTAATAATAGAGTTGGTTTCTTTAACTATATACCACCTCACAATGAGATGACAATCACATCAAAGGCAGAAATAATTTTGAAGAGCATAAATCTACCAGACGAAGAAGTTGACATTTCGAGAGAATGGGCTAAAATAAATGATATTTCAAAAGATATAGATTATATGCATTTTTTGAAAATTGAGAACTTTTTTGCTAAAAATAAGTTTAAAAAAATTTTAAATGAGTTAAGGAATGAAAATGATTCTGTGTTAAACTTTTCAAAAGTTCTTTGTACATATGTAAATAAAAACTTTAAGTATAAGAAGGGGGTGACTAACATTAATTCATCTCTTGATGAGGTATGGAAGCTAAAATCTGGGGTATGTCAAGACTTCACAAATATTTTTATTCAATTACTTAGATTATCAAAAATTCCCTCCAGATATGTAAGTGGATATGTTTTTTCAAAAGGAGGTTTAATAGGTGCTGGAGCAACCCATGCTTGGGTAGAAGTATTCATTCCATTTTATGGCTGGCTTGGATTAGATCCTACCAACAATTGTGTAGCAGATAAATATCATATAAGACTATGTGTTGGGAGGAATTATGAAGACTGTTCACCTATAAAAGGTGTTTTTAAGGGTAATGAAGAACAGTCTATGAAGGTAAAAGTATATTTAGACACTAAAAGAAATTCTAAGTTTGATAAAGTGGAGTTTAATGACTCGGAAAACCAAAGTCAACCGATAGTTACCAAGCCTTTTAATAGTTTTCAAAAAAACTTACAAATAGTTCAACAACAACAATAAAACAAAAGAAGTGGTACTTTAGTATTTATTATTGAATTGTTTACTATACTTTTCATTTTGAAACAAACTTTTGAATAAAATGAAGTCACAAAAATTCAAAACAACAAAACCTGACATTATGTGTTTTTGGATTTAATAAAGATGTCAAATAAACCTATTTTTCTTTTAATCTTTAGCCTTTTTTTAAATCAAATATTTTCTCAACAAAAGGCTGACTCTACTTATGTTAGATTTACAAATCAAAAAATTATAATTGATGGGATCGATGACGAAATAAATTGGGAAAAAGCGGAATTAAAGTCTGATTTTTGGCAATGGTTTCCTACAGATTCTATTAAAGCTCTGAAACAAACTGAAATAAAATTTTTGTACGATTCAAATAATATTTATGCATTTATTAAATGCTATGAGAGTAAAGATGAAACTATTATATCGAGTCTCAGAAGAGACATGGGTAGGTTCTCCGATTTTTTTCTATTTACTTTGGATACTTTCAATGATTTAACAAACGCTTATGCTTTTGGAGGAAATTCTGTTGGTGTTAAAAAAGATGAAATCTTATTTAATGGTGGAAGGACACTTGTAGAAGACTCAAATTGGGATTGGGACACAAAATTTGATTTAGAAACTCAGATCTATGAAAATTTTTATACGGCTGAAATTAGAATACCACTCAGTTCAATAAGATTTGCAAATAACAGTAGGTCCTGGAGATATAATGTATCTAGAAGAAGGATTTTTGCTAATGAATTTTCTACCTTATTTAAGGTGCCTCAAGAACAATCATTTCTAAACCTTTCATTTACTGAACCACTCGTTTTTGAAAAACCTTTGGGTAAATCAAAAACTCCGATAACAATAATTCCTTACATTAATTTGTTAAAAACTAAGATTTTTGATAATGATGATAAAGCTAATAATCTTGAATACGGAGGAGATGGGAGATTATTTATTGGAACAGGTCTTAATTTAGATTTTACAATCAACCCTGATTTTTCCCAAATTGAAGTTGATGATCAAATTATCAACTTAACAAGATTTGCTGTTGCTCTACCTGAAAAAAGACAGTTTTTTATTCAGAATAATGATCTTTTTAGTGGCTTTGGAGATTTTTATGAGAATAGACCATTTTTCACAAGGCGAATTGGAGTAACAAAAGATCTAAATGGCAAAACAATTCAAAATAAAATTCACGCTGGTGTAAGATTAAGTGGAAAACTTACTAAACGTCTTAGAGTTGGATTATTGAATATGCAAACAGCAAACGATGAAATTAATTTTATACCATCTAATAATAATACAGTCTTATCATTTCAACAGAATGTTTTTTCTAAATCAAACATAAAATTTTTGTTCGTTAATAGGGAAAAAATAGGTCAAGATAGCTTTGAATCTGAACAAGAGCGTTATAATCGTTTACTAGGTTTTGATTATAATTTTATTTCAAAAGATGATAAAATTACAGGTAAGGTCTTTTTTTATAATACATTTTCACCTTCAGAAGAAAATGAGGGTGTATCAACAGGTTTTAGATTTAATTACAATGACAGAAAAAATAGATTTAGGACAGTATTTACAAGAACAACTCCAAATTTTAAAAGTGATCTTGGGTTTTCAAGGAGAACAGGATTTAAAAAAAATTATACAAAATATGATAGAGTCTTTTTTCCAAAATCAAAATTTATTCAAAGTGTAGCAGTAGGTCCTGAATTATATTATATTGATAAACCTAAAGAAAATAATTTAATTACTGACAGAAGATTGAATGCTAATCTTTCTGTCAATTTTAAAAACAGATCAAGAATTGATTTAGCACTTGTTAATACCTATACATATTTAGAAAACGCTTTCGATCCAACAGGATTAAATTATGATTCTCCAATAATCGAAGGTGCCTACGATACTTCTCAATTTGAATTTGGATACACCTCAACAAATAGAAGGAAATTTAGATTTAGCTCTGAAATTAGTTTTGGAGGATATTTCAGTGGTGAAAAGTTTTCATTTAGTAATAATTTCAATTTTAGGATTGATAAACTTTTGCAAGCAAGTCTTAACTTAAGCTATGATAAAATTAATCTACCTGAACCTCAAAAATCTGTAGGTTTAATTTTAGTTAGTCCAAAATTAGATTTTACATTTAGTAAAAATATTTTTTGGGCTAGTTTTATCCAGTATTCGAATTTTTCTAATACACTGGGTATTAACTCAAGGCTCCAGTGGCGTTTTGCACCTTTATCAGACTTATTTTTGGTATATACTGAAAATTCAAATTATCTTGAAAACGATTTAGTACCCAATTTTAGGACAATAAATTTGAAAATAACATATTGGATCAATATCTGAATTTATAATCCTAGGAGGACACAGAGCAATTAACTTGTTAATGGAGATGTGACTTTTGGCTATACCATACCCAAAACCATGACTTAAAAAACAAACCCTCACTAAAAGTAAAGATTTTAAAGGATAAAGTATAGAATGAGGGATTTGAACTCTCTGATGCATTACTCTCATAAGTTTTCAAGAGTTCCGCATTCGATAACTTTGGAAAAAGAGGGCTAATGAATAATAACTATATCCTTATACATTACCTCGTGCGGTACACCGGCATGAGTTTGTAAGCATATTTGCCCTTTAGATATTACATTATTTTTTTCATAATAATTGGCAGTTTCAATACCATTAATTTTTATAGATATATATTTCTCTTTTGCGATGATTGTGATATTATTCCAATCATTTGGATTTATAATATTTTCAATTTTTGTCCTGTTAGGAATACTATAATATACAATTGGAAAAATGTCTGGGTTTGGATATAGTGTTCTATCAGGTCTATTTTCGTCACACAAACTACCCCAAAGTGGAAAAAGCGTTGGAGATGTCATCTCAGTTTCCAAATTAATTCCTAATTCTTTGTGACTTTGATTGTAAAGATATTTTGAAATTGTAGTTGTTTTTTCAAATCCTATGTCAGCCTGATAACCCATAACTTCGTTAGAATTGGGAACTCTTTTAGCTCTAAAACATATTCCCCCGTTGACATTTATGTCGTTTGTTTTAAATTTTGCACTTAAACTCAATTCAAAATTTTCAAAATCTTCAACTGTACAAAGAAAATAGTTTTTATTAATGGGGGTATTTTGGCTCCCTCCGATAATAACATTCTCTTCAATTCTAAATATTTTATCTGAACCTTCCCATCCATTGAATGTTCTTCCATCGAACAAATGGTATTTCGAGGTTTTTGAAACGCAAGAAGTAAATAATAAAATAGTCAATAGAATTCTCACAGAGTCAAGTTTTAGCAACTAATGCTTAACAAGTAACTTCATTACCTATTCAAATATACTAAATGATTTGATTTGTTCTAGCCTGTTTGCTTTAACAGATGAGACTTTTATTTTGTGGACATTAGCAAATTCAAAATTATTTCTACAAGTATCCGATTCTGCTTCTGGTCCTTAATCCTTTTTGAGATTATGGACTTCATAATTTATAACAAGGATTCAATATCTTCAATCATACGTGATGTTTCAAGGGGTAAAGTACCGTTGTAAATTGCCCTTATTCTGCCATTTTGGTCAATAAGAATAAAATTTTCGGTGTGGATAAAATCGTCCATATCAGTTATTAATTTTCCAAATCCTTCATCTGCGAAATATGATTCTCTTGCTATTTTGTAAATATCATGCTTTGATCCAGTTAGTAAATACCAAAAATTAGAATTTATACTATTCCTTTTTCCATACTCATAAAGTTTTTCTTGGTCATCGATCCATGGCATAACGGTGTGTGATAATATTTTAACTTTTTCATTTGAAGAAAATTTTTTCTGAACTCTTAATAGGTTCGAAGCCATTTTTGGGCAGACCGTCCCACAAGAAGTAAAGAAAAAATTTGCAATGTATATCTTACCAAATAAATCATTTTGATTGATCCATTTTCCTTCTTGATTTTGAAAATTAAATGATCTTATTCTATGAATTTGGTCTAATTTTTTATTTGATTGATCTAGCCATATTGGTGTGAATGTTGGCTCGTTATAATATGGTAGCTCAATATCTTTTGAATAGATATTGTTTGGGTTAAACATTTTTTTGCATGAACAGAGAAAAATCAAAAAAATTAAAATTTTATTTTTCATCTTATAACTACATAAGGATTAATAATTTCTTCCTTGATATTGATTTTAGTGCATCTTTTAATACCGGCAAGGCCATATCTTCTTCCATTTTCTCTTATGATAAAGTTAGATCTTAATTTACCATCTTTACGCCAAATTTTAGTTGCGCCAAAAGGCTTACCATTTAAATAATTAATTTCTGAGTATAATTGGCCATTTTCATACCACTGGTAGTGTGTCTGCTCACTCAGTCCTTTTTTAAAATAATATTCAAATTTTGTTTGCCCGTTTATATACCATCCTTTATGCGTACCTATTTTTTTTCCACTATCATAATACCTTATAAATTTTAATTTCCCATTGTCAAAATATCCTACACTTTTTCCTTCAAGATATCCGTTTAAGTAACCTTTTTTTTCAATTATATAACCGTTTAAATTTTTTTTAATTATATATCCTGAAAACATTTCCCCTTCAAAGATAAGTCTCCCTTTAGAATCAGGATTTAATTTTGCTTCATCAACAGAAATTAATTTATTTGGTATAAAGATTGTTTTAAAGCTTGAGTTTGTAAATGATATTATAGATAAATATGATATAATTAAAATTAGAGTTACAATAATTGTTTTGATCGTGGTTTTCAATTTAAAAGATTTTGAATTATCTAGTTATATTACCTGGAGTTCCATAAAAACCATCACCATTTATCCAGGGAAGCTCATCAGTAATGTGATAGTGGTATATACCTTCCGTAAATTCTGGTGTATCGTGAATATGACCATGATAATCATCAAGATCCTCATTTGTTAGTCTTAGACTATTTTCTACTGGACCGTAAACTGGAAACCCGTCTAATAAAAGTCCAATAAAAGCATCTTCACCTAGAGTCTGTGTAAGCCAAACAGGCTCAATATGATAATGATAAACACCACCAGGAGCAGGATGCCCTTCATATTGGTCAAAAGTATTTAACTCTTCTAAAATGTCATCACCTGGAGCAGCCATTTGATTAAATATCGCGACACTATTCACTGCAATTCCCATTGGCCCCATAGGAGTAGCCTCATGAGAAATGTCGATTTTTGGAAATCTTGGTATAGTCATAACAATATCCTGTTCTAATATATTATTCGGATTTAATTTAAAAGACGGATTATTAGGTTCATTATATGATTCATACAGTGGATTATTGGTATTATAATATGCACTTTTGTGATCTGGTAGATCTTTCGTACTTATAACCAAGTTATCGTCATTTACGACCACTGAAACTGCGTTATTGTAATAAAATTTTTCTGCTAAAATACTTATATCATTTCCACCTACAGAGGGTGTGTCAATAGAAGTTGAATTATTTGTTGAAGTAGTGGTTGCATCAGATGCACCTGTCGTCTCATTTTGCTCTCCATCTTCTGAGCAAGCTAACAGGAATAAGATTAAAAAAGCTACAAAAAGATTTTTATTTGTCATTTTTTTTTAATTAAGTAATAGTAGTAAACCAACGTAAGTTTAAAAAAATTATTTTAGTTAGCCTTACCTATTGAAAAAAAATGTTAATTGATGATCTAAATAATACAGATATCTATGACAGAATTATTTTTAGTATAAAAAAATTATAACAGTTTAATTTTAACCAATTCAGACAATAAATCACCTGTTTTTAAAAAATATAATAAAATCAATTTGGTTTATAAATCCTTTCTGAGATTATAAATTTCAGCAAAAACTTTTTTCCTCTGAAGAATCCTTTTCGCAAATAATCATTTTTCGTCAACCTTGGCATAATTTACTGAGCCCCAAGTTGCAACAATTTAAATATCTGATTTGTATTTATATCATCCAATACTAAACTATTGATAGTTTTATCAATAATTTTTTGCATACAAACTTTTATTTCAGATGTTAATTTGTTTGCAGTCACATTTTATTCTCCTCATTTTCTTATTTTAGTTTTATGAGGTATGTTTTTAGGCTTTTATCTATTTTTTTCTGTACGTTTATGTTTTCACAAAACTGGAGAGAACATCCCAACATTATATGGCTTACTACAGAGGATAATTCTGCACAATATATGAAGTTGTATAATGAAGAAGGTGTATCGATGCCAGCTATTGAAAAATTAGCCAGTAAAGGCGTGGTCTTTGATAATGCTTTTTCAAATGCACCTGTTTGTTCAGTTGCGAGAAGTACAATAATCACCGGTTGTTATGCCCCAAGAATTTTCACACAATACCACCGCCGGGCAATTCATGTTCCATTACCAAATGATTTGATGCCAATGCCTTATTATCTCAAAAAGGCAGGATATTATACAACAAATAACCATAAGCAAGATTATAATTTTATTTTACCTGACGGGGTATGGGACGAATCTTCAATAAAAGCCACCTATAAAAACAGAAAAGCGGGACAACCTTTTTTTCATGTACAAAACTATACAATAACACATGAGGGAAACCTCCATTTTAATCAAGAAACTATAGATAAAACTAAAGATGAAGATCTTGAGCACATAAAAGTTTTCCCTTATCATCCCGACACCAAAACATTTAGATTTTCATACCATTATTTCCAGAAAAGACATGAGCTAGCAGATCAACAGATAGCCGATTTTTTAAAGGAACTTGATGATCAAGGATTAATGGAAGATACCATCATATTTTATTACGGAGACCATGGAGGTGTGTTACCAAGGAGTAAAGGATACGCATATGAAAGTGGCTTGCAAATACCTTTGATTGTCTATGTTCCTGAAAAGTGGAAACATCTAATTCCTTATGATAGAGGCTCAAGAAGCGAAACCTTCGTAGAGTTTATAGATTTGGCACCCACAGCACTCGCTTTAGCTGGAGTTAATGTTCCAAAAGGCATGGATGGTAAACCCGTTATGGGAAAAATAGTTCAAAAATCTAAAATAAAAAATAAAAATACTGCTTTTGGTCATGCGGATCGTTTTGATGAAAAATACGATTTTGTTAGAACTTTAAGAGTAGGAAAATATAAATATATTCGGAATTATCAGCCTTTTAATATGGATGCATTGTTTAACTTTTATCGTTATAAGATGCTTGCTTACAAAGAATGGTCGAGCCTTTATAGAGAAGGTAAACTCAATGATGTTCAAAGTCAGTTTTTTAAGCCTAAAAGTCCAGAAGCTCTATACAATATAGAAGATGATCCACATGAGATTAATGACCTTTCAAATTCAAAAAATCATCAGAAGATTCTTTTACTAATGAGAAAGCAGCTGCAGGAACGAATAAAAGAAATGCCCGATTTAAGTTTCTATCCTGAACCATATCTTTTGGATAATGCCATAAAAAACCCAACTCTTTTTGGTCAACTTAATAAAACAGCCATAGCGGAATTGATAGCTATTGCTGATCTTAATTTAGCACCATATAATTACGTGGAAGAAAAAATTAAATTGGCACTCAAAGATAAAAATCCATGGAAGAGGTATTGGGGGCTTATTGTTTGCTCTTCTTTTGGTATGCAGGCAAAAGGATTAGTCCCGTTAATACAACAAATACTGCAAACTGATGAAGTAAACTTGGTTAGAATCCGAGCTGTAGAGTATTTAATGTTGAATAAGATTTCATTTGATCAGAAAAAAATAAAAATTTTATTGGAAAATTCAAGTTCAGAGACTGAGGCGAACCTTATACTTAACACCATTAGCTTGATCAAGGAATATCAACCCGCAATCAAATTCAATTTTTCCAAAGATATTTTTCCAAGTGAATGGTATGATGAACCAAATGATTTGGTTAACAGGAGATTAGAGTATTTAATGAATTAATATATTTAATTTTTTGTATTTCCTGCGTCTTCGAATAAATATTCCCCTGAATAATAAGATTTTACATTATGGGGAGTAATTGCATATGATTATAAGGTAGGAAAAATTATGATGGAATTTGATGTTATAAACTTCTTTGGAAGGATAGAAACCGTAACCCGGACATGTCGTTTCAATTAAAAGAAGATAAAAATTAATTGTAAACCATTAAAAATTACAGATAAATTAGTTGCTTTGGGTGCTATTAAGGAGTTTCGGTTACAAAATAAAAGTTTGCACCCCACGCCATACCTTTTCCACATATAAGTCCTAAATATCAAGTTCTGTTGCAACGTCCTCTAGGTAGCTTTAGTTTGTAAACACGATATAACAGTGAAAAAGAATTTATGTTGATATCAGTTTAATACCGAAGCAGATTTTTTATTTTAGTAAGCTAATTAGATTATTAAATGAAAGAGTATTCTTATGACCTTTTAACAATTACTTTACTATTATTTACCTTAATATTAAGCTGCTCAGATTCTGAAAATCAAATCCAGGATAATACTTCAAATCTAACTGAACAGACAGATGCAGATACAGATGGTGATGGTGTGGTTGATTCAGAAGATGCCTGGCCTTTAGATTCTTCAATGTCAGAAAATTTATGGGGGATTATAAACAATGAAGATGTAGAATTCTTTTTTGCGAATGACGTTTCAGAGAATATTGCACAAGGTACAAGAGATTCTTTTTTGGAAGCTATAGATGAATTCGGAAATTGGGGCCCTACAGAACTATGGGTAAGCGGACCCGGTAAAGATGGGAGTGTGGAATTAGCCAATCTCTATTGCAATCGAAGAGTAGAAAGAGGACAAGTAAAATTTCAATCAGATTCTTACCCATGGACATTAGAAAGCTGCATGCAATTTTCACTTTATCCTACATTAGGATATGACTTAATTCCTCCAGAACACATTTCAAATGAAGAAGATGGTAGTATTTATAACGAAGAAGAGGGAACTCTTTTCGAATACTACAGGGGCAAATCAGTTATGTCAATTGAGAATAACCTTCCAACTGGCTGGGGGAAAAGTCTTAATGGTGAAAGGGCATGGGGAATTAAAATTTTTAATTTTTCTCTGCCTGTAGGTTTTGGTGAGCCTGGTTATAATTTTGATTATGAGAAAGTAAATGTATTTTACGAATATTTTCATGCTTTGCAGGAAAGTGCTTTTCCAGATGATGCTCTTGGCGATACCTACGAATTTGGAGAAAATACTAGGAGGGGACCACACTGGTTTTATTCTGGGGCATCAACGTATTATGCTGAATATGCCGTAAGGAAGAGAGATGAAAATCATAATCTTAATTCATTGAAAGATAGAATTGAGCAGCAGTTTGGATATGCAATGTGTGATAATATATTACTCTCAGATTTGACTCCAGATAGCGAATGTTTTTTAATGAAATTTTATTGGGGGATGCCTGCAATAGCTTATTTGTTAGATAAAGCTAAT
This sequence comes from uncultured Bacteroidota bacterium, assembly GCA_902616905.1. GTDB lineage: Bacteria > Bacteroidota > Bacteroidia > Flavobacteriales > Flavobacteriaceae > MS024-2A. The sequence continues at coordinate 189,166 of CACMUP010000001.1, forward strand.
AATCAAAATGCAATCATAGAAACCTTTTACCCCAATCTATATGAATATGGTTTTAAAGCTGCATTCGAACTTACGTTTGGGATAACGGTCGAAAAATTCTATGACGAATGGGAAATATACAGGAATCTACCAATGGAAAAAAGACTTGAAATCATTCCTGATATTTAAATCATTGTTCGCATATCTTTTTTTGTTCTAGAACCTCAAAACCTGTTTTTCAGGTTTTGTTTATTTTGGTAATTTGGGAAAGTTAAAACCTCTTTTAAAGGTCCTTTTTATAAATTTATTTTGATGATATCAGTCTAATGTGGGCGTCATTTTAAAGCAGTAGCAATAATTTTTTCTTTGGGGTCAACTGAAACTATTGCATATGATATATTTTTCCCATACTCACTTTCTTTAAAAATTCTTACTTTATTTTTATTCACTTCTATAGTATTGTAATCTCCCTCAAATTTAACTTTCCAGATTACTTCTTTCTCTCCCAAATTTTCAAAAATAGTTTCATTCTTACCCTTATGTTTTACACCAATCACAGACCCTATAATGGGTATCCCCTTAACAGAAGCCCATTTTTGATTTTGTGCTAATCTTGATATTGTTTCTATGCTATTTTGGTTCACATCAATACCCATCAATCCTCTTGTGATGTGTTCTATTAAAGTAAAACTAATTTCAGGATAATCTCTTCTAGGATTTTTAAAACTACAGAGCTCTTTCAAAAGCTCATTTGCAAGTTCTGAATTACCATACTGATAAAACAAAATGGGTAAGTATGATTTTAATTCTATTAGGAGATTATGATGGTTTTCTTGATACCAATTTATAATATCAATTATTTTCTTGTTCTCATCCAAGACATCGAAATAGATAAGGAAATGATGAAATGCCTCATCTTCTCCAATGGAATAAAAGTCATATGTTTTGTCTTGATAAATAATTGATTTATAGACATTTTTTGTGTTATCCCACCAGAATGTATTTAAAAAATTAATTTCTCTATGCAACTGTTTTACATATTTATCAATATTACTTTTTTCGCTATTTTGAAGTTTTAGAATTTCAATTTGAGATTTAATCGCTGCGATATAAGAAGCTGTTAAATCCAGTCCTAAATAACTTGGTATTCTTCCCCTTTCGTAATAAGTTGGAATACCTCTGTTATTTCCAAATCTGTTCTCGGGGAATACATCAATTGGTTGCACATGCATATATCTATTTCTTGTTTTTGCATGATTAGAATCTATTTGCCATTCTTTTACATACTCGTTAAGACTTAATGAAATAAAATTTTGAATTACTGGGTTGTTGATATATTGATCATTTCCAGACCAATTATGTAATCTTTTAATGGCATAGATTAAATCAAAATTTGCAGGAAGATTATACCAAAAGTCTTTATCATTCTGATAGTCTACAGGTGCTGGTTTGTTATACCTATTAATTTCCCAATATGTGGCGTAATTCTTTGATTTGCTAATATTTTCACTAAACTTTAATACCATATTTAAATTGTGTAATTTTAATCCAAGTATCTCTGCCCCGATAGATTGATGTGAAACATCTCTAACACAAAAAGCCTCTCTATTAGGTAAGGCAGCTTCATACCAGTAGCCAACAGGATCTGTATTGTCATGAGAGAATGATAATGCCTTATTTTTTGCCCACTGTACAGTTAATACCAAATCTTTATCTGATGAATTAAAATTAAATAATGAATTTGATTGTGAATAGCCAAAAGAAAAATAAATGACAATTAAAAGAAATGATATTATTTTCATTTTAGAATACTTTGTATTAAAATAAAAATATGTAATAAAGTTGCGGGTACCAAATAGGCTTTAAACTTTTTCTACCATGTATCCACACAAACCTTAAACGTTAGACCTTATATTGTTTTAAGGTAATCATAGTTTTTGTCAATTATTGTAATGGATTAGAGATAATTTGGTTTAGCTTCTTCCCAAATCAAATTAAACTGTATCTATTGGAGAATTATTTTATTAGTAAAAAAGGAGCTATAATAATTTTAATTTCTAGTTTATCACAACCTATAGTTATTACAAAGCTAGAAAAAGCATACTTTCCATTTCTTTTTTTTCTTCTTAACAAGTTTTTTCAAATAGTCTAATTAAGTTTATACCTTAAGTTATAGATCTTCTATTTTCGATAAGATACTTTTGGAAACTTTAAAAATACTGCCATGACGCGTTCCATGAGGAAATTTAATTTTTTCTGAAATATCTTCCCATTTTTGAAGATTGCTAGAACTTATTGCTCCAAAAGATCCTTTTTTATATTGATCAAAATAAACGACCCATTCTTCATTAATCTTAGTGATGGTCGGACCCTCTACCCAACTCCAAGAAATTGCTTCTGAAACAGGAACATCCCAGTCATAAAGATTATCTGAAAAAAGAATATGAAGAGTTTTTTTGGCCTCAGGAAGATACGTTTCATTTTTTATTATCATAAAATAGGAGTTTTCATTATTAGATATTGTAGCATCAATAACATTATAACCAGGTTCAACAAAAATTTTTGTTTTTGAAAATGTCTCAAAATCTTTAGTAACTGTATAATACATCCTGTGATTCCAAGATCCTTCAGATTGGTTTGCAGTTTCAATATATCTGTTAGATACGGTGCTAGCCCAAAAAATTAAAAATTGTTCTTTCTTTTCATCATAAAACAATTCAGGAGCCCATGAGTTTTTTGTTGATTTTTCATGCTCCATGACAGGAATAAATTTTTGTTTTGACCAGTTAATTAAATCTACTGAATTTGCATATCCAATTCCTTTTTCATTCCAGCTTACAGTCCAAACCATGTGAAATTTTTCATCAGGACCTTTTATAATGCATGGATCACGCATTAATTTATCACTACTTAATTCTGGGATTAAAAATGATTTATCATTTTTTAATGCTTCCCATTTTAATCCATCTAGACTATAAGCTAGGTGAAGTCCATCTTCTCCATTATTTTTGAAATAAGAGAACATAAAAATTTCATTGTCATTACTCGACTTGCATCCTAATAGAATGGTTAGTACTAAAATCGATAGTGCTTGAGTTTTTTTCATGTAATTTTTAATAAAGATTAACAATATACAAACTGATTAGATTACATATAATAGATTACTAAATCAATTTTGTACTTTAGATTTTTTTAAAAAATAAAAATGAAAACTATTTTAAAATCTATAATTTTTATAATATTCATAATCCATTTTACGAATGCTCAAGATAGAGTAACTGGAAAATCTTTCGCTACACGTTCAGTAGTTTATGCTCAGAATGGTATGGTTGCCACAAGTCATCCATTAGCAACTCAAATTGGACTCGATATTTTAAAAAATGGAGGAAATGCTATTGACGCAGCCATTGCAGCGAACGCAACTTTGGGACTCATGGAGCCCACGGGGTGCGGTATAGGAGGTGATTTATTTGCTATTGTATGGGACGGCAAAACAAAAAAACTATATGGCTTGAATGCTAGCGGACGATCACCAAAAAATTTATCAATCGATTATTTTGAAAAAATTGGAATGACTAAAATTCCATCATACGGACCTCTTCCAGTAAGTGTACCTGGTGCTGTCGATGGGTGGTTTGAACTTCATGAGAAATTTGGTTCAAAAGCTATGACAGAAATACTTGCTCCAGCAATTGATTATGCTAAAAATGGGTTTCCATTAACAGAACTTATTGCCTGGTATATGAGCAGATCTGTTCCTTTTTTTGAATCAAAAGGATTTCCTAATATCGATGATACGTATAAATTTCAAAATGGAGGGAAATTACCTAAGGAAGGGGAAATATATAAAAACAATTATTTAGCCAATACTTACAAAAAAATTGCTGCCAAAGGCAGAGATGTTTTTTACAAAGGTGAAATTGCAAAGACTATTGTTAAATTTATCAAACAGCAAGGAGGTTTTCTTTCATTAAAAGATTTTGCTTCTCATTATTCCGAATGGGTAGAACCAGTTTCAATAAACTATAGAGGTTATGATGTTTGGGAGTTGCCACCAAATGGTCAAGGAATAGCTGCCCTGCAAATACTTAAAATATTAGAAGGTTATGATTTTTCTAACATAGAATTTGGAAGTGCAGAACATTTGCACTTATTCACTGAAGCAAAAAAATTAGCATTTGAAGATAGGGCTAAATACTATGCAGATATGGATTTTGTCAAAGTGCCAGTAGAGAAATTGCTTTCGGAGGAGTATGCTAAAGAAAGAAGAAAGCTCATCGGCAAACATGCTGGAAAATACAGCGCTGGAGAAATATCTGCTGGGGAAACAATTTACATGACAGTTGCAGATAATCAAGGTACAATGGTTTCACTTATCCAAAGTAATTATCGAGGTATGGGATCAGGCATGGCTCCCCCAAAATTGGGTTTTATGTTGCAAGACCGTGGTGAATTATTTAGCCTAACAAGGGGGCAAGCCAACAGTTTTGAACCAGGGAAAAGACCATTTCACACAATTATACCAGCTTTTGTGACGAAAGACGGAAAGCCATTTTTAAGTTTTGGAGTGATGGGAGGAGATTTTCAGCCGATGGGGCATACTCAGATTATCATGAATTTGATAGATTTCAAAATGAATCTTCAAGAGGCTGGAGATGCTCCACGATGGGATCACACTGGAGGAGCAACTCCAACCGGAAATAAAACTATAAATACAGGAATGGTTAGGGTAGAGTCTGGAATTCCATATACTACAGTTAGAGGTTTAATGGATAGAGGTCACAAAGTAGGATTTGCAAGAGGCATCTATGGAGGTTATCAGGCAATTTTATGGGATGATTTCACTAAAGTTTATCATGGGGCTTCTGAAAGTAGAAAAGACGGTCAAGCAGCTGGATATTAGATTAAAAAAGAACATTAATTCCAAAGACCTTTCTAAAGAATAATTATGCCATATTAATCATTTTGAAAAAAAGTTTTTATATATTCTAATTGAGAAACATTAAGTGAGTGTTTAGCATTTCCTTTTACATGAACAACATATCCAGACAGATATGAATATTCAAAAATCTTTGGATTGCCAAAAGCTATAACATTTGACAATAATTTATCACCTTTAAATCCTTGATTTTTTGCAATGTAAAAAATAGCATCTTCAGCATTCAAAAAATCCAATCCAACTTTTGAGTTACCTCCTGAATAAGGGATTGTTGGATCGTTAGTATTACTTATACTTAAATATTTTCTAGAACTAATCGGATAAGCAATTTCTTCATATCCGCAAAAAGCAGACATAGGATTTGTGGCAGCTGTATTTTTATAAAAATTGTTATCATGATATTGAGGAACATTTAGATGAGATACCACTGCACAAATTATATCAATATTTGGATTTTCATTTTGGATAAAAATATTGTTAGCTAGACCGGCACCATTTGAGTTTCCAAGGATTCTGATTTTGTTCAAATTAATATTTGAGTAATTGGAAAGAGTATTAATTAGTTCATCTACCATTTCCAAGTCAGGGGCGTTACTTCTTTCATCACAAATATTCCAACTATTTAAATAACCAGTTGGAGCTATCAAAATGTGGCGGTCTAAAACAGAGGAAAATTGATTGATCATCTTTAATCCATTACCTCCATTACCGTGAAGTAATATGCATATTGGAAATCCTTCAGTAGGCTTAGGCCCCCCTGGAACTTTTATATTTATCGGGTAAATATAACCGTCGGGTTGTTGTTCCCAAGTTTTTTGAATAATAATTTTTGTTAAAGAAGTTAATTTATTGTCTGACTCGTATTCAAAGTTTAGTTTCTCATTTGAATTTATAAAACACGAGAAAAATAATACCGAAATAAAAATTAAAATTGTGAGTAATTTATCCAATCTAACATATTAAAACAATAAACCCCTTCAGCTATGGAGGTCATTTATTAATTATTAATTGTTAAGGGCAATTTCACTGTTTATAAAAGTAGGGTCAAACATGAAATATGCTTGATTTGATTTCATCCCATCCCATTTAAATGCTAAATGAACTGGAACTTTTGTAGTTTTTTTTGATTTTTTTCCTTCACCAGTCCACCATGCCCAAACGTGAGTCCATATTTGTCCATTTTCATATTTCGACGTGATATTAGCACCAATTTCAAATGTTATATTTTTAAATATTTTGTGATGTAATTTTTCAAAATCAGCAAGCTCTTCTGGTGAAATTACATTTACACCATTTACATTTATTTTAGATTCAGCAAAAAAAATATTTTTTAACTGTGATTGATCATTTTTTGGATATAAGTCCATATGTCTTTGGATCATCATAGTTCTTTGGTCATCATTTGATGTTTTTCCTTTCCATTGAGCAGAAACTAAAACAGGAAATGATAATAAAAACACTAGAATTTTTTTCATTTTAATTGAATTATAATTAATAATACCACTAAAGTAAAAAGATTGGATTACATACCAAATATTACATCTTTTATTCAATGGAAAAACTATTTTTAAACCAAATTCAATGTGAAATAAGTCATTATATATACCCTTTTCCGATTATAAAATAAATTTAATTTTAAGGAGATATGAAAAAAAACTTGACTAGGCATTAGAAAACGCTACTATTGAGAAGAAGGTATTTATCTATAATGTTTCTTTAACTATTATTGAGTTAAGAAAGTAAAGTGCAAGAATTAATTTTGTAGAGAAGATGGTACTCGAACCCACGACCTTTTGACTGCCAACCAAAATTAAGCCATGTTTTAAAGAACCCTAAAACATAAATTTATGCTTCTTTATTATGCTTTCCAGCGTTTTACTGAAATACAACTTTAAACAAAAGTTAGTCAATTTCTTGGCACTTATTTGGCACTACTCTATATATAGAGGTCAATCTTCTTTTTCTTTGCTTATAACTGATGCTTGCATTCTTGGCAAAGTATACTGCAATGATATTTGAAGCATCTTAATTTTTTGGTTTGTAGTGAGTTCTTCAATGTCTATTGAATTTACAATTCCATCAATCAACTCTTCAAGTTTTTCTTTTACTTGTGTTGTTACTTTGTTTGGTACTCCTGCTTTTCTTCCCATACTTTTTTTATTTTAGTTGTTATGAAAATTTCAAGGTTTTATCTTTCTATTTTTGTTCTTGTTTCTTGGGCATCTTCTTGTCTGTATTCAGCTTTTAAATTTGGTATTCTGTCTGATGATTCCGTATATACTTTTCTTTGGGGTTTGCCTCTTGCAGTTATACTTATTATCTACCTTTATAGAAACCCAATACCTAAAAAAAAATAAATTCTTGCACTTTATTTTTTAAACTCAAGAAAAGGCAGATGAGATACTTGAAAAGATGGGAATAACACCTAAAGAATTTAATGCTAAATGGGTGGATTGTTAGAGGTTTATGTGATCTAAAATATCAATTTTTCAAACTTTTTTGTCCAAGACAAGAGCCAATATATAATTTCACTATTACTGTAGAACGACTCCCAACCCCAGTAACCAAAAGCTAACCGAGGTTTAAAAGTATTAAATAACTTTTTTCTGTTATTGGAAATATTATGAAATTTGATATGTATCACATTCTCCATATCTTTAAAGTATTACAACTTATAAACCAACTAAGATGAAAAAATTTTTAATTAGAAGAGAAATGAAAGGAGCTTCTTCTATTCCAAAACATGAAATGAATAAGGGTGGAAAAGCTTCGGAGGAAGTACTCGAGGAAATGCGAAATGAAGGGAAAATGATTCAGCAAGAAACAAGTTATGTTGCGGGTGACAATGTTTATTGTGTTTATAATGCTGAAAACGAAAGTTTAATAAAAGAACATGCGGAGAGATCGGGAGGAGTAGCAACTGAAATCACTGAAATTTCAACAGTAATTAAACATAATACGTCAGTTGTAAGTTAATATCATAAAATGTCCACCTCCAAATTTGAGGTTTTTTTTCTCCAATTGAAAAAATTGTTTTTGACCTCTTTAATGAAGAAAAACTTAAACAAAAATAGTTTTTCCATAATTGTTTGTGTTCTATGTTATTTTAAAATACAAATTAGTCATTTATGAAAGTCAAAATCTCTTTTAAAACTTTTTCGTCCCTTAAAATTCTTCTATGACCTAAATTTTTTGTGAAAAATGTTTTTACGTTTTTTATACTTTTTGCAATAAGCTGAGAATCTTCTAAGGGTATTTCTTTGTCATTCTTATCATGGATAATTAATGTTTGACATTTTAGATTTTCCCCAAACTTTTCAGCTGAAAGATTCTTATCGATTTTAATACCAGTTTTTTTGCTGTAAAATTCAATCATCAAATCACCAACCTCCTTACTTACTTGAATTAAATTGAAAAAACTTTGGAAAAGATCATAAACGCTATTAAATGGACTAATAAGTACCAATTTTTTAAGTTTTTTATTATTGAAACATGATGAGTACATTGATGCAAATGCACCACCTGAGTAAGCAATTATGGCATCGAGAGATTTGATATATAAATGTAACTCATTTATGCAAGCTATGAATTCTGGAATATTTGATGTTTTTGATGGTGAATTTCCATGAGCTGGAGCATCAAACGAATATATATCGTATTCTTTTTCAATTAATCCTTTGATTATATAATACATATTACTTGCTCTCCCGCTCCAACCATGAACTAATAAAACTTTTGGACCTTTTCCAATCCATCTGTAAAATTGAATTTTTTTATTAATACTTTTTATTGATAAAATTGAAGTTTTACATGATTTAAGAATTGGGATTTCTCTTTCTGGAATCTTGTATTTGATAGGTCTTGTCCAAAGGTAACCAGCAAAACGCATACATAAATATGGATTCAAAAAATCCAAAATTTTTACAAAATAAATTATCCATTTAGGAATTATTAGACCTCTGCTGTCCTTCCTTTGTTTGTCCATATGACCAAAAAATTAATCTAATTTTTTAATAATTTTTAAGTGTTTATATAATTAAAATTACAACTAAAATAATACAATAATTTACTGAAAACTATCAACTTGTAAATACATTGTATAGTATGTTTAATGGTAAAAATTGTATCACAGAATTTTCATTAATAATAAACATCTACTAACAATACCTTAATAATTATAATGCTAATAAGTAGTATATAAAGTGCTTTAAAAGAAAAGAAAGAAAAAAGAGTAAAAAAGAAAGAAAAGAAAAAGTCCCCCCATGAAAAAAAATATTCTTTATTTATCTGAACCAAGTACTTAACTAATATGACACAAGTTTAGACAGTTTTTTAGGTGGTTTTGCATCCTTCCACTATATGTACAATAAAAGTTGGTGGAAAGTGTTAATGATTTATACCTTAAAGTAATTGATAAACCTTAGGTAAGTATCGTTATTATTGGGATTATAATATTTCCAACAAAATATAAACATTAGGTACTAATTTGTATATTGGTAATTATTAACTATAAATCAATAAAAATGAGAAAAATTTTAACTTTAATATCTATACTTATTTTTTCCAATTTAAATTCACAAATCGCTTCTATGGAAGCATATGTAATCCAAGATGGTAAAGATAGTGATTATAGAAAAATTGAGAGTTTTGTTGCCCCTCTTAAAGCTATGGCAATTAAAGAAGGTAAACTTTTAAGATGGGTTGTAATGAAAAGAAAATCAGGAGGTGACCTTAGCTCTATCGATAATACGAAAGAAATAGCGAATTATCTTGTTTTCAATGTTTATAAAGATCAATCACAAATGGATTCTGACGATTGGAATAATTATAGAGGATATGCTTCTAAAGTATATAAGGGTAAGATGTCAAAAAGTTCTATTAGCAAAATGTTTAATATGGCTGGAGGAAATCAAGTAAAAAAATCCGTGAGACAATATTTGATGAAAGGCATCTATCAAACCCCATCATATAGGCCACAGATAGGTGATGTTATAAATATAGACCCTATGGAAGCATTAAATGAAGATTATGAAAATTTTGAATTAGAATATTTTATGCCAAGATGGGAAAAAGTTGTAGATGAAGGTGGTTTAAGAATGTGGGGATTAACAAAAGTAATATCTTCAAATGACAACGCATACAAAAACCTAACTCACTTTGTTTTTAAAAATCCAACAGGGACACCAATTAAATTTGGAACAAATTCATTCATAGATTCTAAATTGCAGGAAATGGGAACCAAATCAAGAAAAATGTTTAATGGAGCAACTATGGAAATAATCCATATTGAGAATTAAGTTAAACAAGTTTAAATTAAAAGTTAACCCTCCCGAATGGACGGTTTTTTTTATATTATCGGTATATCCTTTTAATTAAGTCCAGGTATTATTTGCTTACTGAAAGTAGTTAACAGCAACCACAACTTTTTTGGGCAACGTAGTCTTTAGCCTTTTTAATTTTGCAAGAATACATTGGGTATTTAGAAAGAAAGATTTCACCTAATATAATGTTTGAAATATTATTATCGGCACCGAATTTGTTCCTTATGGTTGCTCCAAATTCATCAACGCTGTACATCTTATTTTTTAATCCCAATGGATTTTCTCCGCTTTCTTTCATAATGATATCATTCTACAAGATATAGATACTAAAAATAACAAATATTAACAATCACAAGGAGAACAATAGCAAGGATCACAAATACAAGCCGAACAATCTAATTCTTTACAAGGGGAACAATTACAACTACACATAATCGATTTTTTTATAAAATTACAAAAAAATCCATTAATAGTTTGTGGAAATATAAATCTAATGTAGTTTAAGTTTTTTAGTAGTTTCGGATTAAATCATCGGCATATCCTCATCATTAAGTTGAAAATTTTACAATAGTAATCCCTCTTTGTAAAGTGCACCAAGAATACCAATTAAAATACCAACAATAATAGCAGTTCCAACTACTATATTTGATTTTTTCCTATCAGAATGTAATTTTACAGCTATCCTATTTAAAAAGTCTAATTGTTTTGGATATACTGATTTATCTTCTAAAGAGCGAAATATCTTCAGAGCTTTTACAATTGTAATTAAGCCAGAAACCTCAAAAACAATAACCCCAATTAACAAGTAAATTTGAAATGGGGTGTTTTCTTCAGTAATATAAAGAAGAATAATTCCAGAAAATATTAGTAAATATGATAAACCTATTAACCTCCAAAAATCTCTTTTTGTTTTCATAACATTGATTTATGGTTTAGGTTAAATATACAAATTAGTCACAGAACAAAATGAAGAGTATATACCGATGATATAAAAAGAAAAACCCTCCACTTTGGGAGAGTTAATATTATTATTGAGCTGCAAGCTCCATATTAAGTGCAGTTGTGTCAAAATAACAACCCATCTCAACAATTTTCCCGTTCTTCCATCTATAATCAAAGTGAGACCTATTTGAATACCTAATTCCTGTTTTATTTCCTGTTCCTTCCCAAGTAAACCATTTGTTAGTCCAGATGTTACCATTTTTAAAATAATTTGTGTGAGCATATCCATCAAGTATCTCTATATCATTAAATATGGTATGATGAGATTTAAATATTTCTTTTACTGTTTTTCCGTCCATAACAGTATTATTTATTCTAACAATGGCATTATCTGATAAAGTTTTATCCCACAATGTATGTTTATTTGAAGCGTAATCAGCGTCAAGTTCTTGTGCAATTAAACTCAAATCGTCAACCTGTGATATTAGTCCTGCAGATTTCTGGCAAAATGTTAAAGCTGGAGTAACTAATAGAAGTAATAAAAGTGTTTTTTTCATTTTAATTGATTTATGGTTAATAATGTCTTAAACATATTGAGAATATGTTGAAAAGAAAAACCCTCCGCTTGGGAGGGTAATTATGTTTTATTTTGGGACAGGTTTTCCATTTGCTTGATACCAATATATAATTTTTCCCTCATGAATTTGATACCATTCCATTGTAATTGATCCGTCTTTACCTCTAAATTGAGCATTAATCCATTCCCCTAATTGATTTCTTACAGATGAGTCTTTGGCCCCGACAGCCTTTACACTAAATGCTGAAATTGTTTCCCAACCCCAACCATAAGTTTTTTCAATCTCTTTGTACTGCTTCTTAATTTTCTTAATAAAACCCTTTGGTCCTTTGACTTGTGTTCCATCATCGAATCTCATATAAGCATCTTCGGCTATATAAGATTTTAAGGTTTCATAATCCCTTTCAGCCCATGCTTTGTCAATACTTTTAAAAATATCAACTGTTACTTCTGAACCCAAAGCAATTGTTTGTCCTTCTGCTGGACCAAAGCCGTTTGTTTGTTGAGAATAGCTTGAAAACCCAATTGATAGCAGTATAATTGTATATAAAGTTTTTTTCATTTTAATTGATTTATGATTAGTAACATTAAATATAGAAATTAGTACCTGAACTTAATGAAGAGGATATGCCGATGATTTAATCTACTCTCGTGTAGTATTCAGCAAAACCGTTACCTAACGAGTCAAGTGCGGAAGGATGAAAAGGTGAAATTATTAACTTAGACAAATGGTTTTTTCCATAATCAACTTCAAATTCCATTTCGATGTAATCTTTGTCAGGACCACTCCATTTAACTAGCCCTTCACCAAGCCAACCTGTCCCATAATACACTTTCTTTTTGAGTTTGTTATCATTTAGCGTGTAAGTTCCAGCTTCTGCAACTCCTTTATCGGTGTCCTCTCCAGTGATAGAATCAATTTTAATTTCGTTCATTAGAAGCGAAAATGAACCTTTTGTATACACTTCAAAAAATATCCCTTTAAATTCTACTGTATCTATCGGTTCACCTCCCTTATAATTTATAGTTCCCTTCCTTATCCAAGCACCTTCTAATAACGACTTTTGGTTTTGTTTACAAGAAAATAATAGACCTACAGATAAGAATAAAATGAAACTTTTCATTTTTATTGTTTTATGGTTTAGAATAAATATACAAATTAGTCACTAAACAAAATTAAGAGGATATGCCAATGATATAACCAAATATTAAATAGTTATATTGCTTAAAAGTATAGATATGTTTAAAAGGAAGTTTTTCTTAAAACTTGGTCTTGAGATTATAGCTATCATTATTGGTATATCTGCTTCATTCGGGATTAGTAAAATATCAAATGAAAGAGACAAAGAAATCCAAAGAGAAAGAGTTTTAAATAGTATCCTAATAGAGTCAAATGATATCAAAAATTATTGTGATGATAGAATGAAAATATGGAATCAAGATATTGAGATTTACAATATTCTTTTAAAGGATGAACTAAATATTGAAAAACTAAAAAAAATAGCTATAAGCAAAAATAGAGTTGAGTATAATTTGCTCTATTATCGAGATTTTGACCCTCCAATGAATAGATATAGATCCGCTCTTAACACTGGTGATTTAAAATATATTAATTCTGAAAATATCAAAGAATCTATTACTCGTTTACATAATTTAAATTATGGAAAAGTTGTATCAACGGTTGATTATGAAAAAAAAATAATAGATCTTATAATTGAGTTGATAACAAAAGAAAAGCCTAGTCTTATCCTAAATGGTAATGACCTTAAAATAAACTTCGACAATTATTTAAAGTTTTTACATAAGTTAATCCAAGAAAATGAAAAGCTTAAGTCTAATCTTACTGTTCAGCTTAAGTATTTTAAAACAAGGATTTCTTCGTTAAAGATTTATATGATAACTTTAGAAGAACTTCAATATGAACTAGAAAGAATTTTGAAATCTAATTGACAGGTTGGTATTCATCCACAGTAATGTCACCTTCTGCATTTAATAGCTGATCAAGCATTGATTTCATATCAAAAAAGTCGTGTTCTTTTGCAATTCTTCCATCACGCATAGTAACAATTGTTGTCCCTGATAAATTCAGCTTGTTACCAGTAGCAGGTATACCAAAGAAATTTCCTGTATGCTTTCCTTTAAAATTCCAGTGTTTTGTTAGTTTATTTCCTTGTCCAAAGGCATCAATAATTGTCCATTCAATGTCTGAAAAACCAGTCAAATAATTGGAGTAATACTCTAAACACGCTTCAATACCAACTAGATCACCATCTGAAGTAACTATAATAATATCTTCAGTAAAGTTTTTGTCATTTACCACACTCGTGTCTCCAGCTAAAAATGTATTCCATACGTTTTGGTACATCTCAAGATCTGTTTCTAGTTGTATTGCAGAATCTGATTCTTTTTTTTCTTTCAATTGGTTATTACAGCCTGAAGTATAAATTAAAAATACATATAGAAGTACCCTTTTCATTCTTATTGATTTATAGTTGATGTTTAAATATACAAATTAGTCCCTAATGTTTATATTTTGGTTGGAAACTTTATAATTTTAATAATTACAATACTTCCCAAAGGTTTGGCAACTACTTTAAGATTCAAATCATTAACACTTTCCACCAACTTTTATTGTACATATGGTGGAAGGATGCAAAACCACCTAAAAAACTGTCTAAACTTGTATCATATTTGTTAGGTACTTGGTTCAGGTAAAATAAGAATGTTTGTTTTTCATGGGGGGGGCTTTTTCTTTTCTTTCTTTTTTACTCTTTTTTCTTTCTTTTCTTTTAAAGCTGTTTATATACTATTTATAAGCATTATGATTATTATAGTATTGTTAGTAGATGTTTATTATTACTGAAAATTCTGTAATGCAAATTTTACCATTAAACAACCTATACAATGTATTTACAAGTTGTTAGTTTTCAGTAATTTTTGTTTCTTTTAAGTTGTATTTTTAAGTAAAATAAAACACAAACAATTATGAAAAAACTATTTTTGTTTTTTACACTTGCATATCCTTCGTTTTTTGTTGCACAGGAAACTCAAATAATAAAATATCCCTGTAGTTCAATAGCTGACAATCACAAAATAAATAAGGGTTTAAGTAAATGGCCAAAATTTAAAAAAGGTCAAACCTTAAAAATTAACAGTTTTATAAATTACCAATATCCTACAGAGGACAGTAAATTAAATTCAGAATGGTTTAAACAAAGAAGACCCTGGTGGACTAAAATTGAAAATGATCCATGGAGTGAGTACCCTTTTTTTGGTGAAAAATTTATACCTCCAAAATTAGATTTTAAAAAAAATGTTGATGACAATTTAAGGTGGAAATGTGGCTATTCGTATATGATTGACATACCTGTAAATTTTAAAAAAAATAAAACCTATCCTTTAGTAATATTTTTGCACGGAGGAATTGATACAGATCAAAAAAAGTTTTTGTGGCGTGAGAGACAAAGAAAATCATTTTACATGTCAGAAGACGATCCATATGTAATTGCAGCCCCGATAAAGCTTGGTTGGGATTGGGATCCTAAAAAGGTAATTGATATAATTGAGGATATTAAAAAAAATCTAAAAATTGATCCAAATAGAATTTATTTGACTGGTTTAAGTATGGGGGGTAGGGGAACTTTTATTGTTGCATCTCAATATCCCAAAGTATTTGCATCAATATTGGCTCTTTCACCACACCATACCCCATACAGTTATATTGAATTAATAGATAAAGTTAAAGACATCCCCATTCTCATAAGTCATGGAGATTCTGACACAGTTTCATCATTTCTTATTGCAGAAAAAATGTACGAAGGGCTAAAAGATGTTGGCGCTCAAGTTACTTTTAAACCTCGGTTAGGGGTTGGTCACTGGGGTTGGGAGTCATTCTACAGTAATAGTGAAAATATAAATTGGCTCTTGTCTTGGACAAAAAAGTTTAAATAATTGGAATTACATCAGAAAGGTTTAGCAGGAGAGTATTATGTTTTAGCACAACTAACTGCAAGGGGTTATAATGCATCTCTTACACTCGGCAATACCAAAGGTGTAGATATACTTGTATATAATGAGCAAACTAAAAAGGGGTATAAGTTAGAGGTAAAAACTACAACCAATAAACTAACAAAATTCAAACGTTTTGAAGAATGGCATACTGATAAGGTATTTTATTGGATCATGTCCTCTAAACATGAAAACATTATTGAAGATGACTTGGTGTATTGTTTTGTTCATATAGAAGATGTGGGTTCACTTCCTAAATTCTTTCTTGTAAAAAGTAAGGATGTAGCAAAGTATGTGAGAGAGCAACATGTGTTTTACCAAAAAATACCAAGAGAAAAACCTGTTAAAGATGGATCAATCGACAATTTAGAATAGATGTAAATGATCCAAATGGGTATGAAAATAATTGGGGCATATTAGATAATTAAACAACCAAAACAGTCAAAGGTTAGAATAACATTAACTACAGAAATGACAGTTAAAGATTTAATCTAATCAAAAGTGTAACTGATATTTAATTTATTATTAAACTTAGTGATTTAACAAGTTCTTGGTTTTTTATCTTTATTTCGTTCAAAAGTTTTTTAAATGAATTAGTTTTGAGCTTACGTTCAAAGAGTAATTGTTGAAACGCCACTTTTACTAATTGCTCTTCAAGAATTATAGGATTCAGTGGCACTTTTAAATTTTTATTTGAGGAATCTTGATTATAAAGTGATCTAAGGTTATGCATTCCAACATTGCTTAAATAAGGTCTGATTTTATTATGAACAATGTCAACGTATTCTATAAATATATCAGTTACCTGATCTTCCTTTAAGAAATAGTCTTGGATTAGCTCCCTAATAAAATCATCTTCAAGTGTACTTATAGATTCAGAATGATTTCTCTGAGAAATCGGACGAAAGTCTGAAGAAAATCTAATAAGGCCAATTGAATCATAGTTTATTTTTTTCTTCTCATCAAATATTTTTGAAATCAAATCATCTATGAGATTCATTTGATTAGATACTTGCTCTAAAGATTTATTAATGTGAATAAAATCTAATCTTAGATCTTCAATTATGTTTTTAACTAATAGTGCTTGTTCTAAATCATTCTTTCTGCTTTCATTCCAATTATTAATGCTTAGAGCAATTAGAATTCCAATAACAACCAACACTATTTCTCCAACAGCATATTTAAGATAATCTCCTATTTTATTATCCCTGAGCAAATCTTGACGAATTTTTCTAAAGAATTTTATCATTATCTATCCGAAGAACATCTAAAATAAATAAAAATTCCGTACTTAGATATGGTCAGATATGTATATGGGATGGGTAAAAAGACATCTTAAAGATGAGAACGTAAAAGGAATAATAATTGCAGGGAGGTATGACAAGAAACTTGACTACGCATTAGAATATGCTCCTAATGATGCAGAGGTTTTTATCTATAATGTGTCTTTTACTCTTAATGAGTTTAAAATTAAAGTAGCAAGTTTTATTTTATTGTTTTTTCAATTTTTATTTTGACTTGTCTACTCTGAGAACCCTTCTTAGTTTTAGGATTTTTTTTTCTTTCTATGTGATATCTTTCGTAATAGTTTTTATAATCCATTCTTAATTTATCTTCGGTTTGTATTTCTTTAAACTGTCCTATTATAAAAAAGAGTGTTATTAAAAATCCTATTAAAAATATAGCTGTACTCATAAATTTATTTCTTTTTAAGAAGTAAATAACCACCACCACCAAGACAACAAATTAAAGCTATTAATAAACCTATATCCATAACAACTAAAATATAAAAATGATGGGAAGAAAAGCAGGAGTACCAAATAAAGTTACCACAGAGGTAAAAGAAAAACTTGAAGAGTTAATTGATGGAATTGTAAATTCAATAGACATTGAAGAACTCAATACAAACCAAAAAATTAAGATGCTTCAAATATCATTGCAATATACTTTACCAAGAATGCAAGCATCAGTTGTAAGTAATGAAACTCAAGATTTACCTTTATTTATAGATTAGTGCCAAATAAGTGCCAAGAAAATGACTAACTTTAAGTTAAACTTAATTGTAAAGAAAAGGTTTCCACTTATATCATAGAGCTCATTTATAAAGGGATAAGTGGATAATTTAATTTGTGGAGAAGATGGGACTCGAACCCACGACCTCTTGACTGCCAGTCAAGCGCTCTAGCCAGCTGAGCTACATCCCCAAATTATAACTAATTGATTTTAAAAAATTTATAATAATCAATTTTTTTTACAGCAAATTACGACCTTTACAAATCTATAAAAATTAGCCTATTTAGTTGAGTTTTGACTGTTAATTTACAGTAAACTAATGGGGGTATGGTTTTTATATTTCGTTTCTCCACGGAGGCTAAGAAGTTTCAATGTATATAAACCCAATGAGAAATGACAGTTAAAAGGGTATTTATATTTTTAATAATGTTGGTACAATTAATAATCTTGTTATTGCCATTTAATTAAGGGATTAGATTAATATTATTTGAGGAGATTCCTAGTTAAAGAAAAATTAGTCTTAAACTTTAGAGATTTTAAAATTTTAAAACAAATTTTTAATGTCTATTACAAACTAATTATAATATTTTTGAAAAAAAAATGTTGATTTTAACTTATTTTGAAATTAAATTTGAACTTATCAAAAGATCTTTAATTCAATAAATTACCATTATAGATATTTAGTGAAGAAAACGGCATCCAAACCTACTGTTCAGATATATAAAAATTACACCAGAGAAGACTATAAGGTCTGGAAAATTTTGTTTAATAAGAGGCTAGAAAATCTAAAAGGAATAGTTGCAGAAGAATTTTTGGTTGCACTAAAGGATCTTAACTTTAAAGCAGAAAAAATCCCCAATTTTGTTGAAGTTAACAACATACTAAAAAATAGAACTGGATGGAGAATTAAAACAGTTCCAAATATTAGTCCACCAGAAGAGTTTTTTTCTTTTCTGTCTATGAAAAAATTCGCAGCTACATGTTGGCTCCGATCAATAGACCAAATCGATTATTTGGAAGAACCGGACATGTTTCATGATGTTTTTGCACACGTACCTCTTTTGAGCAATAAAGATTATACTGATTTTTTTAAAGAAATGGGAGAGATTGCAATGTCGGTAATTGAAGACCCAAAAAAATTGGAAAAACTACAGAGAATTTATTGGTTTACAATTGAATTTGGTTTGATTAAAAAAAACAATGACTTCAAGGTATATGGCGCAGGCATTATTTCATCAGATGAGGAATCCAAGAATGCACTTTCAAATAAATCAAAAAAATGTGAATTTGATGTAAAAAAAGTTATGAATCATTCTTTCAGGATTGATATTGTTCAGGACACTTATTATTACATAAATTCATTCGAACAATTAACCTCTTCCATAGCTGAGATTAGGGATGATTTTCAAATCTGAGTTCTATTTTTAGTCTATTTTAATTCCTTTCTACAACATAGGTCAATAAACTTTAATGATTTGTTAAAACGGGAAAGATTTTTTTGCATTTTTAATTTAATTGCCTGGTTGATTATAACAATTAGTTGTTTTTAATGGCATTGTAGGAAGTTCCAGAATAACTTTTTAAAAGAGTTTGTAAACGATCATTTGTTAATTGATTGTCCTGTTTTACAATTTATATTTATTTTTTGGCAAAAAATTTTAAAGTGGATTTATAGGAATCCGATAGCTATGATTTTGGTTTAATCTTTAAGGCATTTTGAATAAACCACCTTGCATTACTTTGTTTTACGAAAAAAGAAGGATCTATTAGTTTATTGCCATTGTAGATATATTTATAAATTTCTGCTGCAAGGATTTTAGCTTTTGCTTTTCTTTGAAAAAAGGGAAAACTATTTGATTTAAATCAATACCAATTTTATCTCCAATGTAGTGTCTAAATCTTTTATGGTTTAGATAAAGAGTAATAAAGTAATTTCCTTTATAATCAAGGCAAACTTTTGAATAGTTCATCTGATAGTTAATTTACAGTAGACAATTATGTCTAGTTGTAAATCACTGTAATTATTAGGACTCGAACCTACGACCTCTTGACTGCCTGTCAAGCACTCTAGACAGCTTAGCTACATCCCCAAATTATAATTAACTCTTTATTTAGATAGATTTATTAAACCTAATTTTTCAATTTTGATGGATTTGTTTGTCTGAAAATTTTTTGTTCCTCTACCATTTTAGCAACATCTCCCAGTAATTCTTTTGCATCATAAATTATCCCGTCTTTAATAGTATATTTTACTCCCCCTACACGTTCAACTTCTCCTGTTTTATCATTCAATTTTACGGCACCTGTCCCATATAAAACTTTCATATTAGCTAAAGGGTTCTCATCAATTATTATTAAATCTGCAAGTAATCCTTCGCGAATTACCCCATATTCAATTGGCTTCTTCTTTGGATAAAAAATTTCTTCAGCACCATTCATTGTTGCAGATCTTATAACCTCTAATGGATGAAATCCTGCTTCCTGGAGCATTTCCATCTCCTGAATAGTTGTAAATCCATAGGTTTGGTATATAAATCCTGAATCAGAACCAACAGTAACCTTACCCCCTCTATTTTTGTATTCATTAAGAAATTGCATCCAAACCTGATAAAACTTCTTCCAGGCGATTTCATCATGTGTTGTCCAGTAAAACCAATATGCTCCATGATTTTTTCTACTAGGTTGATAATAATCCATCAATGAAGGTAGTGTGTAGTCCTCATGCCAATCAGCATTTCTAGCCCTCATTACATCTCTACCTGCTGAGTAAATCGCCATTGTTGGATTTATAAAATAATCCAACTGTAAAAATTCATCAATAAGGCTGTTCCATTTTTCACTTCCTGGTTTTACCATTTTCCATTGCCTTGCAACTTGTCCAAATCTATGTTGTTCATCATTATAATTCATATCGACAGGCCAGGGTTGTATATCATTATTTTCATACATTGATTCGAAAAGACCATAAAAATGAGTCATTCCAGTAAGTCCAAGTCTTGCTGCATCAATAGCATTCATTTGTGCAACACCAGTTTGTCCTAGATGTGCGGTACTGCCCATTCCAAGTTTATTAGATTCATCTAAAAGGGCTTTCATTATTTCTGGACGAAAAGAACCGAGTTTCAGTCCATCTACTCCTTTTTTGTTTGCATATTGAACCCACTCTTTTGCATCAGATGGGGTAAGTATTTTTCTGTTTTTCCACTCTAAACCAGATCCTGGACGATGAAAAGATATAATTCTGGGTGCAGCAATCTTATTTTGCGAACTTCTTTTTCTCTCTGAAAGAGAAAACTCTAAATCTGATGCAGGTACTCCCCTTACAGTAGTAATTCCGTGAGCAAGCCATAATTTATAAACGTACTCTGCTTCAGGCGCTTTAGTTTTGGTACCTAAATGAATGTGCAAATCAATAATTCCCGGCATTACATATTTCCCTTCTGCATTTATTTCTTTTGTGGCGCCAGTCGGTCGATTACTCTGGTTTATCTCAACTTTTGGAGCCCCAACAGTTTTTATGTCAACGATCCTATTTTCCTCGATTACAATATCTACTGGACCTCTCGGCATTCCTCCAGTTCCATCAATTAGTGTTGCACCTCTAATTATTAATTTTTTAAAAGGGCCTTCACCTCTCACACGGTCTGGTGCAGGAATTAAATGATACGGCTGATCTAGATCAGATTGACCATTTAATCCTATTGAACAGATTGAAAAAATTATAATAGGTATTAATCTGTTGTACTTTTTAATAATTAACTGCATAAATTATTGTTTTTAAAAAAAGATATATAAGTAATAAAATTAATGGTTTTTGAACAAAATCTAGTTTTCTTAACAAACTAAATCAAAAAATTAGTTAAAAAAACAAGTACAGACTCATTAATAACAGTAAAAAAACAAAAATGTTTAACAAGTGGCAAAAAAATTAATCAAAAAATCTCTATTAAGGAATTGATTTACAGAAATAAAACTGATTTTGGATTCTATCCATTGGTGTAAAAGAAAAACCCTCCAATAGGGAGGGTCTTTATCTTTTTATTAAATAAGTTGTGTATTAATTTACATTATATCTTTTGATTATTCTTCCACCAAAGACACCAACAATATCTGAAATAGGAGATGTTTTAGAGAAAAAATCTGCAGCTGCTTTAGAGTTAGATATATTTTCTCGAATCTTTAGGAATTCAGTAAGATTTGTAGCTCTTGCAGCAAAATAATGTGTTACACCCTTACTTGAACCAGCTATAGCCTCGTGTAGTCCAAAAGTTGCGTTTTTCATCATTTTTTTAGAATCTTTTTGAAATTTAACAAAAGCATTCGCGTATGTAGCTGCATCTTTAACACCAAATTGCCAAATATTAAAATAATCTAGTCCCAAACCTTTAACATCAAAAATTAGTGGCGATCCAAGTATAGATTGTTTTACATCAACATACTTTTGGAAGTTCATTTGTAAAATAATTCCTTCTGGAGTTGGAGGTGGTCCAGACCCCCAGTTAGCCATTGCATCTGCATTTTGAGCAAGGAAACAAAGTTGATGAGTAATCGAATTATTTTCATTTGCAAACATAATTTCATTTAGAGTAATTACAAATGGCAATTGTTTTGCAGTATCAGAGTTCATGAAATTATCAAGTGACTGAACAAAATCTCCAGCACCGTCAGTATCTACTTCAACATTGAAACATACCCAATATCCTTTTTCTTGAGCATTAGTTAATGTTGCACAAAAGATTAGTAATAATATTAATATTTTTTTCATTTTAATTGATTTATATTTAGTAATACCTTAAAGATACAGAGATTGGGTGTAAAAGAAAAACCCTCCACTTGGGAGGGCTTCATGTTTAAGAATTATTTTTTTATTCAATCAATTGATCTTTCAAACTGGACAACTTGTTCAATAAAACCATCTACATTAAAATAAAAATGCTCAATTAATTCTTTCTTCCAAACTTTGCCATTTTTCATAGTTCTTTCCTCAACACCATACACTTCAACTCTTGAAGCAGGATCAGTATCAGCGATTTTTAATGGTGCTATCGAAAAAGGTCTCCATTTCACAGAATCAAAATCATCAAAATATGTATCCCACATTTTATGGGTAAATGATGTTTTAGATCCATCAGCACCATATAAAGTAGTTCCATCTACAAAAAAAGTCTTGCACGCCTGAATATCTTTTTTATTGTAAGCTTTCACAAAATCCTCCATTTTTTCTGTCTCCCCTCTATTAGAAAAAACAATTTTTCGACCTGTATATTCGTTATCTTTTCTTCCAAAATATTTACCTCCTGAGGGCAATCCAAATTCATTATCAGGATAATTTCTTCTCCATTGAACAAAGTTGTTAATTTTTCCGGAATCATCATCTATGACAAAAATCTCCATAAGGTTTTGTTTTTGTTTGGATCCATTCTTCCATTTTCTTTCTTCTACAGACCAGCTTAAAACTTGAGTTCGATTATCTCCTTTAATCTTCACAGGAAAAATAACCCATGGTTTCATATTTAACTTTGATGTTTTTTCATGCCATTCTCTTAGAAAATCACCATTTTTCTTTGCGTACTCATCAGTGTAAAATGATAATTCGAGATCTGCATCGCCACTATTATATGCTTCTATAGCTTTCATGACTGTTTCCATTGCATCATCTTTTCCAAAAATAATCGGTTGATTTTGAAATTCCCCTTCTCCCATCCACTTTCCAGCAGATTTTATTTTTTGTGCATTTACGGCAAACACCCCCATAATGATCAGTAGTAATATTTTCTTCATTTTAATTGATTTATAATTAATAATGATCACAATTTAGAAAGATTAGGTTATATATCAAATCTCAACCCCCTTGTCCCAATAGAAAAACTGTCTCTAAACCTAATGCAACTGCAATACCTCATTATATTAACCCTATTTCGAAAAGAAAAATGGATTTAATTTTTATCTAAACCCTCCGTATATTCATCTGTAAAAAAAAGAACCCCTACAATTAGCAGGGGTTTTAAAGCAATTAAGCGGAGAAAGAGGGATTCGAACCCCCGGAGGTGTGACCCTCAACAGTTTTCAAGACTGCCGCATTCGACCACTCTGCCATTTCTCCAATGTGATAGTAAATATACATCCCTTTTTTAGATTAGGAAATATTAAATCTTTTGCATTATATCATATCAATAATGTCTTTTTGTAATTTTATAATTAGATATGGAAACTGTATTTCAATCACTCTTTCTTGTATTTGTAGGTTTTTTGGCAGGAATAATCAATACTCTAGCTGGAGGTGGTTCTCTTTTTACACTTCCTGTCCTAATTTTTTTGGGACTCCCACCAACGGTGGCAAATGGTACTAATCGTATTGCTATTATAATTCAATCTTTATCTGGAACTTTGGGTTACAAAAGTAAGGGTGTTAGTAGTTTTCCTTTTAATATTTATTTAGGTATAAGTTCAGCTATAGGAGCTTTAATTGGTGCTTCCATAGCAATTAATTTTGATGAGCAACTATTTAATAAAGTACTTGCCATTATTATGATTTTGGTTGGAATTCTAATTTTATTTGGAAAGAAAAATATTAAATTTAAACTCAATGAACGTCTTGAAGGTAAACACTTATTTTGGACTATAATCGGATTTTTTTTTTTAGGTATTTATGGTGGTTTTATAAATGCGGGAATCGGTATAGTAATTATGTTAATTTTAAATAGATACAACAATATGACATTGGTAAAGACAAATGCAACAAAAGTCGCTGTAGTTTTAATTTATTCTTTAGTTTCATTTATCATTTTCGTAACTAATGATGCTATTGATTGGGAATATGGAAT
This sequence comes from uncultured Bacteroidota bacterium, assembly GCA_902616905.1. Classification (GTDB taxonomy): domain Bacteria; phylum Bacteroidota; class Bacteroidia; order Flavobacteriales; family Flavobacteriaceae; genus MS024-2A. The sequence goes on from CACMUP010000001.1 coordinate 213,769, forward strand.
TCTATTAGCCTTTGGCACTATTTTTGGCGCATGGTTCGCTAGTCGTTGGTCAGTAAGAAAGGGGGATAATGTAATCCGCTTTGCTTTAATTATTTCAGTTTCATTAATGTCAATTAAGTTATGGTTTAGTTAGTCATACTAGTAACTTTTATATCCTTCTATATTGATACCATAGCCTGTAATTCCAATTCTTGGTTTTTGTTTTGAATTACTAATTACCTTAAGTTTTTGTATTCCCATATCGTGAAGTATTTGGGCACCTATACCAAAGTCTTTACTATCCATTTTCATTGGAGGAGTTTCGTCAAGTTTTCCTTCTTTCTGCATTTTTTTAAGTGTATTTATTCTCGCTAGGAGATTCTCTGAATTTTGCTCTTGGTTGATAAATAACAAAGCTCCTTTTTTTTCTTTATTTATTAAACTAAAAATATCATCAAACCTTTGATGGACAGATCCAGTTAACATACCCAGAATGTCATTTGTTATTCTAGAGGATTGAATACGTGTTAAAATTGTTTCTTCTTTTTTCCAGTGTCCTTTGCTAAGTGATAGATGTATACTTCCATTTGTAGTTTGTTCATATGCTCGTAATCTAAATTTACCGTAACGTGTTTTTATTTCATGATCGATCTTTTTAACAATTAAGCTATCATGTTGCATCCTATATGAAATCAAATCTTCTATAGAAACAATTTTAAGATTGAATTTTTTTGCTACATCTATTAGTTCAGGAAGTCTTGCCATACTTCCATCATCATTCATAATTTCAACTATAACCCCAGCTGGTTCGAAACCTGCTAACCTCGCAAAATCTATGGCAGCCTCTGTGTGACCTGTTCTTCTAAGTACACCTCCAGTTTTTGCAATTAATGGAAATACATGACCGGGTCTAGTAAGATCTTGTGGATTAGTGTTTTTTTTAATTAATGCTTTTACTGTCGTAGCTCTATCTGATGCAGAAATACCAGTAGTTATGCCTTTGCCCTTTAGATCTACAGAAACAGTAAATGCCGTTTCCATGGGATCAGAATTATTAGAAACCATTTTACCGAGTTCTAAATTTTCACAACGTTCTTCAGTCAAAGGAACGCAAATTAGTCCTCTACCGTGGGTAGCCATAAAATTAATAAGCTCAGGCGTTATTTTTTCAGCTGCAGCTATAAAATCTCCTTCATTTTCTCTGTTTGCGTCATCTACAACAATTACAACTTCACCTTTCTTGATTGCTTTAATAGCCTCAGGGATGCTATCTAATATTATTTTATTTTTCATTGAACCTCTTATAATGATAGAATTTTTTAATCAATTTTAATAAAGGAGAATATAGAAAATAAAAACTAACAAACCCCTTGTCAGAAGTGGCCCTTTTTGTTAATATGTAAGAAAATGGAGCTAATAAGATTGTTGGAATCCAAGTTGCAATAATTGGAAGAATACTGTTATCTTCAGCTGCATTTTTACTAAATAATCCTATGTAATGATATGTAAGAAAAATAATTACCGATAGCACAAGAGGGAGTCCTAAACCACCTTTCCTGATAATAGCTCCTAAGGATGCACCGATAAGAAATAATAATAGTGATACAAAGATTAAAGTAAATTTTTCTTGAAAAGTTATTTTATGTAGATTAATAAGCTTTTGAAAAGCAAAAAATTGTCTTCTTTTAGCATTTAAGTCACTTAATGAATTTCTAACTTTTGAAATTGCTTTATCATATACAGTAGCTTTTTTCCAATTTTCATCTGTTTTGATAAAATTTAAGACGTGTTCGGGAAATCCTCCTCTGTAATTGGAATTATTCTTTTTCTTTAACCAAAAAGAAAATGAATTTTTTTTAGAAAAATTATTATAAAATATATTTTGTTTTTCTTTAAATGAGGTTTCAAGTGTATCAATACTTATTCTTAACTGATCTATTTTTTTCATTCTATATGAAGTTGTAATATTTTCTTCATTTAGATTTACATTATTAAACTTAGATAAGTCAATATTCATTTCATACACATCGAATGAAACTTTCGCATGAGGGATACGTAACCTGTCCTTAACATTTTTTGGAATAAATTCTTCATATCTATTTCCGTTATATAATATTAATTTCAAATTTGGATCTGTAGGTTCATTTTTCATTTCGCCTTTTTCAGCTTTAATTACTATATTGTTTTTTTTATTTGGAGTGTATTCGTGAATAATTACATCTTCCAAAAATCGATCATTATCTCCATATTTATTTTTAACCTTAATGTTGTATGATCCTATTTCATTAAAAAGTCCCTCTCTAATTGCAAGTGTAGGTTCTAATTTTGCAAGATTTCGTCTAAGATTATATGATTTTAGTTCACCATAAGGAATTACATGATTTGAAAAATAAAAAGTTCCTATTCCTAAAATTATATGAAATATAACTAAGCTCAAAAGTGCTCTTAATAGTGAGATACCAGTCGATTTCATTGCAGCAAACTCATAGTTTTCAGATAAAGTTCCAAATGTCATTAAGGAGGCTAATAGAACAGATAGAGGGAGTACTAGTGGTATCAGTTTGGGTGAATAATAAATTAAAAATTTTCCAATAATTATTATATCTAAACCTTTACCAGCAAGCTCATCTATAAATAGCCAAAATGTTTGAATAATAAAAATGAACATACAGATTCCAAATACACTAATTAGACGTGTTAAATAACTTGATAATATATAGCGATCTATGATTTTCATTTTTAGTTATTTATATAAAAATCTGGATATTTATCTAAGTCAAGTGAAAAAAAGTTTTGACTTAAATTTAAATTAGATCTTATGTTTTTAATGGTTAAGGTCGTTCTGGTATCTGATTTACCGATTTCTATTAGTTTATAAATCAATTTTGATCTTATATCAATACCTAACATTAAATAATTAATATCTAAATTTTCTTCAGTTGGTATAAGTTTTATATACTGAATTGGAACGCCTTTTACATATTGCTTAATATCCCATTGATAGGTATAACCCTTTTTATAAAAAACAAAAAGTTCAGAAGGATTAATACCAAAATCTGAACTATCTTCAGGATCACTAATTGTTATTTCCTCATTTTCAGGAACTATTGTATATATTTTCTCTCCATCAAATATCTGTTCGTTTCCTAGAAAAATAATTTTGTATAAATTACTGCTTATTATCGCAGATCCATTAGTTTCTTGTTTAATGTTTTCTGGACGGTTTTCTAAAACATAGGAAAAGTCAAAACTAAAATTTTCAAATGAGGTTAAAGTACTTGAAACATCATTTAAGAGTTTTTCTGCATCCTTTTGGTTTTGAGCATTTAAACTGAAAAAAACAAAAAAGTAACATGCAAAAAAAATCTTTATTCTTTTATTTTTATTATCCATCATCCTCATTTAATAATTTTTCAAGAGAAGATAGATCAGAAATCAATACTTGACGTGCCTTACTACCTTCAAATGGACCAACTACACCTGCAGCTTCCATTTGATCTATAATTCTTCCTGCTCTATTATAACCTAATTTTAATTTTCTTTGAAGCAAAGAAGCAGATCCTTGTTGAGAGCTTACAATTACTTCAGCAGCTTCTTTGAATAGTGAGTCTCTCTCGCTAATATCAATATCAATATTTGAATTTTTTTCCTCACCAATGTATTCTGGTAAAATGTGTGCATCAGCATAACCTCTTTGTCCACCAATATAAGTGGCAATTCTCTCTACTTCTGGTGTATCAACAAAAGCACATTGAATCCTAGTTAAATCGTTTCCTTGAGTATACAACATGTCTCCTCTTCCTATAAGCTGGTCAGCTCCACCACTATCTAAAATTGTTCTTGAATCAATTTTAGAGGTCACCCTAAATGCTACACGAGCAGGAAAATTTGCTTTAATAATACCAGTAATAACATTCACTGAAGGTCTCTGTGTTGCAATAATTAAATGAATTCCTATTGCACGTGCTAATTGAGCTAAACGTGCTATAGGAGTTTCTACCTCTTTTCCAGCCGTCATGATCAGATCAGCAAATTCGTCCACAACAAGAATTATATAGGGAAGATAACTATAACCCTCATTGGGATTAAGTTTTCTTTCTTTAAATTTCTTGTTATATTCTTTCAAGTTACGACACATTGCATTTTTAAGCAATTCATAACGGTTATCCATTTCAATACACAAAGAATTTAAAGTATTGATAACCTTAGAATTATCTGTTATAATTGAATCTTCAGTATCTGGTAGCTTTGCTAGATAATGTCTCTCTATTTTACTATATATATTTAACTCTACTTTTTTAGGATCTACAAGTACAAATTTTATTTCAGCAGGATGTTTCTTATAAAGTAAAGAAGTTAAAACAGCATTTAAACCTACTGATTTTCCTTGTCCCGTCGCACCAGCCATCAGTAAATGTGGCATTTTTGCAAGATCTACAACATAGGTTTCATTACTAATAGTTTTCCCAATTGCAACAGGAAGTTCCATTTCAGCATTCTGAAATTTAGATGAGGAAATAACAGACCTCATAGAAACAATGCTAGGCTTTCTATTTGGCACTTCAATACCAATAGTTCCCTTTCCAGGAATAGGTGCAATAATTCTTATTCCTAAAGCTGATAATGAAAGAGCAATATCATCTTCTAAATTTTTTATCTTAGAAATACGAATTCCTGCCTCTGGAACAATCTCGTATAGAGTGACTGTAGGCCCTATTGTTGCTTTAATATTTGCAATACCTATTTTGTAGTTATTTAGAGTGTCAACAATTTTATTTTTATTTACTTCGAGTTCTTCTTGATTAATTGTAATACTGCTTTCTCCATAATCTTTGAGTAAATCAATTTTTGGCATTTTAAAATTACTTAACTCTAAAGTAGGATCAAAAAATCCTTTTTTTTCAATTAGAAGGTCAGCTGTTTTTTTATCTAATGTAACTTCATTGTTAGTAGTCTCAATTTGGATTTCAATTTCACCCGTATCTGCATTGGGATTTTCAAGAAATTTATTTTGTTTTTCTTGGTGATTTTTTAAATCAACCTCACCGTTTTTTTCAGTTTGATTATTCTTTATGTCAAAAGAAACTGAAGAATCACTTGGGTCAAAATTTTGAGAAAGTTGACTTTTTTTAAATAAATTATTTATCCAATTTTTCATTTTTTCGGGTGTCCATTCAAGTTGAAAAACAATAAAGCACAAAAAAAAGAATACTAAACCCGAAAAAATTCCAATTCTTCCTATATAGTCAATAAGAAACTTATTTATTTCATAACCAATAATTCCTGAATATAAGGGTTTTAAAGGTATAAAATAACCTATTGCAATTGTGAGCCATATTGTATGTAAAATTCCCCACGACCACTTAACAATAAGGGCATTGTTTTTTTTATCAAAAAATAATATAAAACCAGTAAAACTTAGCAAATAAGTTAGAATAAATGATGCTAAACCTACACCCCTGTAAATTAATAGATGACTTACAAATAATCCCGTCTTGCTTAAAATATTTTGTACATCAACTGATCTATCAAAAAATGATCCCAAACTGCTATAATCTTCCTTCCAATTTATCAGGTAGGAAACAAATGATATAAATAAAAGTAGGCTAATTAATAATAATGCTCCCCCAAAGATTACCTGACGTTGCCTTTTGATTTTGGGATTTGAACGAGCACTTTTCATTAAATTACATTATCAAACAAAAATACAAATTCAATCCCAAAACTATCGATTTTATTAAAGTTTGCTTGATATAAAAAGTAAATTAATTCACTTAAAATATTAATTAACAAAAAAAAACCCGATTAAAAATCGGGTATAAGATTAAGCGCTTAGTTAAATTAGATTAAATCGAATCGATCTGCATTCATTACTTTATTCCATGCTTTTATGAAATCTATAATAAACTTTTCATTATTATCATTTTGAGCATAAACCTCAGCGATTGCACGTAACTCAGAATTTGAACCAAAAACCAAATCTGTTCTGGAAGCTGTTCTAACTACTTTTCCTGAATTTCTGTCTTTTGCCTCATAACTATTATAACTTGTTACACTCCATTCTACATCCATTGATAGAAGAATCTTAAACCATGTATTATCTAATCTACCATCAGTCCAAATCCCGTCTCCAGTATGAGAAATACCAAGAGATCTCATGCCTCCAATTAATACTGTTAATTCTGAGGGAGTAAGACCTAATAATTGTGCTTTATCTAGTAGAATTTCTTCAGGACTGACAGCAAATTCTTTTTCAGAATAGTTTCTAAAACCACAGGCCTTTGGTTTGAGTAAATTAAATGAATCTATATCGGTATTCTCTTGGGTAGCGTCACCACGACCAGTAGTAACTGGTACTTTATGACCGCACGCTTTTTCTATTGCAACCGCAGCTCCTATTACGATTACATCTGCTATGCTAGTATTGTATTTTGTTGCAATTAACTCATATTCATGAAGTACTTTTACCAATTCTTTTGGGTTATTTACCTCCCAATCTTTTTGTGGAGAAAGTCTTATTCTTGACCCATTTGCGCCCCCTCTGTTGTCTGAGCCTCTAAAAGTACTTGCACTAGACCAAGCAGTTCTAATTATTTCTTTTATACTAAGTTCAGTATTTAAAATTGCTTCTCTTACGGATTGTTCTTCTGAGGATGTAAGAATTTTACCTGTAGGTGTTGGGTCTTGCCATATATATTCGACATCTTTGTAATCACCAGTTGTGTAATTAGATCTAGGTCCCATGTCTCTGTGAAGTAACTTGAACCAAGCTCTCGCAAAAGTTTCTCCAAACTCATCAGGATTTGCAAGAAAACGTTCACATATTTTTTTATATGTGGGATCAGTTTTTAGTGACATGTCTGCAGTTGTCATCATAGGTAAAACTTTTTGATCACTTCCATCTACCTGGGGAACCATGTCTTTTTCGCTACAATTTATGGGATGCCATTGCCAAGCTCCTGCAGGGCTTTTTTTACATTCCCATTCATACTTGAATAACAGCTCAAGATAACCCATATCCCATTGAATCGGATTTGTAGTCCAGGGACCTTCTATGCCACTAGTAATTGTGTCAACCCCAAGTCCAGAAGCAAATTTATTTTTCCAGCCAAGACCCATTAACTCCATTGGTGCCCCTTCAGGTTCAGCTTCAACAAGTACTTCATCACCAGCACCGTGAGCTTTTCCAAAAGTGTGCCCTCCGGCAGTTAAGGCAACTGTTTCTTCATCATTCATAGCCATACGTTTAAAAGTTTCTCTAACATCCTGCGCTGACAAAGCAGGATCTGGGTTACCGTTGGGTCCTTGAGGATTGACATAAATTAAACCCATTTGTACTGCAGCTAGTGGGTTTTCTAAAGATTGTCGAGTATCACCATAGCGTTTATCTCCTAACCACTCATCTTCAGCGCCCCAGTAAATATCTTTTTCAGGTTGCCAAATGTCTTCTCTACCCATTACTGTTCCATGATTTGGTCCTCCCATGTCTTCAATCGCAACGTTTCCAACTAAAACAAGTAAATCTGCCCAAGATAATTTATTTCCATATTTTTCTTTGATAGGCCATAATAATCTTCTTGCCTTATCTAAATTTCCATTGTCAGGCCAAGAATTCAGCGGTGCAAAACGCTGAGCACCTGTAGCGGCTCCACCTCTTCCATCGCCAGTTCTATATGTTCCTGCGGCATGCCAAGTCATTCTGATGAAAAATGGTCCGTAATGGCCATAATCAGCTGGCCACCACTGTTTAGAGTCTTTTAACATTATTTTTATATCTTCTTTAACAGCTTCAAGATCAAGTTTTTTAACTTCCTCTTTATAGTTTAATTCAGGTAAAGGGTTGCTTTTGTCGCTATGTTGGCGAAGGATTTCTAGATTTAACTGGTTTGGCCACCAATCTTTATTTTGAGTTCCAAGGTTTGGTGTTGTTGTTGAACCATGGAAAGGGCATTTACTTTCTGACATTTTTTAAATTTTTTTCTAAAATAAAAATCATTTTTAAAATATAAAATTTACTGTTTTTTAAATTGCTTATTTCTTAATAAGTTTTTCTTATGAAAATATTCAATTAATTTTTTTAGCTATTCTTATGCTCAGTGCAGCGTAAATTAGTGTCATAAGTGGACTTAACCAATTAAATATTGCAAAAAAGAAATATTCTAATACACTAACCCCTAATACACCTGATTGATATGCACCACAAGTATTCCAGGGAATAAGAACAGAAGTTACAGTGCCTGAGTCTTCAAGAGTACGACTTAAATTTTCAGGAGCCAAATTACGATCCTCATATGCTTTAGTAAACATTTTTCCTGGTATTACAATTGATAGATATTGATCTGAGGCAGTCAAATTTATTGCTAAACATGATGCAACAGTACTTGCAAAGAGTTGAAATGTATTTTTTGCCCAACTTAATAAAGCATTGCTTATAACCTTAAGTGCACCGATAGCATCCATTATACCACCAAAAACCATTGCACATATAATTAACCATATGGTGCCTAACATGCCCTCCATTCCTCCTGAGATAAATAGGTCGTTAAGTATTGCATTATTTGTATTTATCTGGATTGAAACAGATATTGCATCTAAAATTGCTTTGTATGCAATATTAGAATTTAAAGTTTTTGAATCTGTTATTTCCAAAAGAATTTGAGGTTGAAAAAAAATTGCAAATAAAGCCCCCATTAAAGTGCCAATTAATAGTGCTACTAATGGAGGTGTTTTTTTTACTATAAGGATAATAACACTTATTGGAACTAGAAACAACCAAAAATTTATGGTAAACTTTTCTCTAATTGCAGCTAATAAATCACCTGTGTCTGGAAGCACACTATAATTCTGCGTCAGATTAAGAATTAAAAATACTATTAGTGTAATTAATATGCTTGGTACTGTTGTATATGCCATATACTTTATATGATCAAACAACTCACCTCCAGCCATAGCAGGAGCAAGATTTGTTGTGTCTGAAAGCGGTGATAGTTTATCACCAAAATACGCTCCTGATATAATTGCTCCCGCAACCATACCCAAAGGAATTTTTAAAACACTACCTATTCCAATCAAAGCAATACCTACTGTAGCTGAAGTAGTCCAACTACTTCCTGTAGAAATAGATATAATCGCACATATTACTATACATGCTGGCAAAAAGATACTTGGATGTAAGATTTGTAAACCATAATAAATCATAGCTGGTATAATACCGCTTATAAGCCATGTGCCTGAGAGTGCACCAACAAAAAGCAAGATCAATAAAGCTCCAGTAACTGATTTTAAATTATCCGCTATTTTTTCTAACATCGAGTCATAAGATATTCTTTTCTTAAATCCAATTATGGCAGCAATTGCACCTCCTATTAGTAATATAAATTGGTTTGATCCGTTTAATGCATCATCACCATAAACAATGACATTATAAGAGAGAAGAACAACTAAAAAAAATAAGGGTAATAAAGCAGTTGTTAAAGAAATTTGGTTTTTTTTCAAATGAAAATATTTAAAATATTATTTAAAAAAACAACTAAATATATATCAATTTATATAATAATTTACACTAAATCCAATTAACATTTTTATTTTTGGGAATAATAAAAATTGAATTTAACTATGAGTGTTTTTGATGTTGCGATCATAGGATCAGGTCCAGGAGGATATGTTGCAGCCATTCGTTGTTCTCAGTTAGGCATGAAAACAGCATTAATAGAAAAATATAATACCCTTGGGGGAACATGCCTCAATGTTGGATGTATACCCTCAAAATCTCTATTGGATTCATCCCACCATTTTGAGGATGCTACCCAACACTTTTCAGAACATGGAATTGAAATAAAAGGGGTGGTCAATATTGATTTTAAAAAAATGATTGAGCGTAAAGCCCAAGTTGTTGAGCAAACAACTAAGGGGATAGATTTTTTGATGGGGAAAAATAATATTGAAGTATTCCACGGCTTAGCAAGTTTTATTGATGCTAATAAAATTGAAATAAATGGTAATAAAAAAATAACTATTGAATCTAAAAAAATTATTATAGCTACTGGATCAAAGCCAGGTAGTTTGCCTTTTATCGAATTAGATAAAGAAAGAATAATTACCTCAACTGAAGCACTTAAACTAAAAGAGATACCTAAACACTTAATTATTATAGGTGGTGGTGTTATCGGTTTAGAATTAGGTCAAGTTTATAAAAGATTAGGTGCTGAAGTCTCTGTAATTGAATATGCTGATAGAATAACACCATCAATGGACATGTCTTTATCTAGGGAGTTGTTGAAAGTTTTAAAAAAGCAAGGGGTTAAATTTTATCTTTCACATGGAGTTAGTAATGTCAAACGAAATGGTAAAGAAATTACTGTTACTGCAAATGACAAAAAAGGAGTATCCACTGAATTTAAAGGAGATTATTGTTTAGTATGTGTTGGAAGAAAGCCCCACACAAAAGGTCTTAATCTTGAAGCTATAGGAGTACAGTTAAATGAGAAAGGCCAAGTAGAGGTAAATGAATATTTACAAACTTCAACTAATAATGTATATGCGATAGGTGACGTCGTAAGAGGATCAATGCTAGCTCACAAAGCTGAGGAAGAGGGTGTAATGGTAGCTGAATTTATAGCTGGCCAGAAACCTCATATTGATTATAATTTAATCCCTAATGTTATATATACTTGGCCCGAAGTCGCTTCCGTAGGTAAAACAGAGGAACAGTTAAAAGAAGAAGGGTTAAATTATAAAACTGGACAATTCCCTATGCGTGCATTAGGTAGAGCTCGTGCAAGCATGGATACTGACGGTTTTGTCAAAATATTAGCTGATAGTGAAACAGATGAGGTTCTTGGTGTCCATATGATAGGTGCTCGTGCAGCTGATTTAATTGCTGAAGCAGTTACTGCGATGGAGTTTAGAGCGTCAGCTGAAGATATAGCAAGAATGAGTCATTCACATCCTACTTATGCTGAAGCTATAAAAGAAGCTGCCTTAGCAGCTACTGAGAATAGAGCTCTCCATATCTAAATCTTTATTCATTTAAAAAGTTTTTTAAAACACAACAATTTTCAAATTTTAAAGATAATTTTAATTAAAATTGATGTTCAAATATATATTTATATAAGTTTAAATTTGAAATCTTATTAACATGGATAGAAGAGATTTTGTCAAAAAATCAGCTATAACACCGATATTTACGATAGTTCCAAGTAGTGTTTTAAGTTTTACAGGTAGATCTCCAAATGATAAGATCCAATTAGGTTTCATTGGAGTTGGAAGACAAGGTAGAGGATTGATGGAGAATTTTATTAAATATGATTCCGCAGCCATTTTATCTTGTAGTGATGTTGATATTGATAAAATAAATTTATTCGAAAAAACTTATCACGAAAAATCAACTGCAGCCAAAAAGCCTGTTCATAGAGTAAAAAAATATTCTCATTACAGAGATATGTTAAATGACAAGGAAATTGATGCTGTTGTCATAGCTTCCCCAGATCATTGGCATGCACAAATGTCAATAGATGCAGCAAAAGCTGGTAAAGATATATATTGTGAAAAGCCATTATCGTCATCTGTAGCTGAGGGAAGAGCAATAGTAGATGCTATAAGAAAATATGATAGGGTATTCCAAACAGGGAGTATGCAACGTTCTTGGAATCAATTTAGGCATGCAGTTGAACTTATAAGAAATGGCTACATTGGGACTGTTCAAAGAGTCTATGTAGCTATTGGAGATCCATATAAGCCATGTGACTTACCAACGCAAGAAACACCATCAAATATAGATTGGGATTCATGGATTGGACCAACACAGTATCGAGGATATCATAAAGATTTGGCATGCCCTATAGGTGACAAACGTTGGGCTCAATGGAGAGATTATTTTCCTTATGGAGGAGGTATGATTACAGATTTTGGAGCTCACATGTTCGATATAGTTCAATGGGCATTAAATATGGATAATTCGGGACCTGTTAACTTTGAACCACCAAAAATATATTCTAAAAAAGGTCTTAAATTCACCTATCAAAATGGAATCTCTGTTACTCATAAAAAATGGGGAGATTCGAATAACGAAATTCAATTTATTGGATCAGAGGGACGCCTTGAAGTAAGCCGAAGATACCTTAAATCTTATCCTAATAGTAGTCTTGCTAAAAAACCTATTGACAAAATAAATCCTAAGAGGGTTTATTTAAGTGAAAACCATCATATTGATTGGTTGCAATCTATTAGAAAAAGGAAAAAACCTATATGTGATGTAGAAGTTGGTCACAGAACAGCCACAGTTTGTAATATTGCAAACATAGCTTATGCACTTCAAAGATCATTAAAATGGGATCCCATTAATGAAAAGTTCATTAATGATCCTGGTGCAAATTTAATGTTAGATAGAACCTATAGATCTCCTTGGAATTATAGAGATTTTTAAGATAAAAAGGGTTTAATTTTTTCTTTTATTTTATCTAAACTTAAATTACCTATACTTCCAATATGTGTATGTTTTATTTTTCTATTTGGAACATATTGTCCTTCTTCAATAGATTTTCCTAAATCTTGGTAGGCCTTTCTGAAAGGTTTACCAGAAATAACATCATTATTGAGAGTGTCCACACTAAAGAGATAATCATATTTTTCCTGATCAGTAATTTTATTTTTAACTTTAATTTTAGGTAGACTAAAGAGAATAATTTCTAGACATGCCTTTGTATCCTCAATAGCATCTATTATTATTCCTTTTGCCAATTGAAAATCTCTATGATATCCACTAGGTAGATTACCTGTTAGTAAAGTTAATTGACTTGGTAATGATTGTAAAATATTGCACTTTCCTCTTACAAGCTCAAATAGGTCAGGATTCTTTTTATGAGGCATAATACTAGATCCTGTAGTAAGATTATCGGGAAAACTTATGAAATCAAAATCTTGACCCATGTAAAGGCAAATATCCATACAAATTTTTGAAAGAGTGGCGCCGATTGAAGATAAAACGACAGCAATACTTTTTTCCAGTTTTCCTCTACTCATCTGAGCAGCTACTGAATTAACTTTTAAATTTGTAAATTTCAATTCATTCGTTGTAAATTCCCTGTCTATTGGAAAAGCACTTCCAAATCCAGCGGCACTTCCAAGTGGATTTTGATCAGCAATCTGATAAGCACTTTTCCAGAAATATAGATCATCTATCAAACTTTCTGCGAAAGCTGAAAACCAGAGCCCAAATGAAGAGGGCATGGCTACCTGAAAATGTGTATACCCAGGAAGTAAATGATCTTCGTATTTTTCTGCTAATGAAGTCAAAACTTCAAATAGTTCTATAATTTTATCTTTTATGATATTTAATTCTTTTTTACAGTAAAGGTGTAAGGCAACTAATACTTGGTCGTTTCTTGACCTTGCAGTATGTATTTTTTTTCCAAGATCTCCTGAATTTTGAATTAAAATATGCTCAATTTTTGAATGTATATCCTCAAATTCGTCTTCAATTGTTAGACTTTTATTTTCAGCCTGTATTTTAATTTCGTTTAATTTTGATGTGAGTTGATTTACTTCTTCAATAGAAAGGATCCCAATCTTACCTAACATTTTTGCATGAGCAATAGAAGCTTGACAATCATATTCAGCTAAATATAAATCGTATTCTCTGTCTTTCCCAACAGTGAATAAATCTACTTTTTGATGGGCAGTAGACCCTTTTTTCCAGAGTTTCATTTTAAAGTATTTGTTTTAATAAATCAATATATAGTTTTACACCTTCTTCAATTTCATGAATATAAATAAATTCATCTGCTGTATGTGACCTTTTTGAATCACCTGGGCCTAACTTTAGAGAAGGGCAACTTAGTGCAGCTTGATCAGAAAGGGTAGGTGATCCATAGGTGCTTCGGCCTAATTTTTTACCTGCAATAACAAGAGGGTGATTATCATCTATCGAAGAACTTTCTAAGTGAAGTGATCTTGCTTTTACATCACAAGGAAGAGAATTAACAATAAAATTATTTATTTCTGAATTTTTATAATATTCATTAACCCTTACATCCAAAACCATTTTGACTTCAGATGGAACAACATTATGCTGATTACCTGCATTGATTTGTGAGAGTGTAATTTTTACAGGGCCTAAAAGAGGAGAATTTTTTTCAAAAGAAATGTTTTTTATTTTTTCAATAACATGTGAAATTTTCATTAAAGGATTATCTTCATTTGGGTGCGCTGCATGACTTGGTGTTCCTTTTATACTTAAATCAAAAACGATTAATCCTTTCTCTGCAACTGCTAACTCCATATTAGTAGGTTCACCAATTATTGCTAAATCAATTTTTGGAAGGTAAGGGATTAATGATCTCAAACTTTTTTTTCCAGCTATTTCTTCTTCTGCGGATGCTATCATTAATAAGTTATATGCTGGGTTTTCGTACTCATAGTAATGAGTAAATAATGCTATTAAGGAAACTAATGAACCTCCAGCATCATTGCTTCCAAGTCCAAATAATTTGCCATTAATAATATCTGCCTTAAATGGATCCCTAGTGTAAGCTTTATTTGGAAATACCGTATCATGGTGAGAATTTAATAATAATGTAGGTTTTTTATGGTCATAATTTTTGTTAACTGCCCATATGTTATTATCTCTCTTATTATATGTAATATTATGATTTTTAAACCATTTCTCAATACGCTTGGCAGTTAGAGCCTCGTTTTTTGAAAAAGATTCTATTTGAATCAAATCTTTTAATAGTAGTATGGCATTTTGAGTTAATTTCATAATACTATTTTAGTGTGTTTGTTATCAGATAAAATATTAAAGCTTCCAATCCTTATTTCTTTAACTCCTTTTAAAAGAGCTTGATAACAATTATGAAGTTTAGGTAACATTCCTGCTTGAATTAAACCTTTATTTTTTAATTCTTCATATTTTTCGGTATTTATAATGGGAATTACGGAATTTAGGTCTCCAATATTTTCTAGTACACCTTTTTTTTCAAAGCAATAAGTCAAATTAACTTCAAAATTTTCTGAAAGAGCTGAAGCAATATCAGAAGCTATGGTATCTGCATTTGTATTTAGTAACTGCCCATTCCCGTCATGTGAAACTGAACAACATACCGGAATAATGTTATTTTTTAAAAGTTTTTTAAAAAAACTTTTATTTATATGAGTTATATCACCAACAAAACCAAAATCAATCTCTTCAACTGTTCTTTTTGATGCCATGTAAGCATTTCCATCTGCACCACAAATACCAATTGAATCACACGATAAAGCTTGTAACTTAGAGACTATTCTTTTGTTAATTTTTCCTGCATATACCATTGTAATAATATCAAGAGTTATAGCGTCTGTAATTCTTCTGCCATTATTTAATTTTACAGGAATTCCTAATTGATTTGATACAGCTGATGCTTCTTTACCACCACCATGAATTAGAATTTTTGATTCATTGAGAGAAGAAAAATCCTTAAGAAAAGAGTGAAGTCTACTTTCATTATCAACAATATTACTTCCTATTTTAAAAATATGTAATCTATCCATTTTCAAGTATTTTTTTTAATACTATTTGAGCGGCATAAGTTCTGTTATTTGCTTGCTGAATTACTAAAGAATTTGGAGAATTCAAAACTTTATCCGTAGCGACAACATTCCTTCTAATGGGCAGACAATGCATGAACTTAGCTGAGTTAGTGAATTTCATTTTTGATTCAGTTACCATCCAATCTCTATCTATTTTTAAAATTTCACCATATTTATTATAAGAACACCAATTCTTTGTATATACGAAATCAGCATTTTTAAATGCATTTTCTTGATTATATTCAATTAAAGTATCACCTGTTATTCTAGAATCAAGCTCATAACCTTTAGGATGTGTAATCACAAAATTAGCATCTAGTTTTTTTACCATTCGAATAAAAGAATTCCCCACAGCATGAGGTAAAGCTTTTGGGTGTGGTGCCCATGATAAAACAATTTTTGGTTTATTTAAGGGGTGATTTTCTTTAATTGTCATAGCATCTGCTAATGCTTGTAAAGGGTGCGCAGTTGCACTTTCCATATTGACTACAGGAATACTTGCATACTTAATAAAACTATTTAATACAATTTCTTGTTCATCTTTTATTTTATTTGTCAGACTTGCAAATGCTCTTATTGCAACAATATCAAAATATTGAGAAACAACAGCTGCGGCCTCTTTTATATGTTCTGATTTTGATCCATTCATCTGAGTTCCATCCTCAAATTCAAGAGCCCAAGATTCATTAGAAAAATTCATTACCATTGTTTTTAAACCCAAGTTTTGAGCTGCTCTTTGAGTGCTCAAACGAGTTCTTAAACTAGGGTTAAAAAAGAGCATTCCTAATGTTTTTTGATTACCGAGGAGTTCAAATTTGTTAGGATTTTTTTTAAGTTTAATTCCCTCAATTATGGTTTGTTCAAAATTTGAAAGATCATCTAAGTTTAAAAACTGTTTCATAACATTAATCATTTGAAATTAAAATTTTTGATATGGCAACAAAAAACTGATCAAAATGCTTTTCTTTTATTGTTAGTGGGGGCAAAATTCTTATAAGATTTTTGTTACTACTTCCACCGGTAAAAATAAACTGTTCGTAAATGAGTTTCTTTCTAAGATCTGATACCTCAAAATCAAATTCTAATCCAAGCATTAAGCCTCTACCTTTAATTTTCCTTACTTGTGGTATTTGAGAGGCCTTTTTTTTAAAATAAAATTCTAGAGATTTGGTTTTTTCTTGAAGGCTTTGCATTTTTAAAATATCTAAAACTGCTAGAGAAGCTACACAAGCAAGATGATTACCCCCAAATGTGGTCCCTAGCATTCCATAAGAAGCTTTAATGTCTGGATGAATTAAAATTCCACCAATTGGGAATCCATTTCCCATTCCCTTAGCCATAGTAATTATGTGAGGGCTGATTTTGTATTTTTGAAATGCAAAGAACGTTCCTGATCTTCCAAAACCTGATTGAACTTCGTCAGCAATGAGACAAGCATTATACTTTTTGCATAACCTTTCCATGGCATAAACGAAATCTTCCTCAGGTTCATCTAAACCACCAACCCCTTGAATAGCTTCAAAAATAACAGCGCAAACATCTCCTTTTGATATTTCTATCTCTAATGCTCTAACGTCATTAAATGGCAAAAAACTCACTTCTTGTTGGAGATTCAATGGAGAAGATATTTTTTGGTTGTCTGTTGCGGCTACTGCAGCTGAAGTTCTACCATGAAAAGCGTTTTTAAATGCAATAATTCTTTTTTTATTAGTGAAAAAAGAGGCAACTTTTAAAGCATTTTCAATTGCTTCAGCACCACTATTGCATAAGAAAAGTTGATAATTATGAAGACATGACTGTTCTCCAATTTCATCAGCTAACTTTTTTTGAAGTGGATTTTGAATAGCATTACTATAAAAGCCTATTTTTCCTAATTGTTGCTTTAATAATTTTATGTAGTGTGGATGACTATGTCCAATTGAAATTACCGCATGCCCACCATATAGATCTAAATACTTGTTATTTTTCTCATCATACACATAAACATCTTTAGCCTTTTTTGGTACTACATTATAAAGCGGATAAACATCAAATAAATTCATGTGTATATAAGATTAATTATTTTAAATTGTTCCCATTTAATCATTTTAAAAAGTTGATGCTTTAAGTTCCAAACCGAGTTTTTCCTCCCAACCCATAATAATATTTGTATTTTGGATTGCCTGACCTGAAGCTCCTTTTATAAGATTATCAAGTATACTTGTTATCAATAATAAGTTATCATGTTTGTGAAGATGTAAAAAACAATTATTACTATTAATTACTGACTTTAAACTTAAATTTTCATCTGAAACATGAGTAAAAGGATGTTTGTGATAATAATCTACATATAGATCCTTAACACTCTTAAGACTTCCATTAAATTTCGTATATGCAGTAGCAAAAATTCCTCTGGTAAAGTTTCCCCTTTGAGGTAAAAAATGAATTTTAGATATACATCCTAGAGAATCTAAACTTTGATTAATTTCCTCTAGATGTTGGTGATTGAAGGGTTTATACCATGATAAATTATTATTCCTCCAACTAAAATGACTTGTTGAAGCTAGTCCAACTCCAGCACCAGTACTTCCAGTAGTAGCGTTTGCATGTATATCTGAGATAAGTTTGTTACTTTCGGCTAAAGGTAAAAGAGCTAATTGAATTGCAGTAGCAAAACACCCTGGATTTGCGATTGAATTGCTTTTTTCTATTGATTCTCTTTGGAGTTCTGGTAATCCATAAACAAATTTTCGACTATTAAAATTTTTATCATTTTTTAAACGAAAGTCATTTCCTAAATCTACGATCAATGTGTTTTCACTAAAACTATTTTCCTTTAAAAATGAAATTGAATTTCCGTGACCTAAACATAAATATAATATGTCAACGTTCAAATTTACAATTTTTGTAAACTTAAGATTTGTCTTACCTAATAGGTCTTGATGAATATTTTTTAATGGAATATCTGGTTTTGTAGAGCTATAAACAAAATCTAAGTGTAATTCTGGATGAGCTAAAACCAATCTTATTAATTCTCCACCAGTATATCCAGATCCACCTATAATTCCAACTTTTTTCATTTATTTTTATTTGTATTTTGATATATTCTTGAAGCATTAGAAAATATTTTTATAAATCCTTTAGCTTCTTCTGAAGACCAACCCTTATTCATTTCTCCATAACTTCCAAACTTAGCTTGCATTAAATCGTTTGGTGAATCAATTCCAAGAAGTTCAAATCTATATGGATGTAATTTAATAAATACCTTTCCATTTACATTACTTTGACTACTTTTCATATAATTTTCAATATCTCTCATTACAGGATCTAAATAATGACCTTCGTGTAATTGCATTCCATAAAAATTTGCTAATTGGTCTTTTTGAAATTGTTGCCATTTACTTTGGGTATGTTTTTCTAAAAGATGGTGAGCCTTAATAATAATCATTGGTGCTGCAGCCTCAAATCCTACCCTTCCCTTAATTCCAATTATTGTGTCGCCAACATGAACATCACGTCCAATTGCAAAATCTTTTGCTATATTATGAATTTCTTGAATTAATTGAACTGGATCCCCTTTCTTCTGATTAACAGCACAAAGTTCACCTAATTTAAATTCTAATTCTAATTCTTCAGATTTGTTTTTCTTTAAGACACTTGGAAATGCAGATTCAGGAAGAGGTTCTTTAGAAGTTAAAGTTTCTGCTCCTCCAACACTTGTTCCCCAGAGACCTTGATTAATTGAATATTTTGCTATTTCCCAAGGTATGTCGACACCGTTATTTTTTAAGTATTCTATTTCTTCTTCTCGAGATAATTCTTGATCTCTAATTAGGGTTATTATTTTTATTTCTGGAGCTAAAACTTGAAAAATCATGTCAAATCTAACTTGATCATTTCCAGCTCCAGTGCTCCCGTGTGCTATGTATTTTGCATCATTTTTTTTTGCATATTCTAAAATTTCAATAGCTTGAATTATTCTTTCAGCGCTTACCGAAAGGGGATAAGTATTATTTTTAAGGACATTACCATAAATTAAATATCTAACGATTTTATTATAATAAGATTTTAATGCATCTATATTTTTATATTTATGAGCCCCAATTTCATATGCTTTTTTCTCAATCGTATCAATTTCTTGTTTTGAGAAACCACCCGTATTTACACTAACAGCATGAACTTCATAATTTTCTTGAGACAATTTTTTTAGTGAGTATGAGGTGTCTAATCCACCACTATAAGCTAAAACTAGTTTTTCTTTAATCATTTTATTTAATATTATCTTGTTTTGGATCGTAAAGCATTCCTGTGCATAAACACATTTCTCTTTTTGTACGAGTTAAAATATCGTAATTTTTGCAAGTCATACAACCCTTCCAGAATTCAGGATCATCAGTCAATTCAGAAAAATGAACAGGTTTATAGCCCAACTCGTAATTAATTTTCATGACAGGCATTCCTGTTGTAATTCCAAACACTTTGGCATCTGGATATTTTTTTAATGAAAGATCGAAAACCTTTTTTTTAATTTTTCTAGCTAATCCTTTTCCTCTGTAATTTGGACCAACAATCAAGCCAGAATGAGCTACATATTTACCATGACCCCATACTTCTATATAACAAAAACCAGCAAATTGATTTCCATCTAATGCAATTACAGCATTATTATTTTCAATTTTTGTTGCAATGTACTCAGGTGTTCTTCTAGCAATTCCAGTGCCTCTTACCTTCGCAGATTCATCGATACAAATACTGATTTCCTTAGAATATATAATATGTTCCGCTTTCGCGTGTAAAATTTTCATGTTTTGTTATAATTGTTATAAAAATACTATGAGAGGGGAGAAGGGCATTCCATACTCCATCAAAAGATTACACCCCGTTGGGGCGGCGGCATACTTTATCTAAAGGAAATTTGAAAAAAGTATTATATGTTTTTGTTTTTGCCATCATAATTATAACGCAAAATTGATTTAAAAATTTTAAATAAACAAAAAAAAATAAGTCTTTTCTTAAAATATTAATTTGTGTAATCCTATTGTTTAATTTTGTTAAGTGTGAATATATAGGATGTTTTTAAAACACTTAAATCTTAATCATTTAAAAAATAAATCTGTTCTTTTGGCTCATAGTAGTGGAGTTGATAGTTGTGTTTTAGCATATGTTCTTTTAAATAAAAAGATTAATTTTTCTGTTGCACATTGTAATTTCCAATTAAGAGGTGAAGAAAGTGACAATGATTTACTTTTTGTTAAAAATTGGTGTAAAAAAAATAAAATCACCTTTTTTTATAAAACCTTCGACACGAAAAAGTTTAGAGAATACAAAAAAATTGGAATTCAAGAAGCAGCACGAGATTTACGATATCAGTGGTTTACTTCGCTGATGGATAAATATAATTTTCAAGTATTAACAACAGCTCATCATTTAAATGACCAATTTGAAACCTTTATGATTAATATTACCAGAGGCTCTGGAATTCAGGGCCTATTGGGAATACCTAGTAATAAGAAATGCATTAGACCGTTAAATGATGTATCAAAAAAAGATATTCTAAAATTTGCAAAAGAAAATAAAATTCAATGGCGGGAAGATTCTTCAAATTATACTTATGATTATTTGAGAAATAAAATTAGACATCAATTGATAAGTCCTATCGAAGAAATAAGACCTAAGGCACTAGATAATTTCAAGAATACTCTCGGAAATCTGAGGGATGCTAAAGATTTTATTGAATATTCTTTAATACAACTAAAGAAAAAATTATTTATAGAAAAAGATGATATTATTAAAATACCCCTTGACAAAATAAATGAAATAGAACCTTTAAACTTTTGTCTACATCATTTGTTTTCACCTTTTGGATTTGATAGTAAAGAAGTTAACAAATTGATTAAATCAAACTCAGGTAAAATATTGTTGAACGAAAACTTCAGATTAATTCGAGACAGAGATCATTTGATTTTGAATCCTTCAGTTTCATCAAAAAATGATGAAATTTTAATCGATTTTGAAAAAAATATATCAAAACTCCCTATTCCAATTCAATTAGAACTTAATGTAAAATTTATTAAAGACAAATGGGATATAAATGAGGCATTTCTTAATAGAGAAGCATTAAAAAAGCCCTTATCTTTGAGAAAATTCAAGAAAGGAGACTACTTTTATCCTACAGGAATGATTGGCAAAAAATTACTAAGTAAATTTTTTAAAGATGAAAAATATTCTCTTTTGGATAAAGAGCAACAATGGCTTTTGTGCTCACAAGGTGAAATTGTATGGGTAATTGGAAGGCGTTGTGATAGACGTTTCATTGCTAATTCAAAAACAAATAATAAATTATTAATTCGACTTTCTGAATGAAAAAGTGGTTAGTTTTTATTTTATGGGGCTCTTTTGTATACGGTCAGATTCAAGAGCCAGTCATATGGGAAACATCAGTTATTTCTGACACTATTAAAAATATTTACACTGTTAGATTAAAAGCAAATATTAAAAAAAATTGGCATTTATATTCTCAATTTTCAGATCCAAACGGAGCTATTCCTACAGAATTTAAATTCAAAAAAAACAAAAAATATCGGCTTATAGGTAGAGTAAATGAGACTGAACCCACTGTAGCTTACGATGAAGTTTTTGAAATGGATCTGAGCTACTTCAACGAAAAAGCAATTTTTACACAAAAAATAGAAATATTTGACACAAATCTTAATCAAATAGAAGCTGAGGTAAACTATCAGGCGTGTGACGATAAATTATGTATTTTCAGAAACGAAAATTTTTATATTACTCTTGATGGTTCAAATTTTTTCAATAACCAAACTATAGATAAGAGAAGTAAAGACCTTTCTAGCTCATTAAAATTAAATTTAAAAAATACCTCATTCATAAATAAAACTCAAAATCAAGAAGGGATTTATTCATATTTTAATGTTTTTATTCTTGGTTTTATTGGTGGTTTATTAGCATTGTTAACACCTTGTGTTTTTCCTATGATTCCTTTGACTGTTTCTTTTTTTCTTAAACAATCAATTTCGTCAAAAAGGGGAGTGTTCAATGCCCTAACTTATACATTTTTTATTGTTTTTATTTATTGTTTATTAAGCTTACCGTTTCATTTTATAGATTCTTTAGACCCAGAATTTCTAAATAGTTTAGCAACTAATATTTATGTAAACATAATTTTCTTTTTAGTATTTGTTCTCTTTGCGTTTTCTTTTTTTGGTTTTTATGAAATTACTTTACCTACAACATGGGGAAATAAATCTGATCAAGCTTCTGCAATAAATGGTATTATAGGTATCTTTTTTATGGCGCTAACACTTGCTATAGTGTCTTTTTCTTGTACTGGACCTATTCTGGGTTCTCTACTAGCTGGTTCAATAACAGCTGACGGAGGAGCTACACAGCTTTCTTTTGGTATGCTTGGTTTTGGAGTTGCATTAGGTTTGCCATTTGGTCTTTTTGCTTTATTTCCTAATACTCTAAATTTAATTCCTAAATCAGGTAGTTGGATGAATACTGTGAAAGTTGTTTTAGGATTTTTAGAATTAGCATTAGCCTTAAAATTTCTATCCAATGCTGATTTAGTAGCAAATTGGGGTCTTCTAAAGCGGGAAGTATTTTTAGTAATATGGATTTTAATTACGCTATCATTAACTCTTTATCTTTTTGGTCTGTTTAGGTTCCCGCATGATTCAAAAGTTCAAAAATCCAAAACCCGATATTCATTTGCATTTTTATCATTAATTATTACTTCTTACCTGTTTTTTGGTTTAGTTTCAAAAGAAAATAAACTTAAGTTGATTAGTGGCTTCCCTCCACCTGAATTTTATAGCTTGAGAGCTATAAAATCTGATTGCCCTTTAGGCTTAGAATGTTACAAAGATTATGAATTAGGAATACAAAAAGCTGTTGAACAACAAAAGCCCATATTATTAGATTTTACAGGTTGGGCTTGTGTTAATTGTCGAAAAATGGAAGAGAATGTATGGTCTGATCCAGAAGTTTATCCAATTTTAAGAGATAAATTTATTATTATTTCACTTTATGTTGACGATCGTAAAATTTTAGATGAAAAAGATCAATTTGATTTCCAATTACCTAGCGGAAGAATCAAAAGAATCAATACAGTAGGAAAAAAATGGGCTACATTTCAAACAATTAATTTCAATACTGCTTCACAACCTTTTTATGTTCAAATAACCTCAGATGGTACTCTTTTAAATAGTCCTATACAATATACTGGTTCTGAAGAATTTAAAAACTGGTTAAATACTGGATTATATAACTATAAACCTATAACTAAGGCAAATTACATTAAACTATAAAATGGAATTAAAAAAATTGATTATTAATACATAATTAACAGAAAATCACTACATTATAGATCCTTTAAATTTAATTTAATAATGTTATCGTCAAGAAGGGCATCCATTTTCTTAATTTTTGTTTTTTTTCTCTCATGCGCTAAGGATGAAAACTCAGAGACTTCGTCTATATTTTATGATATTGAGGTTATTTCAGAAAATGGAGGAAGTGTTGATTTTTCAGGAGGATCATTTAAATCAGGATCTACAATTACTTTAACAGCTACTCCTAATCAAGGTTTTATTTTTTCTGGTTGGTCAAATGGTTCAACTCAAAACCCGTTAACTATAGAGGTCAATTCTGACCAGACTATAAGTGCTCAATTTTTAAAGGAAAGATTTGCTCTTAAAATAAATATTAATGGAGAAGGCGGGGTAAGAGAAGAGATTATAAATACTGGTAAAAACACTGATTATGAAAGTGGAACAACAATAAGATTAACTCCCATACCATCTGAAAATTGGTCTTTTTACAGGTGGAATAATCAAATTACCGACACTACATCAATAAAAGAAATAGAAATTACAGAGGCAAAAATTGTTGATGTAAAATTTGATTATGCTTCTGGAAAAAAACTAGTTGGGCAATGGGAATTGGGCTCAATTAACCCTACTTCTTCAAAAACTAAAATTGTTTCTTCAACTTTTTTAGTTGTAGATTATGCTTTAAATTTTTTAATAGTCAAATCAAATAACAATATAATTGATCAACAAGAGATAGACAATGCTAAATATGGGATTATTGATCCAACATCTCCCACTGAATTTAAATTAAATTTTGGTAAAATAAATATAACTGACCCTCCAGTTACAAATGATTTGTCTTCTAAGATTACTTTAAAAATGCCTTCTGAAGATTTTGGAGGAAGTATAGAAACTTTTGAAATGCAAATTATAATAGATGATGAATCTGTTGATTTAAGTGTTGATAAAGCAAGTCTTTCAGTACTTAAAGCTGACGATGGAACTATTGCTCCACCAACACTTTATTCACCTGAAATAGGTTCATCAGAACTATTAGAAATATCAGAGAGTTTAATTGAAGACTTAAAAATAGAACTTATAGAAATAGTTGATGATGATACTTTATTTCCTGAAGTTTGCCTGTTGGAAATTGCTTCTGCAACACTCACATCAAACAATGACAATGATGATATAGATTGCGATGAGGACATAAAAGTCAAGATAGACTTTGGTACAGATGTATTAGCACCAGTTGAACTTGTTATGACTGATAAGGATGGAAACAATGAATTTATAGGAATGACTCCAACTATTTCAACTCCAGCTACTGCAATTGATTTAACGACGGATAAATTTAGTCAGTGGGAAGTTAACATAACAAGAGACGGAGCACTTAATTGGGTTGATGTATCCTCAGATAATACTGTCACATTAACAGTATCTAATTCATGTTACGTAGGGACTGAGGAACTTGTATACAATCTTTTGGGTGATTGTGCAGATTCTTCAACTGCTACCTCAACGGTAGCTTATCAAGTAAGATCAACAGATTTAATAACTTATGTTACACAAACTCCAGATAATTATGGTAAAGTATATTGTGGAGATGTTATTAAATTCATTGTAACTTTGCCGTCTCATCATAATGGAAGTGTCCATTTAAAATTAGCCTATAATGACGGGACTAACGATGACCATAGTCTATTGCCTGTTGGAGGACTTCCAACTAAAGATTGGACTATTGATGGAGTATCACTTGCTGAAGGCAAATATGGAGACATAGCAACATTAATAATACTTGATTATATCACATTAGATGAGGAAGTTTTACCAAGTGATTTGGTTTTGGATTACCAAGAGGGATTAGGATGTATTGATGAATCATTGACAATAAGTAGTACAATATATAACATCGGGGTAAATGCTCCAAGCAGTTCAGATTATTCGATGAACGGAAATGATTTAAATGGAATAGTTACAGGGAATGACCCAAGTTTAACATTTAATGTGGGTGATACAATTAACTTTAATGTGGATTCCCCAGGACACCCATTTTATCTAAAAACTGCAGCTAGTACAGGTACGGGGGATTTAATTTCAGGAGTAACAAATAATGGTGCTACTGAGAATACTGTAACTTGGATACCTTTAACTCCAGGGACATATTATTATCAATGCTCTCTTCATTCGGGAATGACAGGAACAATTACGATTCTATAAATGTTGAAATTTTATTTTTTGATTTCTATTTCTTAAAATAAATTTCGTTGAAAGGTATTCTAAAACGATTACCATAAACACCATCTTTTTGTCTTATTCCGCAACCGATCACCATGCTTATTTCTGAATCTTTTGGAAGATTAAGTAGTGATTTCAAACGGACAGAGTCAAAACCTTCCATAGGGCATGTGTCATAACCTATTGCAGACATACTTAACATAAATGTCTGAGCAGCAAGTGCACAGCTTTTATGACCTACAACTCTCAAATCACCTGCTTTAACTTCTCTATAAGTAACTTTTTTAATTCCACTCAAACTACTTTTAATACTATTAATAAAACCAGTGATCTTTTTCCTTCCTCTATATAATTTAGGAATGATATTTTGATAATAGTCTAATGCACCTTTGATTTTAGTATCATCTTTTCCCTTGTTTGTGTTTTTTATAAAATTAACATTAGCTTTTATTCTTTCAGGCCATAAGTCTAAGCGGACAACTGGAATAACTAACTCATGAGCTGTTTTCGCAGCGGGTTGGTTATAACATACTTTAGCTACTTTTTTTAAGAAATCTTTAGACTTAATATGGTAAAATTCCCATAATTGTAGATTACTGCTTGTTGGAGCAAGCCTTGCCTGCTCAATACATTTCTTTACCAAATTTGTGTCAATTGCTTTTTTTGGATCGTATTTTCTAACTGATCTTCTAAAATTTATAGCTTCGCTTACAGTTTTTTCTTTCATAGCTAGATGCGTTTCAAAATATTTTTTAACAAAGTCAAAGACTTTGGATAGGGTGCATATCGTTGAGGAAGATCAAACCAAAAGGATCTCTTAACAATTGATTTTTTATGACTAAATAGTTCAAAACTATGTTTTCCGTGATATCCACCAATCCCACTATTTCCTATTCCACCAAAAGGTAGTTCTGGATTTGTGAAGTGCACTATTGAGTCATTAATAACACCGCCACCAAAAGGATATTTTTTCATTATTGAATTAATAAAATTTTTGTTTTGACTAAAAACATAAAAAGCCAAAGGATTTTTTAATTCAGATAAGACTTGATCGATGTCATCTAAGTTTTCATATCTCAAAACGGGTAATATAGGACCAAAAATTTCTTCTTGTATTAAAGAACTATCCATAGAAGGACTATCAACTATAGTTGGTTCAAAATACAAATCCTTTAGATTTTTTTTTCCTCCATAAATTACATTTTGGTTATTTAGGTCAGATTCTAATTTTTTAAAATGTTTTTTATGAATAATACGTCCATAATCATTTGATTTACTCGCATCATTTCCAAAAGCTTTTTTTATTTCATTTATGATTGCACGGATTAAATTTTCTTTAAATTCTGATTTGACTAAAATGTAATCTGGGGCTATACAAGTTTGTCCACAATTAAGATATTTACCCCAAACAATTCGTCTCGCCGTTTTTTGTATAGGTGCAGATCCGTCAACGATACATGGACTTTTTCCACCTAGTTCTAAAGTTATTGGTGTTAAAAATTTTGCCGCAGCTTTGGCAACTTTTTTTCCAATTTTTGTGCTACCAGTGAAAAAAATATAATCCCATTGTATTTTTAATAAATCTTGTGCAACTTTGGCATCACCTTCTACAACACTTACCCATTCTGTTGGGAATATGTTGCTTAAAACACTAATTAATATTTTTGAGGTATATGGTGCTGATTCAGAAGGTTTAAGTATAACAGTATTACCTGCTGCAATTGCACCTATTAAAGGCACCATAGCCAGTTGAAAAGGATAATTCCATGGAGAAATCATAAGAACTGTTCCATATGGTTCTGAGAGCAAATAATCCTGGGAAGGAAAATTAATGAGACTGCCCGATACTCTCCTCGGGGCTGACCAATCTTTCAGATATTTGATAAAAATTTCAATTTCCTTTTGAACCATCAAAAATTCACTTGTATAAGACTCAAAAACTGGTTTTTTTAAGTCATTATATAATGCGTCATAAATATTGTTTTCTTTTGCTAAAAGTTCTTTTTTTAATTTCTTAAGAAATCGAATTCGGATTTTTACTGACTCATTTTTATGACTAATAAAAAACTTTTTATGCTTCTCCTTAAGGCCTACAATATAAGACGAATTCATAACCCTTTTTTTGAACTCAAAGATAATAGAAAAAAACAACCATAATTTTTGTAGTAGTTGAATGTATTAAAAAACTAACATAAACTATTTGTATATCAGTTAATTAACTATTAATATTAATATTTGAGTATAACACATAAAAATCAGGATGTTAATTTTAATTTTAAACATAAATTAAATTAGTAAAATAATTTTGTAGATGAAGCTAAATAAATTTAGTCAAGTTGTAACACAAGATCCAACTCAACCTGCTGCTCAGGCAATGCTCCATGCTATAGGGCTTACAAATGAGGACTTTAAAAAACCCCTAATAGGTATAGCCTCCACAGGTTACGAAGGTAATCCTTGTAATATGCACCTAAATAGTTTGGCACAAGATATTAAATCAGGTATTAATGGTCAATCCCTAGTAGGATTGGTTTTCAATACTATAGGAGTGAGCGATGGAATTTCTATGGGTACACCGGGAATGCGATTTTCTCTTCCCTCAAGAGATGTTATTGCTGATTCAGTTGAAACAGTTGTACAAGCTATGTCATATGATGGAGTTGTGGCTGTTGTAGGATGTGATAAAAATATGCCTGGAGCACTAATGGCTTTATTAAGATTAAATAGACCATCAATTTTAGTCTATGGCGGAACAATTGCTGCAGGATGTCATAATGATAAGGAGCTTGACGTGGTTTCTGCTTTTGAAGCCTGGGGAGAAAAGGTTGCAGGTAAAATTGATGAAATTGAATATAAAAATATTATCAAAAATGCATGCCCAGGAGCAGGTGCTTGTGGCGGAATGTATACAGCAAATACGATGGCCTCGGCCATAGAAGCATGTGGTATGGCATTACCGTATAATTCATCCAACCCTGCTATAAGTTCAAATAAAAAAAAGGAGTGTAAATCATTAGGAAAATATCTAAAACATATATTGGTAAATGATTTAAAACCAAGAGAAATAGTAACAAAAAAGTCGTTAGAAAATGCATTAAAATTAATTGCAGTTCTAGGAGGTTCTACTAATGCAGTTCTTCATTTTTTAGCTATTGCTAAAGCTGCTGAAATAGAACTTTCTATAGATGATTTTCAAAAAATTAGTGACTCAACTCCTTTTTTAGCAGATTTAAAACCAAGCGGTAAATATCTTATGAAAGATTTACATGCAGTCGGTGGTGTACCAGCTGTAATGAAATATATGTTAGAATTAGGTATGCTCCATGGAGAATGTATTACAGTTACGGGAAAAACTTTAGCTGAAAACCTTTCAAAAGTTGTTGGATTGAAAAAAAATCAAAATATTATTCGACCTATTGAAAAACCAATTAAATCAACAGGGCACATTCGAATTTTAAAAGGGAATCTTGCAACCATGGGGTCTGTTGCAAAAATAACAGGAAAAGAAGGATTACTTTTTAAAGGACCTGCACGTGTATTTAATGGGGAATATGAAGCAAACGATGGGATAAAAAATGGTAAAGTTAAAAAAGGTGACGTTGTCGTCATTCGCTACGAAGGACCAAAAGGTGGACCCGGTATGCCTGAAATGTTAAAGCCCACTGCTGCAATTATGGGAGCAGGTCTTGGAAAAAGTGTTGCTTTAATTACTGATGGGAGATTTTCAGGAGGTACACACGGATTTGTTGTGGGACACATTGTACCCGAGGCTCAAGAAGGTGGGAACATTGCATTTGTTGAGAATGGTGATGAAATAATTATTGACGCAGAACATAATAAAATTACTTTAAAAGTTAGTGATAAGGAACTTAATAATAGAAAATCTAAATGGATACAACCTCCTTACAAATTTAAAAGAGGGGTTCTATATAAATATATAAAAAACGTTTCTAATGCTTCAGAAGGCTGTGTAACGGATTATAAATAAATATGGGAAAAAAAAATAAAATCAATTAATGCCAAAAAAAATAACTATTACAGGTGCAGAGGGAGTTATTCGTTCGCTCCTTGCTGAAGATGCCAATTTAGTTTTTGGTTATCCAGGTGGTGCTATAATGCCAATCTATGACGAACTTTTTAAATTTCAAGATAAACTTCATCATGTTCTAACAAGACATGAACAAGGGGCGACACATGCAGCACAAGGATATGCTCGAACATCTGGTAATGTAGGTGTTGCTATGGCAACTTCAGGTCCAGGAGCAACAAATTTAGTAACAGGAATTGCTGATGCACAAATCGATTCTACACCAATGGTTTGCATAACAGGTCAAGTTGCTTCTCATCTGTTAGGATCTGATGCTTTTCAAGAAACTGATATAATTGGAATTTCAACACCAGTCACAAAATGGAATTATCAGATTACAAAAGCAAGTGAAATTCCAGAAATTATGGCTAAGGCATTTTATATTGCCCGTACTGGTAGGCCAGGTCCAGTTTTAATTGATATTACGAAAGATGCACAATTTGAAACTTTTGACTACTCATATGAAAAATGTTCCGGTATTAGAAGTTACACTCCAATGAAAGTAGTTTCAAATAAAGAAGTTGAAAAAGCTGTTGAAATGATTAATAAATCTGAAAAACCTTTAGTTGTCTGGGGACAAGGAGTAATACTAGGCAATGCTGAAGAAGAATTAAAAATCTTTTTAGAGAAATCTGGTATACCTGCTGCATGGACCATCTTGGGTCTTTCAGCTATATCTACAGATCATCCTTTAAACAGGGGCATGGTTGGTATGCATGGAAATTATGCTCCAAATATCTTAACTAACGAGTGTGACTTACTGATAGCTATCGGTATGAGATTTGATGATAGGGTAACAGGTGATTTAAAAACTTATGCTAAACAAGCTAAAATTATACATTTGGAGCTTGATCCTGCTGAAGTTAACAAAAACGTTCATGTAGATTTAGCCTTAATCTCTGACTGTAAGATTTCTCTAAGAGAATTGATTAAGAGCATAGAAATAAATACATATCCAGATTGGATTAAACGTTTCGATGAATTAGATAAAATTGAATATGATAAAGTTATACAATCCGACTTATTTCCTAGTAAAGATGGGTTGACAATGGGAGAAAGTATAAAGATTATTAATAAGCATTCAAATAATGATGCAATAATCGTTACAGATGTGGGACAACATCAAATGGTAGCATGTCGATATGCAAAATTTAGCAGGTCAAAAAGTAATGTAACTTCTGGGGGTTTAGGTACTATGGGATTTGCACTGCCTGCTGCTATTGGCGCAAAAATGGGAGCAATAGGAAGAGAAGTTGTTGCGGTAATTGGTGATGGGGGATATCAAATGACAATTCAAGAATTAGGTACTATTTTTCAACAACAAATTGCTGTGAAAATTGTAGTATTAAATAATGATTTTTTAGGTATGGTTAGACAATGGCAGCAGTTATTTTTCGACAAACGATACGCATCAACTGAAATGGTAAATCCAGACTTTGTAACAATAGCTAAAGGATATAGAATTAAAGCAAAAAGAGTTGAAAAAAGAAAAGATTTAGACTCTTCTATTAAAGAAATGATGGATTCTAAAGAACCATTTTTTTTAGAAATATGTGTTGAAAAAGAGGATAATGTTTTTCCTATGATACCCTCTGGGGCAAGTGTTTCGGATATTAGACTAGAATAACATGAAAAATGTAACTTATACTATATCAGTTTATGCAGAAAATAATATCGGTTTACTTAATAGGATTTCTGCTATTTTTTTAAAGAGGCATATTAATCTAGAAAGTTTTTCAACTTCTACTTCAGAAATTCCAGATGTTTATCGCTTTGTTATCGTGGTGAATACTGATTCAGAAAGAGTAAGAAAAATTGTTCAACAAATTGAAAAACAAGTAGATGTTATTAAGGCCTTTTATCATACTGATGAGGAAACCATTTTTCAGGAAAATGCTTTATATAAAGTTAAGTCAAGCTCATTATTTGAAGAAAGACAAATTCAAAACATCATTAAATCAAGTCATGCAAATATTGTAACTGTTTCGCCTGAATTTTTTGTTATAGAACTTACTGGTTTTAGAGAAGAGACAGAAAAATTAAGAAAAGATTTAGAACCATATGGACTTCTACAATTTGTTCGTTCTGGAAGGATATCAGTTACAAAAGCTAAAATGGGAATATCAGAAATATTAAATACTTTTAAAAATAATAATTAATACATCATGTCAAATTACTTTAATCAATTATCGCTTAGGGACCAACTTAATCAATTAGGTCAATGTAGATTTATGGAAGCTTCAGAATTTGAAAATGGAATTAAATCACTAAACGGGAAAAATATTGTTATAGTTGGCTGTGGCGCTCAAGGTCTTAATCAGGGACTAAATATGCGAGATTCAGGATTAATAATTTCATATGCACTCAGAAATTCTGCAATTGAAAATAAAAGGCCTTCATATTTAAATGCCACAAAAAATGATTTTAAAGTGGGAACATATAAAGAATTAATCCCGAATGCAGATATTGTTATAAACTTAACTCCTGATAAAAACCATACTTCTGTTGTAAGCGAAGTAATGCCTTTAATGAAAAAAGGCGCTACACTATCATATTCCCATGGATTTAATATAGTTGAAGAAGGTATGAAAATCCGTGAAGATTTAACTGTTATAATGGTTGCTCCTAAATGCCCTGGGACTGAAGTTCGTGAAGAATACAAAAGAGGTTTTGGTGTTCCAACTTTGATAGCTGTTCATCCAGAAAATGATCCTGATGGACATGGGCTTGAGCAAGCAAAAGCCTATGCATATGCTACAGGCGGGCATCGAGCTGGCGTACTTGAGTCTTCATTTGTTGCAGAAGTTAAATCTGATTTAATGGGAGAACAAACCATTCTATGCGGCGTTTTACAAACAGGATCAATATTATGTTTTGATAAAATGATTCAAGAAGGTATAGATCCAGGATATGCCGCAAAATTGATTCAATATGGGTGGGAGACTATTACTGAAGCTTTAAAACATGGTGGAATAACCAATATGATGGATCGACTATCTAATCCTGCTAAAATTTTAGCGTTTGAACTTTCGGAGAAATTAAAGTCCATTTTAACCCCACTTTTTCAAAAACATATGGATGATATTATGTCAGGACATTTTTCCAAAACAATGATGGAAGATTGGGCAAATGACGATAAAGATCTTTTTTCTTGGAGAGCAGCCACAGGTGAAACAGCTTTTGAAAAAACTCCGATTACAGACCAGGATATTACAGAGCAAGAGTTTTTTGACAATGGTATATTAATGGTTGCTTTTGTTCGTGCTGGTGTTGAATTAGCATTTGACACTATGGTAGCTGCAGGAATAAAGGAGGAATCAGCATATTATGAGTCTTTGCATGAAACACCTCTGATTGCTAACACTATAGCAAGAAAAAAACTATTCGAAATGAATCGTATTATTTCTGATACTGCGGAATACGGTTGTTATTTATTTGATCACGCAGCTAAACCTATACTTGCTAGTTTTATGAAAAACATAAAAAGTGATGTTATTGGTAGTGGAATCAATTTAAATGATAATGCTGTTGATAATAAGAAACTAATCGATATTAATGAGATCATAAGATATCACCCTGTAGAAATGATTGGTTACGAACTACGTTCATCAATGATCGCAATGAAGAAAATTTTGTAATGTGATGTCATTTCCATCCACAAATGGGGTTTATAATGCTATTAAAAGACTTAAGGGTCTTATAAGATTAACTCCTTTAGAATATAATAAGCGCTTATCAGATTTAATAAGTTCATCTGTTTATTTAAAACGTGAAGACATCCAACAAATTAGATCTTTTAAGATTAGAGGTGCATACAATAAAATTGCATCTTTAAGAAAAAATCAAGTTATAAATGGAATCGTTTGTGCCAGTGCTGGAAATCACGCTCAGGGGTTTGCTTTTTCTTGTCAAAAATTAAAGATTAAGGGTGAGATATATATGCCAGCTACAGCTCCTCAACAAAAGATTTCACAGGTAAGAATGTTTGGAGGTGATTTTATTAAAGTAATTCTTGATGGTGATACTTATGATGCGTGTCAAGAAGTAGCATTATCATCTGCAAAATCTTCAGGTAAACCATTTATACATCCTTTTGACGATGTAGATGTGATCGAAGGACAGGCAACTATTGCAATTGAGATGTTAAATCAGTTTTCAAAAGAATTTGATTATTTACTTGTTCCTATCGGAGGTGGTGGTCTAATATCTGGAATAATTACAGTATTTAAAGAATTATCTCCTAATACAAAAATTATTGGTGTAGAACCAGAGGGTGCACCATCAATGAAAAACTCAATACAATATGGCAAGAGAATATCTCTAAAAGAAATGGATGGTTTTGTTGATGGTGCAGCTGTTCGTCAAGTTGGAAAAATACCTTTCGAAATTTCAAAATCTTTTGTAGACGATATTATTCTTGTTCCAGAGGGGAAAATATGTAAAACTATATTAGAACTTTATAATAAAGATGGAATAATTGCTGAGCCAGCAGGAGCCTTAGCAGTAGCCTCTCTAGATATGATTACTGAAAAACTAAATGGGAAAAATATTGGTGTTTTAATCTGTGGCGGAAATAATGATATTTTTCGTATGCCTGAAATAAAGGAACGCGCCCTTTTATACGAAGGGCTAAAACATTATTTTTTAGTAAATTTTCCTAATCGTTCAGGCGCACTAAAACAATTTGT
>CACMUP010000002.1 GCA_902616905.1 uncultured Bacteroidota bacterium
TGTGGCATAATAGTTTGCCAAACCTGGTCTAATTTGTTCTGGTTGAACAACATAAGGGACAGACTTAATTACAGGTCCTTCACATGCTGCTGTGGCAGCGGCTGCTGTACTAAATCCAACATATTTTAAAAAATCTCTTCTTGATGTAGTGCTGTCATTGAGAGTTTTTTCGTCACTTAAAAAATTTTCAGGCAACTTGGAAATAAATTCATTATGCTCTAGACCTTCTAAATTCTTTTTTGAAGAATCAAGTTGTTCAATTGCTTTCCAATATTTTTTATTTGATGACATTTATATTAAGTTGAATTTTTAATAATGACATTTTCCACATTCTAATCCACCCATTTGAGCTACAGTTAGTTTTTCTACACCATATTTTTTAGAGAGTGCCTCATGGATTTTAGCATAGTATTCGTTGCTTTCAACTTTGACGTTTGTTTCTCTGTGACAACTTATACACCATCCCATAGTTAAGGGAGAATGTTGATACATTATTTCCATTTCTTCAACGGGCCCATGACATTTTTGACACTCTATCTCACCGACTTCAACATGTTGAGCATGATTAAAATACACAAAATCTGGTAGGTTGTGTATCCGCACCCATTTCACAGGCTGAGTTTCTCCAGTATAACGCTGATTTTCTTCATCCCAGCCAACAGCAGCGTATAGTTTTTTTATTTCTTTAGTGTAGAAATCTTTTGTGTAACCATTTTCAAAGTCTTCCTCTCCATTATATTCTGCAATATTTCGATGGCAGTTCATACAAACATTTAGCGATGGAATACCAGAATGTTTGGATACCCTTGCTGAAGAATGACAATATTTACATTCAATTTGATTTGCCCCAGCATGAATTTTGTGAGAATAATGAATAGGTTGTACGGGCATATATCCTTGATCTACTCCTACCTGCATAAAATAACCATAAACAAAGTATGCACTACTTAAAAGAAGAAGAGTAACCGATGTCATTACTAGAAACTGGTTTTGAACAAGAGCCATCCAAATAGGTGTTCTTTTTGGCTTCTTCTCAACTTTAATTTCAACACCACTAAGCTTTGCAA
Organism: uncultured Bacteroidota bacterium; assembly: GCA_902616905.1. GTDB lineage: Bacteria > Bacteroidota > Bacteroidia > Flavobacteriales > Flavobacteriaceae > MS024-2A. The sequence continues at coordinate 1,068 of CACMUP010000002.1, forward strand.
TACGAAGCAATGTTCGTTGAACTAAGAATAGCATTATTACTAGAATAATAAAAACTAGTGTAAGTGCTGTGAGAATAATAGTGTTACTAACACCAGCGGATGAATTGACTGTTTGATCTGACGAAACACCTACCGCAGCTACAGGAGCTGGTGGTGTGAAATCAGTGTAAGCAAGGATATTATCAATATCTTCATTAGAAAGTTGAGGAAACGATGTCATAACAGATTTGTTATATTCCTCATAGATTGCTACTGCTTGGGCATCACCTGACTTTACCATTGCAGTACTATTTTTTATCCAACTATAAAGCCACTCTTTGTCGTACTTTGCAGAAACCCCTTTTAAAGCTGGTCCTACAGCTCTCTTATTTAACTTATGGCAAGCTGCGCAATTAGCATTAAAAAGTTTTTTCCCAGCTTGAACTGCAGCTGTGTTATCTACAGAAGATATTTCTTGAGCCTCTGCAATGTTGTAAGAGCACAATAAAATAAAAAAAGTATAAAAGAATGATGGTGTAAAACTTCTTTTTATAGCTCTTTTAGTTTTATAATAAAAAAAACATAATCCCGAAAACATATATCTAAAATCCATTACAAAAATAAGTTATAGTCAGCTTTTTATTAAGCTTAAAAATTAAGAATTTCGTAATTTATATTGATTCTAAATAACTTTACAAGTTTGTTAAATTTATTATCAATATTTAAATTTTTTTGTTTTTTTGTAATATGACAATATATCTCTTGAAAAGACTAATTTTACTGACGTTTATATTTAAAATATCTACTGGATTATCTCAAGAATCAAAATTTAACCTTAAACAAAATCCAAAAATTGATAGTTTGCTAAAAAAGAAGATTTATTACGACAAAGAACGCTTTGAAAATAGTTACTTTACACTTCAATTGTATTACGGAAATTTAGATTTTGCAAAGAAAATTTTAGATAAAACCAAAGAGATTTTTCCTCATATGCCTGTGGAAATAAATTTTGAAACACCTAATTATAAGGTTCAAGCTGGGTATTTTAAAGACAAGTTAATTGGAATAAAAACTTTAGATACTTTAAAAAAAGTTTTCCCATCAGCTTTTTTGTTGCTCAAAAAAAAATTATAATGATTTTTTAATTGCAATTTCCTGAAAACATTCTAATAAATCTCCAATTTTTATGTCATTGTAATTTTTTATTTGCAATCCACAATCGTAACCTTTAGCAACTTCTTTTACATCATCTTTGAAACGTTTTAGCGAAACTAGCTCACTAGTGAAAATAACAACTCCTTCTCTAATTATCCTAATTCCAGAATTTCTAAATATTTTTCCAGAAGTAACCATACATCCAGCAATTGTTCCAACTTTTGAAATTTTAAAAGTTTCACGAATTTCTACAGTTCCTGTTACCTCCTCTTTCATTTCTGGAGATAGTAAACCTTCCATTGCGTCTTTAACATCATTGATCGCATCATAAATGATTGAATAGGATCTAATATCTATTTCTTCTTTTTCAGCAATTGATCTAGCATTACCCATTGGACGAACATTAAATCCAATTACTATAGCATCTGATGCCGAAGCTAATAACACATCTGATTCAGTGATTGCCCCAACACCCTTGTGAATAATATTTACCTCAATTTCACCTGTAGATAATTTTTGAAGAGAGTCTGTTAATGCTTCAACCGATCCATCAACATCACCTTTTAGAATAATATTTAGTTCTTTAAAATCTCCAAGAGCTATTCTTCTTCCAATTTCATCTAGAGTTATATGTCTTTGAGTTCTTACACTCTGTTCTCGTAAAAGCTGTGTTCTTTTAGCTGCAATTTGTTTTGCCTCCCTTTCGTCTTCAAGAACCAAAAAAGAATCTCCTGCTTGCGGAGCTCCATCGAGTCCTAAAATAGATACTGGTGTTGCAGGTAAAGCAAAATTCAAATTAGCCCCTCTTTCATTAAAAATAGCCCTAACCTTGCCGCTCTGCTTTCCAGCTAGAATATAATCTCCCATCTTTAAAGTCCCATTTTGAACTAAGATAGTGGAAACATATCCTCTACCCTTGTCTAAAAATGCTTCAACAACAGTACCTTTTGCTTTCCTAGTAGGATTGGCTTTTAACTCTAATAATTCTGCTTCAAGTAAAACTTTTTCTAATAGTTCTTTAATACCAGTTCCATTAACAGCAGATATATCTTGGGATTGTACTTTTCCTCCCCAATCTTCAACCATTAAATTCATCGCAGCAAGTGACTCTTTAATTTTATCTGGATTAGCATTTTGTTTATCTATCTTATTGATAGCAAAAACTATTGGGACACTGGCAGCTTGAGCATGACTTATTGCCTCTTTAGTTTGGGGCATAATATCATCATCTGCTGCAATGACAATTATTGCTATGTCCGTAACTTGAGCTCCTCTTGCTCGCATTGCTGTAAAAGCCTCATGCCCTGGTGTATCAAGAAAAGTTATTTTTTCTCCATTCTCAAGAGATACTGCATACGCTCCTATATGTTGGGTTATACCACCTGATTCTCCAGCAATAACATTTTCTTCTCTTATATAGTCTAATAGAGAAGTTTTACCATGGTCAACATGACCCATTACTGTAACTATAGGGGCCCTCGGTTTTAGATCACCTTCTTTATCCTCCTCTTCTTCAATATTTTCTTCAAGCTCTGCTTTTTCAAAACTAACCTCATATCCAAATTCCTCCGCAACAATAGTCAAAGTTTCAGCATCCAAACGTTGATTCATAGTTACCATTATACCAAGAGTCATGCAGGATGAAATAATTTCTGTTGAAGAAACACTCATCATTGTTGCAATTTCACCCACTGTAATAAACTCTGTAACCTTTAAAACTTTACTTTCTGCTTCTTGCTGAGCTAGTTCATCTTCGGATTTTTGTTTATGCTGTGATCTTTTATCTCTTCTATATTTGGCTCCCTTGGACTTTGTTGATTTTCCTTGAAGTTTTTCAAGAGTCTCTCTAATTTGTTTCTGAACTTCTTCATCAGATGGCTCCTCTTTTTTTTGTGAGATAGGAGCTTTTATTCTTTTCTTGATATTAGTTTTTTGTACAGAAGGTTTTACATCTTTACTTATTCTTTTGCGCTTCCTTTTTCGAGCATCTTCTACAGTCTTTTCCTTTTCATTAACTTCATCAAGATTGATAGTTTGTCCAGTTTTAATTGGGCCGGATAATTTTTTATACTGCGTTTTTAATGTGTCTAAATTTTCATCAGTAGGAAATTCTGTATGATCTTTTTTTTCTTGAATTATATTTTCATTTTCTTGATTGGGAACTATTTTTTTTTCAGGTTCACTTTCATGTGTTTTTTCATTCTTTATTTTTACAGAGTTGTTCCCTTTTTTTAGATCATTTTTATTAAGACTACTCAAATCTATTTTACCAAGACTTTTTGGTCTTTCAATAGATATCCTGTTAGTCTTTAACTCCTCTCGTTTAGCAATTTGATCAAGTCTATCTTGATCTTTTTTTTCTTGAATAATTCGAAGAGATTCTTTTTCCTTTCGTTTTTCTTCTCCAACTTCATGGGACGCTACTTTTTTAGATTTATCTGTTTCAAATTCATCTAAAAGAGTGTTATATATCTTAGTATCAATCTTGGTAGTAGGACGAGCGTCAATGTCAACTCCCTTTTGATTTAAAAATTCAACAGCTCTGTCTAGAGAGATGTTTAATTCCCTCAAGACTTTATTTAGTCTTATACTGGGTTGGTCAGCCATATTACTATATCTAGATGCAAAAATAATAATTATTTTTGCAGTCTTTTATTTATCAAATTCTTCATTAAGGATTCGTAGAACATCCTCAACAGTTTCTTCTTCTAAATCAGTTCTCTTAATTAAATCTGATTTTTCAAGTTCTAAAATACTCTTTGCTGTATCTAAGCCTACTTTTTTAAATTCTTCAATAACCCATTCCTCAATTTCGTCACTGAATTCTTTTAGTTCAATATCTTCTTCAACTCCTTCCCTAAATACATCAATTTCATAACCAGTTAGTTTTCCAGCTAATCGAATGTTTGATCCTCCTTTACCAATGGCTTTAGAAACTTCTTCAGGATTTAAAAAAACTTCAACTTGTTTATTTTCTTCATCTATTTTCAGAGAATTTATTTTGGCTGGGCTAAGTGCCCTAGAAATAAATAGCTGTAGGTTGTTTGTGTAATTAACAACATCAATATTTTCATTACCTAACTCTCGAACAATTCCATGAATTCTCGAACCTTTCATCCCAACACATGCTCCCACAGGATCGATTCTATCGTCATAGGAATCAACAGCAACCTTTGCTTTTTCTCCTGGAATACGAACAGCCTTTTTTATCGTAATTAATCCATCAAAAACTTCTGGTATCTCTTGTTCAAATAGTTTCTCTAAGAATATTGGAGATGTTCTGGAAAGAATAATTCTAGGTTTATTACCTCTTAATTCTACACTTTCTATTATACCTCTTACATTATCTCCCTTTCGAAAAAAATCACTTGGGATTTGTCTATCTTTTGGGAGAATTATTTCATTACCGTCATCATCTAATAAAATTATTTCTCTATTTCTTATATGGTGAACTTCAGCTGAGAATATGTCTCCTTCTCTATCTTTAAATTGTTTAAAAATATTAGTAGAGTCGTGTTCAAAAATTTTTGCAACTAAATTTTGTCTTAGATATTGGATTGTTCTTCTCCCCAAATCAATAAGCTTTACTTCCTCTGAAACATCTTCTCCTACCTCAAAGTCTGGCTCTATTTTTCTTGCTTCAGTTAAAGTAATTTCTTGATTTGGATCTTCAACATTGCCATCTTCAACAACTACTCGATTTCTCCATATTTCTAGATCTCCTTTATCAGGGTTAATGATAATATCAAAGTTTTCATCAGATCCAAATTTCCTTTTAAGCGTATTTTTAAAAACATCTTCGAGTATCACCATTAAAGTAACACGATCTATAAGTTTATCGTCTTTAAATTCTGAGAAAGAATCAATTAGAGCGAAATTTTCCATATTCTACTTATTTATTTATTAAAAAACAATTCTTGCATTCGTAATTTCTGAGTACAAAAATGTTTTCATTTTTTCTACTGTTATTTTTCCTTTTCCTACAGGCTTAAACTCTCTTTGTTTCCATTTTATAGTAAAATCTTTATCTTTAGAATCAACTAATATACCCTGAAAACTATTCCCTAAAGGAATTTCTACTTTAAGGTTTCTACCAATATTTTTTAAATATTGCCTACGATCAGACAAAGGTTCTCCGACACCAGCTGATGTTACTTCTAAAGAAAAATCTTCTATATCACGATCTAGATTATGTTCTATAGCTCTACTAATTTTAATGCAATCATTAAGTGAAACTTCATTATCACCATCCAAAATTACTTTTATGTTATTATCCATTCCTATTTTTAAATCAATTAAAAATAAGGATGGGTTTTCTTTGAGTTCTTTTTCTAATAATGGTTCTACTTTAGATCTTAAATTCATATAAAAAAAAAGGGGACATTTAGCCTCCTCTCAATATTTATTATCAATAATTACAAATATAATGTTATTTAATAAAACTCCTAATCCATTTGTTTATTTATTTACGTATATTATTATAAGTCATTCTTGATGATAAAATTTTTAATTATTTGAATATTTAAAAGAATATAGTTTTTAAAAATTGATTTTTAAAATAATTTAATTTCTTCAACAAAAGGTTTTAATCTTTTTCACAAGAATAAAAAAATTGTAATTTTAAACGCTATGAAATTTCAACCATTAGGTAATGGACTAAAATTTACAAAATACAGTTCAAAAGAGCAGACACCTTTTGAAAAACTATTTGAAATTTTTAAAGAACTTATTACACATACTTCAGGGGATTTTGATGAAGCTATTGAATGGTTAAGAGAACTTGATCGAGAATACCAATTAACCGATGAAAATTACACAATTGATGATTTTATTGAAGATTTACTAGAAAAATCATTTATTCAGAAAAGTGATAAAAGTAATGGTGAAGGAGATGGTATGTCATTGACCCCAAAAACAGAAAAACTTCTTCGAGAACATGCATTGAAGCAAATATTTGGCAAACTAAAAAAATCAAAATCTGGAAATCACAAAACCAAAATCATTGGACAAGGTGAAGAAAGTACTGGAGAATTTAAAGATTACCAATTCGGTGATGCAATAGAAAAAATTGATATGACGCAAAGTATCAAGAATGCCCAGATTAGAACAACAGGACATGATTTTACACTTCAACAAGAGGATCTTGTTGTAGAGGATAGTTTTTTTAAAACACAAATGAGCACTGTTTTAATGATTGATATCAGCCACAGTATGATTCTTTATGGAGAAGATCGCATAACACCAGCTAAAAAAGTAGCTATGGCTCTGGCTGAAATGATTACAACAAGATACCCAAAAGACACTTTGGATATTTTAGTTTTTGGAAATGATGCTTGGCCAATTTCAATTAAAGAGGTTCCATATCTAAAAGTGGGCCCTTATCACACAAATACTGTTGCTGGATTAGAATTAGCAATGGACTTATTACGAAGAAAAAAAAATAACAACAAACAAATTTTCATGATTACAGATGGAAAACCAAGTTGTTTAAAAATGCCTGATGGGACTTATTATAAAAATAGTGTTGGCCTTGATCAAAACATAGTAGAAAAGTGTTACAATATGGCTCAAATAGCAAAAAAACTTCACATCCCAATTACAACATTTATGATTGCACAAGATCCTTACTTAAAACAATTTGTAAGAACTTTTACTGAAACAAATCGTGGAAAAGCTTTTTTTACAGGATTAAAAGGGTTGGGTGAAATGATTTTTGAAGATTATGAAAAAAATAGAAAAAAACGCATAGATTAAAATCAAATGAGTAAAACTAAAATCAATACACTTGGAGAATTAAAAAAAACAGATTATCAACCTGAAAAGATCCAACAAGAGTTATCAAAAAATTTACGCTATAAATTAAAAAATGGTTTAAAATCTTTTGATGGATTAATAGGATATGATAATACAGTTATTCCTGATGTGGAAAGGGCTATCCTATCAGGGCATAATATTAATCTTCTAGGTTTAAGGGGTCAAGCTAAGACACGTTTAGCAAGACAAATGACAAAGTTATTAGATGAATGGGTTCCAATTATAGCTGGATCAGAAATCAATGATGATCCATTATCACCAATAAGTAATGAATCAAAAGAATTAATTTCTAAATATGGTGATAAAACTCCTATTGAATGGCTCCACAGAAATGATCGTTTTTTCGAAAAACTTGCTACACCTGATGTAACTGTAGCCGACTTGATTGGAGATGTTGACCCAATAAAAGCTACTAATTTAAAACTTTCTTATGCTGATGAAAAAGTAATCCATTTTGGGATGATTCCACGTGCACACCGATGTATTTTTGTTTTGAATGAACTTCCTGATTTACAATCTAGAATTCAAGTTGCACTATTTTCAATTTTGGAAGAAAAAGAAATTCAGATTCGTGGTTTTAAACTACGTCTTCCAATCGAACCCCAAATTATTTTTACTGCTAATCCTGAAGATTATACTAATAGAGGAAGTATTGTAACACCACTTAAGGATCGTATTGGATCTCAAATACTGACTCACTACCCACACTCTATCGAAATTGCTAAGGCCATAACTAATCAGGAAGTAAAGATTAATGAAAATAAAAACTCTAAAATTTATGTGCCAGAATTAGCAAAAGATATACTTGAACAAATAGGTTTTGAAGCAAGAAAAAGTAATTTTGTAGACTCTAAAAGTGGAGTTAGTGCGCGCATGAGTATAACAGCTCTAGAAAATTTATTAAGTACAGCTGAGAGAAGGATCTTAATTACTGGAGAAAAAAATACTAGTGTTAGGATGGCAGATTTTTTAGGTATAATTCCTTCAATTAACGGAAAAATTGAATTAGTATATGAAGGAGAACAAGAAGGGGCAGAACAAATTTCATACCATTTAATATCTGAAGCGTGTAAAACAATATTCCCGACTTTCTTTCCAGAGATTAAAAAACTTGAAAAAAAAGAAGATAAGGGTCCATATGACAAATTATTAGGATGGTTTTTTAGCGACAATGAACTTTTCTTAGAAGATACACTAAGTAATTCATTATACAAAGATACCTTAGAGATGATTCCAGACATTAAAAATATTATCAAAAAACATCAACCAGATTGTCCAGAGGAAGATCTCCATTTTATGATGGAATTTTTATTGTGGAGCCTAGATGCAAATAAAAAATTAAATAAGTATAGAACATTAGAAGGTTTTCAATTTAAAGACTCACTTGGAAGTTACATCAGCGGCTTATAAACTCTTGGATTAGTTTTTTAAAATAATAGTTACGAACTTTGTCCTGTAAAAATTCGTTATGATTAAAACCGATATTTTGATTATTGGAGCTGGCCCAGTTGGTCTATTTACAGTTTTTGAGGCAGGACTTATGAAACTAAAATGCCATCTTATAGATGCTATTTCAAAGGCTGGTGGTCAGCTTACTGAAATCTATCCTAAAAAACCTATTTATGATATCCCTGGATATCCAAAAATTTTAGCTGGAGACCTAGTTGATAAATTAATGGAACAATCAGCCCCATTTAAACCAGGTTTCACTTTAGGGGAAAGAGCTGAGTCAATCAAAAAACAAATTGATGGAAATTTTATTGTTACAACAAATGAAGGGACAAAACACCAGGCTCCTGTTATTATAATTGCTGGTGGTCTAGGCAGTTTTGAACCCAGAAAACCTAAAATTTTAAATTTAGTAGAATTTGAAAAAAAAGGGGTTGAATATATGGTAAAGGACCCAAGCTTATTTATTAATAAAAAAGTTTTTATATCAGGAGGAGGTGATTCTGCTTTAGATTGGTGTATTTATTTTGCTGAAAAAAATAAAAAAATGGTAGGTCTTGTTCATAGAAGTGAATCTTTCAGAGCACATAAAGACTCTGTTGAAAAAATCTACCAGCTTCATAAAGAGGGAAAAATTGAACTATATACAAATGCTGAAGTAATAAAGCTGAATGGAATTAATGGTCTAGATTCTATAGAAATCAAAACAGAAAGTAATGAAAATAAAACAATAAAAGTTGACACTTGGTTTCCTCTTTTTGGATTATCACCAAAATTAGGTCCGATCGCAGATTGGGGACTGGAAATTGATAAAAATGCTATTAAAGTTGATAATACTATTGATTATCAAACAAATATTCCAGGAATATTTGCAGTTGGAGATGTAAATACATATCTAGGAAAATTAAAATTAATTCTGTGTGGATTCCATGAAGCAGCTCTTGCTGTACAATCTGCTTATAAAATTATAAATCCTAACAAACGTTATACACTAAAATATACAACTGTTCAAGGGATAGAGGGTTTTGAATAGGTTAAAGTAAAATTAATTTCAATTATGTAATTAAGTTATGGAATATGATATTTATCAAGTTGATGCTTTTACAGATAAACTTTTTAATGGAAACCCAGCCTGTGTAGTTCCACTTAAAAAATGGTTAGATGATTCTACATTATTAAATATTGCAAAAGAAAATGCAGTTCCAGAAACAGCTTTTTTTGTTAAAAATGATAAAAATATACATTTAAGATGGTTCACTCCTGATTTAGAAATGGATCTTTGTGGACACGCGACACTTGCAACAGCACATGTAATAAAAAAACACTTAAACAATCCAAGTAATATATTAAATTTTAAAACTCATAGTGGTGAAGTAAATGTTGAGATTTCTAAGGATAAATATTTTTTAGATTTCCCTTCACGAATTCCTGTTGAGACAGATCTTCCAATAAATCTAGAAAAATCATTGAATATTAAACCTAAAGAAGTCTTAAAATCGAGAGATTTTGTTCTTATTTATGATAAAGAGGAGGATATAAGAAATATCAAAATAGATAGAAATACTTTTGATAAAATTAATTTAGGTACTGGCGGAGTAATTGTAACTGCACCTGGTAAAAATGTAGATTTTGTATCAAGATTTTTTACTCCTAGAGCTACTTTACTTGAGGACCCTGTAACAGGTTCAGCCCATTGTTCTTTGATTCCTTTCTGGTCATCTTTTTTTAAAAAAAATAAAATAGAAGCCTTGCAATTGTCTAAGCGAGGAGGAAAGCTCTACTGTGAAAATAAAACTGATAGAGTTCTTATTGGAGGAAATGCAAGGACTTTTTTAAAAGGTAAAATTCAAATTACATAAATAAACCTATATTAAATGTTTAAGATTTTTTTTAAAAAAAGCAGCTGAAGTAGCAGCACTTTCCATATCAGTTGAGGCAAAATTTCCTCCTTGTTCGATATAATAATATTTCATTCCGCTTTTTTTAGCATCTGGAAGCACCTTTTCGTAATCTATAGATCCATTTCCTAATTCACTGTAATCTCTAGTTATTTTGTCCATGTCTTTAATATGCCACATAACATACCGGCCAGGATGTTGATCTACTAATTCTTTTGGTGTTCTACCGGAATATATGACCCAATACATATCCATTTGTAGTTTGACCAAATTTTTGTCTGTTATTTCCATTAAAATATCGTGTCCCGAAGTACCTCCCCAATTTTGAAATTCATATCCATGATTATGATAAGCAAATCCAAGATCTGCAGATTTAACTTGTTCCCCAATTAGATTTAGTTTATCTGCCAAAATTTTAAAACTTTCTGGATTTCTTTTGTCAGGATGAACCCATGGCCAGGTTATAAATGGAGCATTTAATATTTTAGATGCTATAATACATTGATCAACAAACCATTTCAGTTTGTCTTTTGATGAATCGAAATATTCGGAAAATCCGTAATGGCCACTGGTAGTAGTTAATTTTAGATCGTCTAAAACTTTTTTGAATTCAGGGATATGAAACCCGTAAATTTTTTTTGTTTTAGGATTAAAACCATATGTTTCAAGATCCTCATATCCCATTTTTTTGACTTTTTTCAGAGTGTCTAAAGGATCATTTGCCAAAGCTTTGCGAACAGAAAAAAGCTGAAGGCCCATTTTATATTTAGTAGTTGCAGAACACATGATTTGTGGGACACCAGCTAAGGTGACCCCAGCCATAGTTGTCACTTGATTTAAAAAATTTCGCCTTCTCATTTGTTCTTATTTCTATAAACATATTAAATTTTGATAATTTAACTGTACTATGATAAGGAGAAAAGTGAAACTTTAAAACGATATCTTAATTTAAACTACTATAATTGTTATGAAATTTCTTGATGATGTGTAGCCTTTTGATTAAAAATAGTTAAATAATCTTACTACAATATCTTTAAAATTCCTGCTGAAAATGTTTTTTTGATATGCCGCCGGATAACGGCACTTCAGCAATGAGTCGCAAACAATGGGGAGGAATAATGACAGTTGATGAATCCTTTAGATTTAGTTTCAAACGCCGATTTCTTTTCATTTCTGACTAATGACTTAGCTCAATTTTTTATGGCTGCTTATAGAACTAATGAAAAGGTTTCACATTATTTGGAACAAGCAAATCAATCTTTTATTAAATTGATAAAAGACTTTACTAAAGCAATAAAATCTTACAAAAAAGAAATAAGTGTTTGTGAAGAATTTGCATCTAGTCCAATTTAATTAAAAGAATTTATTGATTTAGCACTAAGTAGTTTGAGTCTAACTCCAAATCAAATCTCAAAAATTAAAGTGAAAATTTTATCACTTTAAAAAATTTTTAAACATATCCATTAAGATAAGATCCTAAATATTTTTATTTTTAAATTAAAACAAATTTATATAGATGAATACTGATTACGATGCTATAGTGGTTGGATCCGGAATTAGTGGTGGATGGGCTGCGAAAGAATTTTGCGAAAAAGGGTTTAAAACACTAGTTATTGAAAGGGGACGAATGGTAAAACATGTAGAAGATTACCCGACAATGAATAAAGATCCATGGGATATGAAAAATGGTGGGAGATCTTCTCAGGAGGCATTAAAGGATTATAATAAACAAAGAAGGTGGGGAGTTAATGAAGGTAACAGACATTTCTATAATAAAGACTCTGAGTATGATTATGACGAGGATAAACCATTTGACTGGATCCGTGGCACTCAAGTTGGAGGTCGCTCTCTAATATGGGGGAGACAAACATATAGATGGAGTGACGATGATTTTGAAGCAAATTTAAGAGATGGTATAGCTGTTGATTGGCCTGTTCGATATAAAGAAATTGCTCCTTGGTATTCCTACGTAGAAAAATTTATTGGGGTAAGTGGTGAGCCACTTAACTTACCTCATCTTCCTGACAGTGAATTTTTACCTGCTATGGAACTAAATTGCGTAGAAAAAGAATTGCGTAATTCTATAACTAAAAACTACTCAAATCGAATTCTTACAATTGGAAGAGTAGCACATATAACCAACGGAAGTAAAGAGGGTGCTGGAAGAAATGCTTGTCAATATAGAAATAGATGTGATAGAGGATGTCCTTTTGGATCTTATTTTAGTTCGAATTCCTCTACACTACCTGTTGCTGAAAAAACAGGTAATCTTACACTAAGAACAGATTCTATTGTAACTAATATCCTATATGATGATAATACAAAAAAAGCGTCAGGTGTAAGAGTGGTAGATACTCAAACAAAAAAAATATTAAAATTTAATGCAAAAGTTATTTTTTTGTGCGCTTCGTCAATGGCATCCACAGCAATATTATTAAACTCTAAATCAAATCGATTTCCAGATGGGTTAGGAAATGACTCGGGTGAATTAGGACATAATGTAATGGATCATCAATTAGGTAGTGGAGCTTCGGGAAAATTTGATGGTTTTAAGGATAAATATTATTATGGTCGAAGACCAAATGGATTTTATATTCCGAGATTCCGTAATATCGGTGGAAGGGAAAAAGGAGTTGATTTTTTGAGAGGATATGGTTACCAAGGAAGTGCAGGAAGGGGTGATTGGTCGGAAAGTATAGCTGAGCTTGGGTATGGATCAGATTTAAAAAAGTCGCTACTAAAACCAGGTAATTGGACTATTGGAATGGGAGGTTTTGGTGAAGTTCTACCGTATCATGAAAATAAAATGTATTTAGATTATAATAAAATTGACACCTTCGGTTTACCTAAAATTGTTTTCGATGCCGAATTCAAAGATAATGAGACAAAAATGAAGGAGGATTGGAAAATTCAAGCGGCAGAAATGTTAGAAAAAGCTGGTTGTAAAGAAGTAAGTATTTTTGACTCAAACGCTCCCATAGGAAAAGGCATACACGAAATGGGAACTGCTAGGATGGGAAAAGATCCAAAAACATCTGTGCTTAATAAATATAACCAAGTGCACAGTGTACCTAATGTTTTTGTTACTGACGGGGCCTTTATGACTTCTTCAGGAACACAAAATCCATCATTAACATATATGGCTTTCACTGCTAGAGCAGTTAATTATGTTGTAAATGAATTTAAAAAAATGAACTTATAATTTTAACACAACTATTGCTTAATATATGAACAAGAAGTTAAAGAGACACAGAAGGACCGATTGAATTTATTTATCAATTTAAACTAGATGCATTTGGAAATCCCAAATCAAAAAGTCGTATTTAAATTGCTACTCCACATTTTGACAGAGAGTATAACGTTTATGATGGTAGTGACATTACTCACCCAATTCTATTGATAAGAAATATTAATAAATCCCAATTGAAAAAAATCTAGAATATTTAGTTGAAAAAAAGTTCATTTTCTTGAAGCATAAAGAGTCTTACGCCCAACACAATTTAAAGTTCTTTGATATTTTTTAATAAAGGGATAACTTGGTTGTTATCCCTTTGTCAGATGTTGGCCTACTAGGGATCGAACCTAGACTCTTCTGAACCAAAATCAGACGTGTTGCCAGTTACACCATAGGCCAAGAGTGGAGCAAATTTACATGAAAGTTTTTTTTACACCAACTTTTAAATTAAAATTACATTACAAAAAAATTACATATTTATACATTTAAAGAAGATTAAACTCTTGTAAGGTCGTTTTCTCTTCCTTGATTTATTGTTACATTCGTGGCAGGAAATGAAAAACTCTTTATGAACCAAAAAACATATCGAATTTGGAATCTTAGTATCGGCTGGTTTTGTTTTGTCATTGCGTTATTTGTTTTTGGAAGTACTGTTGAACCAACTGCAAGTTTTTGGGACGCAGGAGAATATATCGCAACATCTGCTAAACTTCAAATAGGACATCCCCCTGGAGCTCCTTTTTTTCAAATGATGGGAGCATTTTTTGCTCTTTTCGCAACAAGTCCTGAAAAAATTGCATTAATGGTAAATTACATGTCTGTATTTTCATCTGCATTCACCATACTTTTTCTCTTTTGGACTTTAACATTATTATTAAAAAAATTTCCAAGATTTAAATCTCTTGATACAAATTCGGAACGCTTTGGTTTTTTTGGAAGTGCATTAGTAGGATCTCTTACTTTTTGTTTTTCTGACAGTTTTTGGTTCAATGCCGTTGAAACAGAAGTATACGCAATGGCTACTATGATCTTGTCTATTCTCTTTTGGATGGGATTAAAATGGGAGGACGAAATGAATACCTCAAGAGGGGACAAGTGGTTATTAATGATTTCATTTGTAATTGGTCTTTCTTTTGGAGTACACTTTATGGGGCTTCTAACAATTCCTGCTATTGGAATGATATATTATTTTAAAAACTATAAAAAGGTCACAATAAAAGGATTTATTTATGCGAATATTATTTCTACAGCTATCCTTCTTGTAATATTTAAACTTTTGCTTCCTTCAACGCTTGCCTTTTTTGGTAGAGCTGAAGTTTTCTTTGTAAATACTATTGGCCTTCCTTTTAATAGTGGAACTATAATCGCTGCGTTAATAATTATTACAATTTTTTATTATTCCCTAAAATTTACAAAAGAAAAAAATCTAGTGAATTTAAATACTGGAATTTTAGCTGTTTTATTTGTATTAATTGGTTTTTCTTCATGGATTATGATTCCAATTCGCGCAAATGCAAATACTGTAATTAATGAAAATTCTCCTACAGATGCAAGACAACTTCTTGCATATTATAATATGGAACAGTACCCCGAGACTAAACTATTTTATGGGCCAATGTTTTCAGACGTTTATGCAGGTCAAGATCCTAACCAACCATACATAGATGACAAACCTAAATATGAAAGAGATTATAAAACTGGAAAGTATAAAATTGTAAATTATTGGGAAGATGCTAGGTACAATTCCAATAGTGCTCATAATGGAATATTACCAAGACTTTGGAGTAGTGAACATGCTGGTAACTATATTAATTTCACTGAACCCCTGGATTTTAATATAAAATCAGAATATCGTTCAAATAATCAATTAAAAAGTAGGGTAACTCAGTTTAAAGAAGAAGTTGCAAATGGTTCAATAGATGGTGATCAATATCATGAATTTCTAAAAAACTTTAGCCCATACCTAGATATAGAGAAACCTTCATTTTTTTCAAATTTGAAATTTTTTATTGAATATCAGTTGGGGTATATGTACCTAAGATATTTTATGTGGAATTTTACTGGAAGACAAAATGACAAACAGGGAGAATATAATATTCTTGATGGAAACTGGATAAGCGGCATACCAATTATAGACGAAATTAGATTAGGCAACCAAGCAGAAATAAATGAAGATGCTCTAAATAATAAAGCTAGGAATACTTACTTTTTTCTTCCTTTCATTTTGGGTCTTGTAGGCCTTTCTTTTTTGTATAAACAGGATCCAAAGCGTTTTTGGATTTTAATGTTATTTTTCTTGTTTACCGGAGTTGCACTAAAAGTGTATCTAAATGAACGTCCGTTTGAACCTAGAGAAAGGGATTATGCTTTGGTTGGATCCTTTTATGTTTTTGCTATTTGGGTGGGAATGGGATGTATGAACTTAATACGTTTAAGTCAAAATTATTTTAAAAATAAATTTACTCAACCTCTAATAGTTTTTCTTTGTTTATTTGCAGTGCCACTTCTTATGGCGTTTCAAAACTGGGATGATCATGATCGTTCAAATAGATATACAGCTCAATCATTGTCTAGAGCATATCTTCAATCAATACAAGAAGATAAAGGAGCTATAATTTTTACAATTGGTGACAATGACACCTTTGCTTTATGGTATGCTCAAGATATTGAAGGATACAGAACAGATGTAAGGACAATTAATTCAAGTCTATTAGGAACTGATTGGTATATAGATCAAATGAAAAGAAAAACCTACGAAAGTGAGCCTATACCATCTCAAATGACTCATGAATTATACGCCTACGGCGTTAGAGACGTTATTCGTTATCAACCTGTTCTTGATTCTGTTCGTTGGAAAATTAAAGACTTTATGAATTGGGTAGCAAGTGATCACCCGAGAACTAAAATTAAAGATTTTTTACTTAAATCAGGGCGTGACCCTAATCAACTCCCCAAGAGTCAACAAGAAAGTGTTTTTTATCCTACAAATAAAATTCGTGTTCCAGTAAATAAAGAAAATGTTTTGAAAAGTGGTATTGTTAAACCAGAAGATGCTGATAAAATTTTACCGTACATTGATATAAATCTTCCTGAAACAGCCATCTTAAAAAATCAAATGATGATGTTGGATATATTAGCAAACAATGACTGGAAAAGACCTATTTATTTTACTGGTGGTAGCTATTCAGATTCAGAATATATGTGGATGAAAAAATATCTTCAATTAGAGGGATTGGTTTATAAATTGGTTCCCATAAAAACTGACTTAGGGAAAGAAAACCCGTATTTAATGGGGCGTATAGACAGTGAATTAATGTATGATATTGTCATGCAATGGGATTGGGGCAATTCCGATCGTACGGATATATATCATGACCCTGAAACAAGAAAAAATAGTATTTCTTTTAGAAGTAATATTGCAAGGCTATCTGAAAAATTAATAAATGAGGGTAAAATTGAAAAAGCAAAAAACGTCATGGACTTAGCTATCGATAAGATGCCTATAGACTACTTTGGTTATTATAGTTTATTAGTTCCTTTTGTAGACGGTTATTATAGAATTGATCAGATTGAAAAAGCTCAAGAATTATCAAAAAGAATTGCATTTAAGTATTCTGACAGGTTAAATTATTTTAGTTCTCTTTCACCAGATATGCAATATAGGCTAGGGGAAGAAATAATAACTGAAATTGAAAGATATAGAGCATTAATTGAAGCTGACTTAAAACATGCTGGAAAGTCAGATTTAAAAATTTCTTTGAATCAATTTCTTGAATCTATAGATGCATTTAAATTTCTATATGGTGATTATGAATTTTATACAAGTCTAATTGATGTTGTGGAAGGGTTTTACTTATCTGAACAAACTAAATTAGCTCAAAATCTTAGTGCAAAAATAGCAGATCAATACAGCGAACGTATGCAATTATATTCACAATTTTCACCATCTAATCAACTACAAATTCAAGATCGAATTAAGAAAGAATGGTCCTCTTATAACTATTTTCTACAGATAGTTAATTCCTTTGATGAAAGTGAATTTTTCAAAAATTTAGAAGATCAATACAACAAAAATGTATCTCTTTTCAATACAGAATTGGATAGTCTAGAAAAATAATTTATTAATGATTAGTCAATATGGTCTTGAAGAAGACTAATTAAAGTATTAGCATCCTGTTCACCACTCTGACGCCAAACCATTTCACTGAATTTATATATCATTAGCGTGGGTAATACTTTAACTCTTAGTGCTTCAGATAATTGTTGGTTTTTATCAACATCAATTTTAATTACTTTTCCTTTGTCTCCTAAGGCAGCAGCAACATCTTTTAAAACAGGATTCATATCCTGAGATTCCGATTCTTGGCTTCTAAAAAAAGCAAGTAAAATTGGAATTTTTTCATCTAATAATTCACCAAATTTTGACATTATCTGAATATATAATATAGCAAATGTAAAAAAATTGATTAAATCCTAGATTCTGTCTTTGATAATGTGAAAACAGAAACCTCTGGCCAGATTCCTACTCGACCAGGATAAGCTAAATATCCAAAACCACGATTGACATTTAAAAGTTGTTTTTTATCCTCATAAATTCCAGCCCAATGTTTATATCTCCATTTAACTGGACTCCATTTTATCCACCCCGGTATTTCAATACCAAATTGCATTCCATGAGTATGACCACTTAAAGTTAGATGAATTTTAAATGGATGGGGTAAAACTTTTGCTTCCCAATGGGAGGGGTCGTGAGACATTAAAATTTTAAAATCATTAGAATCTACTTTTTTTAATGCTTTATTCAGATCTCCTGATTGTCTAAAACCAGATCCCCAATTTTCAACTCCAATAAGTGCAATTCTTTGTCCATCTTTCTCTATGAAATGAGAATCATTTAGTAATAATTTCCAACCCATTTCTGAATGTGCCTTATATAGCATTTGCATATTATTTATTTTATCCTCCTTCCTTTCCCAACGCATATAGTCACCATAATCATGATTACCTAAAATCGAGTAAACTCCTTGCGTAGCATTAATTTTTTTAAATATATCAATCCAAGGGTAGATTTCTTCAGCACGATTATTAACTAAATCACCTGTAAATAATATTAAGTCAGCTTCTTGAGAATTTATTAAATCTACACCATATTGTACTTTTTTTTGATTATCAAAACTACCACTATGAATGTCTGAAATTTGAACAATTTTATATCCATCAAATGCATCTGGTAAGTCATCATATTTTAATTTATATGACAATACTTTATAATTGTATTTACCCCTATACATACCATACAATAAAGAAACAAAGGGTATTGCTGCAATACCAATGGCTATTTGTGATATAATTTTTCTTCTTTCTGGTAGAAATTTAGTTTCACCAGGCATTTTTGTGAAAAATGAATAGATCCCCTGTGGTACTCTTAATATATCTTCACCTAAAAGTATAATTGTAATTAAGACCTGAAAAGTAAAAAGAGAAATAAAAAAACCAATAGCATACATTAAGCGAGGTTCAGTTTGTGGGCTTCGCTCAATAACTACGGTATAAAATAACAGATTCCCAATTATTAATACAACTATGGTACCATATAAAAAAAGAATCCATTTATTTGATATACTAGTTTTTATTGCTTGAAAACTGTAATATTGAAATAGAGCTAAAAACAAAAGAGAAATAATCCAGCGCATTTACAATTTTTTGGCAAAGGTAATGAGTTAAATAAAATAAAAAATTACTTCCCTCCTATATCTTTGGCTATACTAAGTGCCTTACTGTCAGATAAACTTGCTATGTAACAACATACATTTAGTAAAGTATCGTATAATGAATTGCCTATTAATCGGTTCTCCTCTGGGACTAAAGAAAGAATTAATTTGTCGTATGTATTGACTTTTCCTTCAAAACTTTTCACTGCTGCTTTTGAAAAATTTTCTAGTAAAACTGTAATTGCTCTATGCCCTACCACCTCTTTTTTTATAACTTCTTTAGAATTATAAACTTTATTAATACTTACCTTTATAATATCTTCAATTTGAGCCTTATATTTACTTTTTTCCATAAGACTTACGCCAAAGTCTCCAGATAAAATTTTAGACTCATTTTCAATAAATATCTTGACAGCATCTTGAATCAAACTGTTTATTGCTAGAGATCTTAAATAACTTAATCGTTGAGTTTTGTACGCAAGTTTAGCATACTTTTTTGAATCAATAAAGTCACTTACCAAATTGATTAAATATTCTAAAGCATAATCTTCAGAAATCCATCCTAAATTAATGCCATCTTCAAAATCTATTATTGTGTAACATATATCATCAGCTGCCTCAACTAAGTAAGTCAAAGGATGCCTTAATATTTTTGAATTTTTTACGAGAGATAATTCTTCGGCAACCTCTTTGTATGTTGTTTTTTGTGCCTGAAAAAAACCATATTTTTTATCGGCAACATGACTAGTAGGTTTAATCGGTAAACTTGATTTTGGATACTTGACAAATGTTCCTAGTGTAGAATAACTTAATCTTAAACCTCCTTTAGTTCCCGGTTTAGATTCAGTTAGAATTTTTAGACCATTTGCATTGCCCTCAAAATCGCAAAGATCCTGGTATTCCTTCGGTTTAAGTTTTGTGTGATAAATTTTACCTTTACCTGACTTAAAATAATTTCCAATTGCTTTTTCACCACTATGCCCAAAGGGGGGATTACCAATATCGTGAGCTAATGATGCTGCAGCTGTTATTGCACCAAAATCATTTGCTTGATACCCAAGAGAATCTTTTAAATTTGGGTACTTGTCTAATATAGCTTGTCCAGCCATTCTTCCAATGCTTCTCCCAACGACAGAAACCTCCAAACTGTGTGTTAATCTTGTATGAACAAAATCTGTATTTGAAAAAGGGATTACTTGTGTTTTGTCTTGCAAGCTTCTAAATTCATTTGAAAAAACAATTCTGTCATAATCAACTTCAAAACCTAAACGAAGATCATTTTGCTCGATTCTCAGACGTTTGCTTTTATCACCAAATCTTCTTAATGATAATAATGATTCCCAATTCATATAACAAATTTAAGAATCTAGGTTCTTATGTTAAGAGAAGTTTAACAGAAAAAATATTTGATAATATTTTCTTAAAGATTTAGTTGTAAAAATTAACATTCAACTAAAATCTCATTGGTTTTAGAAAAATATATTTGAAAATCATAATTAAAATACAAACAATGAAATTATATAACTCAAACCTTTTTATTGCTTTATTCACAACTATCATATTTATCTCTTGTGAAGAAGAAGAGCCTCAAATTGAATATGTAACTGTAACAGAAACAGTTACTGTTACTGAAACAAATACTGTAGAAGTTGATCCCTTTGCAGACTCTACACTAGAGGGAAACATAACTGAAGACAGAACATTAGATGCATCAAAAATTTGGTTACTCAAAGGTCGTGTTGCTGTAACAGACGGCGCAACGTTAACTATACCAGCAGGTACAATTATAAAAGCTGCATCTGGAACAGGAGCTGATGCTTCAACATTAATAGTTGCTAGAGGTGGGACTATGATTGCAAATGGTACAGCAGATAATCCAATTATCATGACAGCTGTTGCTGACAATATTCAAGTTGGAGGTACTTATCCTGATAGTGGACCCGCACTAAATGTTGATACAAGAGGTTTGTGGGGTGGCTTACTTATTCTAGGTAAAGCTCCAAGTTCTTTTAAAAATGATGTTACAGAATTACAGATTGAAGGAATTCCTACGTCGGACACAAACGGATTATACGGTGGTTCTATCGCAGATGATAATTCAGGTTCTTTTCAATATATTTCTATCCGACACGGGGGAGCTGAAATTGGTGAAGGTAATGAAATAAATGGTCTTACTCTAGGAGGAGTAGGATCTGGTACAACCATTAATCAAATTGAAGTTGTTGGTAATGTTGATGACGGAATTGAATTTTTTGGAGGAACTGTTAACGCAACAAACCTTCTTGTATGGGGACAAGGAGATGATGCTATTGATATCGATCAAGCATATGCTGGTACAATTGATGGAGCATTAGTTGTTTTAACTGCTGCTTCAGACCATGGATTTGAGATTGATGGCCCTGAAGGATCTGCTCCTGGAAGATTTACCCTTAAAAATGCAACAGTAATTGGAGCAACTGATGACTGTGATGCTGAAGGTGTAGATGGTGAAATGGCTGATTTTCGAAAAGGTGCTACAGGTGATGTCTTGAATGTTCTATTTAAAGATTTTGCTGGTGGAAAAGATATTGAATTAGATGCCAGTGCTGACGCTGCGACATACACTTCTGGAACCCTAACATTTGCAAATATTGACATAATTCATCCGTTGAATTCTGATGGTAGCGTTTGCTCAGATGTAGAATCAATAAGTAGTATTTTCGACGATAAGTCAGGAGAAAGTACATTTTCTAGTGATTCAACAACATTTGCTGAAATTGTAACATCTCAACAAGATGGTAATGGTTTAGCAGATGATTCTACTTTTTCATGGACTTTTTACAAGAGATAATTTAGAAATATTATTTATTTAAATTAATATTGCCCAACAACATAATGTTGGGCAATTTTGTATGGATCAAATAAAAAATATTACACAGATCTTATTTCTGTTTTTCACTGCAGTAACATACTCTCAATTTGGTATCACTGGTACTGTTTTAGATGGTGATTTTAATGAACCTCTTCCTTTTGCAAATGTCTTAGTAAAAGAAACTGGTGATGGAGTAACAACTGATTTTGACGGGAAATATACAATTGAATTATCATCAGGAAATTATACTTTGATTTTTTCATTTGTAGGCTATGAAACAAAAGAAATTACTAATATTAGTGTATCTGATGACAACTACACTCTAACTGATATTATATTAAGTTCTGTTGCTCAGGGTTTAGAAGAAGTAGTTGTTACTGTTGATGCAAGGCGAAATACTGAATCATCAGTATTAGAAATTCAAAAAAAATCAGCGAGTTTACTTGATGGTATCTCTGCACAAGCATTTAGAAAAATTGGAGCTAACGATATTGCAAGTGCAGTTAAAAATGTCCCAGGCGTATCTGTTCAAGGCGGAAAATTTGTTTATGTTAGAGGATTAGGCGATCGCTATTCAAAATCAATTTTAAATGGTGTTGATATACCAGGATTAGACCCCGATAGAAATACTATACAAATGGATCTTTTCCCAACTAACCTCCTTTCAAATGTTTTGGTAATTAAATCAGCAAGAGCAGATTTACCTGCCGACTTTACAGGTGGAGTAATCAATATAATCACTAAAGATTTTCCTAATAGTGAAGAATTTTCTATTTCAGTTGGCACATCATTTAATCCAAACATGCATTTTAAAGAAAATTACTTGACTTATGAAGGCGGACAAACTGACTTTCTGGGATTTGATGATGGATCAAGATCAAATAAAATTGCAAGTACCTTTTTAGGCAACGATTTTGACCCCAGACTTACTAATTCAAATTCATCTTTGTCTTTAATTAACGAGATTTCAAATCAATTTGATCCTCAAATGGGTCCTAGGGACGATACTAGTGGGATGAATTATAATTTTAATGTTACTTATGGAAATCAAATAAAATTTGAAAATGATCATTCGTTTGGTTATTTAGGTTCCCTTTCTTACAGAAAAGAACAATTAATTTATGAAAATTCACAAGATAATATTTTCAATTTTAGTCCCAACAGGTCTGATCTAAACTTTGAAGAAAATAGACTTCAATTTGGAACTATTGGAGGTGAAAATATTATAGCTAGTGGTTTATTAGGACTTACATATAAGACAAATAATTCAAAGTTTAGATTTAATTCTCTTCATATACAAAATGGTGAAAGTACCTCAGGTAGTTTCAGACAATTAACAAGATTTTCAGACTTTGTTGATTTTAATAAATTTAATTTAGAATACAATGAACGTTCAATTACCAATGGAATAATTTCAGGTTTACATAATTTAAATGAATCCAAATTTAAAGTTGAGTGGACTATCTCTGGAACACTTGCAAAAGTTCACGATAAAGATGTTCGTAATACTACTTTTCAGGATGAAGAAGGAATTTTTAGCTTTCAAGAAAATACCGAACCAAAAAGGATTTGGAGAACTCTTGATGAATATAATTTAGTTGGAAAAGTAGATCTTTCAAAAAGATTTACATTTTTAAATGAAGATGCTATTTTAAAATTTGGAGTGTTTGGCTCAACAAAAAAAAGAGATTTTTCAATTGCACAATATTCAGTCAGTAGTAATTATACATCCGAACGCGACTGGGCAAATTATAGTGGAGATCCAAATCAATTGTTTAATCCAGTTAATTTAATTTCACCTTCAAATGATAGAGGGACCTATATTAACCCGCAAACTACTATTAGACAAGATGCAAATATTTTTAATGCAACTCAACAAAATCTTGCCGCCTACATATCAAATGAATTTAATTTAAATTCAAAACTTAAATCTATCATTGGTTTTAGATTTGAAAACTATCAAGTCTTTTATTCTGGAGAAAATAGTCAACTGGGCCAAATACTCAATAATGAAAAAATCATTAATGAAAATAATTTATTCCCCTCAATAAATTTTATATATAATTTAAAAGAAGACAAAAATTTAAGGCTAGCTTATTCCTTGACAACTGCTAGACCAAGTTTTAAAGAAGCTTCTATAGCTGAAATTTATGATCCTCTTTCAAACCTATTCTTTATTGGTAATATTGACATTAAACCATCTTACATTGACAACTTTGATATTAGATATGAATCTTTTGGAGAAAATGCTCAACTATTTGCCATGAGTCTATTTTATAAAAAACTAACTGATCCTATTGAAATTGGATTTGTTGCTGCATCCACCTCTAATTATAAGCCATTGAATCTTGAAGATGCAGAGGTATATGGATTTGAAATTGAACTGAGAAAAAAAATGAGTGATTGGATTTCAGGACTTAAAAATTTTAATTTAAATTTTAATGGATCATACATTATATCTGATGAAAAATATAGTGAAGATGAATTAGCTCTAAGGACTTTGGGACTAAGAGAGGGTGAAACATTAGGAGATTCAAGATCTTTACAAGGTCAATCTCCTTACCTTGTAAATGCTGGAGTTGACTATAATAATGTTGAAAAAGGGTTTCGTGGAGGACTCTATTTTAATGTGCAAGGAAAAACCTTAGAAGTAGTTGGTGATGGATTTTATCCTGATGTATACACAATGCCATTTAACAGTTTAAACTTGAATTTGAGTAAACAGTTTAAAAATAATACGAGTTTAACATTAAGAATAAGAAATATTCTTAATGATGAAAGAGAAAGTTTATTTGAGGGATATGGAGGAATTACTGAATATTTTAGATATAGAAATATAGGCAGAACCTTTTCTTTAGGCTACTCAATTAAATTTTAATATCTTCAATCTTAATGGACAACGCTTACTTATTTATAGTCGTCTTATTATGCCTATTGGCAATTGGTGACTTGATTGTTGGTGTAAGTAATGATGCTGTTAATTTTCTGAGTTCTGCTATTGGGTCAAAAGTATTTTCCTTCAGAAATATTATGGTTTTTGCGAGTTTGGGGATTTTATTGGGTGCAATGTCTTCAAGTGGTATGATGGAAGTCGCAAGAAAAGGAATTTTCAATCCTGCGGCTTTTTACTTTGATGAAATCATATATATTTTTATGGCTGTTATGATGACCGATATTTTATTATTGGATTTTTTCAATACAATTGGTCTTCCAACATCTACAACTGTTTCAATAGTATTTGAATTATTAGGAGCTGCTGTTGTTATGGCAATTATTAAAATTTTTGAGTCTGATAAATTCTTGTCAGATATATCATCTTATATAAATACAGAGAAAGCAACTCAAATTATAATTGGTATTCTACTCTCTGTATTTATTGCATTTACAATTGGAGCTATAGTTCAGTGGATTTCTAGAGTTATTTATACTTTTGAATTTGAAAAAAAATCTTTTTTCTTGAGTAGCCTTTTTGGCGGCTTATCTCTGTCTGTTATATTTAATTTTATTCTTATCAAGGGTATAAAAGGTACGCCTTACTCTAACATGGAACTAGATATGTTAAATTATCAAACTATAAATAGTTTTGTTGAAAACAATTTATTTATTGTTCAATTTTCAAGTTTTATTTTTTGGTTTATTTTTTCAACTTTAATTACAAAATTAATGAAATGGGATATTTATAAAGTTATTATAGGTGTGGGTACTTTTGCTTTGGCTCTCGCCTTTGCAGGTAATGATTTAGTAAATTTTATTGGTGTCCCCATTGCTGCATACCAATCTTATGAGGCTTGGATAATCTCAGGACTTCCTGCACAAAGTTATAGTATGGTTCAATTAAGTCAAAAGGTAGCTACCCCAACCATTTTTCTTTTTCTTTCAGGGTTAATTATGATCTTAACATTGTGGTTTTCTTCAAAAGCTAAAAAAGTAGTAAAAACATCTCTTGACTTATCAAACCAATATAATACAAGAGAACGTTTTAAACCTAACTTTATATCAAGAGCAATAGTTCGTTTTTTTGTTATTTTTAATAGTCAGATTGTAAAAATTATCCCTCAAAAATCAATTTTAGTTTTAAATCGATCTTTTACTCCAATAAGACAAACTAATAATCAAAACCTTCCTGAATTTGATAAACTTAGAGCAAGTATTAACCTAGTTGTCGCTGCTGTTCTCATTTCTTTGGCAACGTCATTAAAACTTCCATTATCAACTACTTATGTGACTTTTATGGTTGCCATGGGAACATCATTAGCTGACAGAGCGTGGAGTTCAGATAGTGCCGTTTATAGAGTCTCCGGAGTTATAAATGTTATTGGTGG
Source organism: uncultured Bacteroidota bacterium (assembly GCA_902616905.1). Taxonomy (GTDB): domain Bacteria; phylum Bacteroidota; class Bacteroidia; order Flavobacteriales; family Flavobacteriaceae; genus MS024-2A. The sequence continues at coordinate 27,482 of CACMUP010000002.1, forward strand.
ATGGTTTTTAACCGCTGTTAGTGCATTTATAGTAGGAGGTATTATTGTATATCTAATTAATTTGGGTGGAGTTCAAGTAGTTGCAGTTATAATATTTATTATTCTCTTGATAATTGGTAAAAACTATATTAATCACAAAAAAGAGAACAAATTAAGTATTGAAGAGGATAAAGCTCTAATTATTGAAAGTAACTCTTACCAGGATGTTATTGATGACACAGGTTCCACAATAGAAGAAGTACTTAAAAAAAGTTTTAGAATATACCATTTACTCATAGAAGGGCTATCTAAAAATGATGATAATAAATTAGAAAAAGCAAAAAAGATTACTAAGAAACTTAGCTATGATATTGAAAATTTAAGAGACAGTTTGTTTTACTTTATTAGAAATTTGGAAGAAAAATCAGTTTCTGCAAGCACTTTTTATATAACCCTTTTAGGTCATTTACACGATCTCTCTGAGGATTTGACTTACTTGTGTAAAATTAGTTATAGCCATGTTGCAAATAATCACAGAAAACTTACGTTCGTGCAATTAAAAGAGCTATTTCTAATAGAAGAAAACATAATTAAAATTTTTAAAAAAAAGAACCAAGCCTTTAGTTCAAATAAGCAAAAAGGTGAATTTGAAGAGATTCTTATGGTTAAAAACGAGGCTCTAAGAGTTATCGAGTCAAAAATTAATACTCAAATTGAGAGAACCAGACAAGAAGAGATAAGTCCGAAAAATACAACCCTATATTTTAACTTTCTAATTAGAAGTAAAGATTTAATCACTCATAAATTTGAACTTGTTGAAAAGTATTATGGTGTCGTTAAGAAATTATAGAGATTAATCTTCCTTGGATGCAATTAATTTTGCATCACCCCACTTAATAGCACTTTGAACTATATTATTTTTATAATCAACTTCTAAGAGTTGTCCTTTGTTCCAGAAAAACCAACGATCAACTTTTTTCCCTTTTAAAAATACACCTTTAGATTTTTTTATCCCATTGATGTCGTAGCTCTGCCAAACTCCGTGATTTTTACCATCAAGTAAAAAGCCAGTTTGAGCAAGCTGTCCGTTTTCGTAGTACTCTGAAAATTTTATTAATTTTCCCTCTTGGATGTAGGTCTTTCTATATCCATTTTCTTGAGCCATCGTAATACTTACAAAACTTAAAAAAAAGAAAAAAAGCAATTTTTTCATAATTATAATTTTACAATTACTTTACACGAAGTTAATAATAAAAATATAATTATATAACATTAAGGTAACATTTATTTAACATTACGTTTTAATGATCTGATTTTCAGATAAATAAAAAACCTTAAAAAGGGTTTTGTATTTTAATTTGGAAATAACTTATGACCCACACATAAGGCAGTCATCATCTTCGCTGTCCTTCGCTTGTGACAGCATTTGTTTTAATTCCTGTGGAGAAATCGGTTCTGCAGGGATAGGAGATACTTCTATGTTTGACTGAGCAGTTTTAGTATTTATTGTGGCAACCTCTACTTTCGATGTATTTTCTTTTGATTTATTATCAAGTGTAAATTTGATAGCATCAACCGCCGATTTAGTTCTTAAATAATACATCCCTGTCTTAAGTCCTGATTTCCATCCATAAAAATGCATTGAAGTGAGCTTTGCCATAGTAGCTCCTTCCATAAAAAGATTTAAGGATTGTGATTGATCAATAAAATAACCTCTGTGACGTGACATATCAATAATATCTTTCATACTCATCTCCCACACAGTTCTGTATAACTCTTTTATATTTACAGGGATGTTTTTAATATTTTGAATGGATCCATTATTTCTCATTAGTTCTTGCTTCATCTCCTCATTCCATAGTCCCAATTGAACTAGGTCTTCTAGGAGATGTTTATTAACAACAATAAATTCTCCTGATAATACCCGCCGTGTATAAATATTTGAAGTGTAAGGTTCGAAACACTCATTATTACCGAGAATTTGTGATGTGCTTGCTGTTGGCATGGGTGCGACTAACAAAGAATTTCTTACACCATGTTTTTTCACTTTTTTTCTTAATCCAGACCAATCCCATCTTCCACTTAGGTCCTCATCTTTAACACCCCAGAGATTGTGTTGAAACTCACCTTTTGACATCGGGGAACCCTTGTATGTTTGGTAAACTCCATCTTTTATGGCTTCCTCAACCGATGCTGTAACAGCAGCAAAATATAAGGTTTCAAAAATATCTTGGTTAAGTTCTTTTGCTTTATCAGATGTAAAAGGTAATCTAAGCATAATGAATGTATCTGCTAAACCTTGTACTCCAAGACCCACTGGACGATGTCTGAAATTTGAGTTCTCAGCCTCTTTAACAGGATAATAATTTCTGTCAATCACTCGATTTAAGTTCTTTGTCACCCGAACAGTTACATCGAAAAGCGCTTTGTGATCAAAATCTCCATTCTTAACGAACATTGGCAGAGCTATAGATGCCAAATTACATACAGCTACTTCATCAGATGATGTATACTCAAGAATCTCTGTACATAAATTTGATGATCTAATAGTTCCTAAATTTTTTTGATTTGATTTGCGGTTTGCCGAATCCTTGTAGAGCATATATGGTGTGCCAGTCTCAATTTGAGATTCTAAGATTTTCTCCCAGAGTTCTCGAGCTTTAATGGTTTTTCTTCCTCGTCCCTCAGACTCATATTTTTCATATAATTTATCGAACTCTTCACCATGTAAATTATATAAGTCTGGACACTCGTTTGGACACATTAATGTCCAATGAGAATCTTCTTCTACTCTTTTCATAAATAAATCAGGAGTCCACATGGCATAAAATAAATCTCTTGCTCTCATTTCTTCTTTACCATGATTTTTTTTAAGCTCTAAAAAATCAAATATATCAGCATGCCAGGGCTCTACATAAATAGCGAAAGATCCTTTTCTCTTCCCACCACCCTGATCTACATATCGTGCTGTGTCATTGAATACCCTAAGCATTGGAACAATTCCATTAGATGTACCATTAGTTCCAGCAATATAAGATCCTGTCGCTCTTACATTATGAATTGATAGACCAATGCCTCCTGCAGATTGAGAAATCTTAGCAGTTTGTTTAAGAGTATCATAAATTCCATCGATACTGTCTTCTTTCATAGTTAGAAGAAAACAAGAAGACATTTGTGGCTTGGGAGTTCCTGAATTAAATAAAGTAGGTGTCGCGTGAGTAAAATAACGTTTGGACATTAATTCATAAGTCTCCAATGCAGATTCAATATCATCTAAATGAATTCCTATGGAAACTCTCATTAGCATGTGTTGTGGTCTTTCAACTATCTTTCCATTTAACTTAAGCAAGTAAGAACGCTCTAATGTTTTGAATCCAAAAAAATCATATCCAAAATCGCGATTATAGATAATACTGGAATCTAATTTGTCTGCATTTTTTTTAATTACTTTATAAACCTCATCTGATAACAAAGGTGATTTTTTCTCTGTTCTAGGGTTTATATAATTATACAAATCCTCCATTGTTTCTGAGAAGGATTTTTTTGTGTTTTTGTGTAAATTGGAAACAGATATGCGAGCAGCCAATTTTGCATAATCAGGGTGTGTAGTAGTCATAGTAGCAGCAATTTCTGCAGCTAGATTATCTAGCTCAGAAGTTGTTACGCCATCATAAAGACCTTCAATCACTCGCATCGCCACTCTAACTGGATCTACAAGTGGATTTAAACCGTAATTTAGTTTACGAATTCTCGCTGTGATTTTATCAAACATGATAGGCTCCTTTCTGCCATCTCTTTTTACTACAAACATATTTTAATCTTTGATGTTTTGGTTATTAAATATTGATATTGGTGAGCGGAATTTTACTAAAAATCTGCATCAAAACTAATTTTCTCGTCTTTCTTTTCGTTATTTAGAACTCCTGCTTTTTGATATTCACCAACTCTCTTCTCAAAGAAATTTGTCTTTCCCTGAAGTGAAATCATATCCATAAAGTCGAATGGATTACTAACGTTGAATTCTTTTTCTAGTCCCAATTCCACTAAAAGCCTATCGGTAACAAATTCAAGATATTGTGTCATTAGTTTAGCATTCATACCAATTAGACTAATTGGAAGGGATTCAGTAATAAATTCACGTTCAATATTAAGTGCATCTAATAGTATTTCTTTTATTCTTTTGGGAGGAACTTTATTTACTAAATGATTGTTATGTAGGTGTACAGCAAAGTCACAATGGACACCCTCATCTCTTGAAATCAATTCATTTGAAAAAGTTAAACCAGGCATTAAACCACGCTTTTTTAACCAAAAAATTGAACAAAAGGCTCCTGAGAAAAATATACCTTCGACAGCTGCAAAGGCAATTAGTCGTTCAGCAAATGAATCAGACTCAATCCATTTTAAAGCCCAGTCCGCCTTCTTTTTTATTGCTGGAAATACCTCAATTGCCTTAAACAATTTGTCTTTTTCAATATCATCTTTAACATAAGTGTCAATAAGAAGTGAATATGTTTCTGAATGGATATTTTCCATCATAATTTGAAAACCATAAAAAAACTTGGCTTCAGAATACTGAACTTCATTAACGAAGTTTTCAGCTAAATTTTCATTCACAATCCCATCTGATGCTGCAAAAAAAGCAAGAATATGTTTTATAAAATATTTTTCGTCGTCATTAAGTTTTGAATTCCAGTCAGTTAGATCTTGATGCAAATCAATCTCCTCTGCAGTCCAAAAACTAGCCTCCATTTTTTTATACCATTCCCAAATATCGTGATGTTGGATTGGAAAAATTACAAATCGGTTTTCATTCTCTTGGAGAATAGGTTCTACTGCTGCCATTAATTTAAGTATTTAATAATTAAAAAGTTTTTTGGTTTATTATTTACAAAGATTCTAAATTGTATTCAAAATTGAAAGGGCAACTTTTCCACAATGGAGCTTAGTTTTTAACAAAAAAAATAAAACATGCTTTTTTTCATTAAAAAAATGTTTTTATAACTACTTAATATTCAACTAATTAAAAATTAATACCTCTGTAAACCCCTAAAAACATTACAACTATTATAAAAGATGTTTTTTTGAAATTCTTTCTAAGGAATTGAACCAACTAATTCCAAATTTTCTAATTAGAGCTTTTTTTACAAATTTAAATACAGGAATTTTTAATGATTTTCCCAACTTGCACGCTTCAGAACAAATTGACCAACTGTGATAGTTTACGGCAGTAATTTCATCAAATTCATTGATTCTTACAGGATATAAATGACATGAAATAGGTTTTTGAAAATTAATAACACCTTTGTTATATGCCTTTTCAATCCCACATGATGCAATGCCGTCATTCGAAAAAACTGTAAATGCACATTCTTTTCCGTTAATCAATGGTGTTTCAAGTTCGTCGTTATACCCCTTTACGTAAACACCTTGTTTTTCAATAGCTTTTCTACCTTTTTCACTAAGAAACGGTTTAATTTTTTTATAATTTTTTTTTAAGTATTTAATCTCATTTTTTTCCAATGGAGCTCCGGCTTCTCCTGAAACACAACATTGGCCTTTACACTTAAATATATTGCAAACAAAATCTTCAGCTAATAAATCATCAGAAATAAGTGTATTATCAATTGAAATCATGTTTTTTAAAAAAATTAATTATTAAAAATATATTTATAATATAATGAATTTAGATTTGCAAATATTTATAATTATGATAATTATTAAAGAAATTTTTACAGCCAGCATAATATTATTTGCCTTAATTGACATCACGGGAAAAGTACCGTTAATTATATCATTGAGAAATAAAGTTGGTCATATTCAATCTAAAAAAGCTTCCCTTGTAGCTGCAATAATTATGACTGGGTTTTGGTTTTAGGTGAAGAAATTCTTTAGCTTATTGTAATTGAAATTATCTCATTTGCAGAGGCAGTTTCTTTTGTGATTCTTTTTCTGGCATTAGAAATGATATTAGGCATTACTATTTACAAAGATGATGCTCCCGAAACTGAATCAATTGTTCCCCTTGCATTTCCAATGATAGCTGAGCTGGAACTATGATATCCATTATATCTTTACGTGTTGAGTACCATGTTATAAATATTATCTTAGCGATACTAATAAATACTATTTTTGTTTATATAATATTGATATTATCAAAGCACATTGGAAATTTGTTGGGTAAATCCGGAATAAATATAATTACAAAAGTATTTGGAATAGTTTTACTTGCTATTGCAGTAAATTTATTCACTCCAAATATTGACCAACTATTGTAAAAAAATCAAAATATGAAAATTTTACTTTATACCCTCATAGTGATATCGTTAGGGCTATGTATTTTTAATCTTATACAAATTGACTGGGAAAATCCCCTCAGAGATAAAAGCGGTGTTGCCGTTATTGGTGTGATAGCTTCTGCAAGTTCTTTTTTATTGATTTTAATTTTAATTATTTCAAAAAAAATAGCTCAGATGCACAAAAAAAAATAATCATTTTTTAATCTCTAAAATTGCTCTATCTACAAATGGATCATTTTGATTAATAATTCTATAAAATATATTTTCATTAAAAAGTTGCAGAGCTATGTGAGCTTTAATTGAGTTTAAAATGGTAATCTCAAATTTATCATCCACTTTAATTGGTAAACTATGTTCTTTTGAAAATTTCTTAAATGAGGAAATAAATTCATCTTTATTTGGTAATTCCTCATTAAAAAATTTTGCAGCGCTATCGAAGTTGTATTTTTTTGAATTTTTATCAAGTTCTAAAAAGACAAAAAGATCGAATATATTTGAACTTATAATATTTTTAATCCATAATTCATTTTCATCTACCTCACTTGAAATATATATGTCAGGGGTAATACCTCCACCTCCATAAACTTTTCTTCCTTGTGGTGTAGTGAAAATTAAACTATCATTTAATGGAATGTTTTTTGGATTTTTCATCTCCCCCGTTATATAACGATTGTGTATTTCAGCATAATAATCTTTTCGGCTTGAGGAATCGTAGGGTCTTTGAATAGATCTACCCGTAGGGGTATAATAGCGAGCAGTTGTTAGTCTTATTTGATCCCCAAATCCAAGAGGCATTTGTTGTTGAACTAATCCTTTACCAAATGTCCTTCTCCCAATAATTAGACCTCTATCATTATCCTGTATAGCTCCTGCAATAACTTCACTTGCTGATGCTGAATCCTCATCAACTAAAATAAAAAGATTCCCTTTTTCGAAAATTCCATTAGCTGAAGAAATTGTTTTTTCTCGCTTTCCGTTCTTTGCTTCCACTATTACAATTGGTTTATTTACACTCAAAAAATCGTCTGCAATCTGTTTTGCTGGAAGAAGGTATCCTCCAGGATTACCTCTCAAGTCTAAAATAAGATTTTTCATTTCTTGATTCATAAGTGATGAAATATTTTTCTTGAATTCTGTATAGGTAGTTTGTGTAAAACGATTAATTTTAATATAACCTGTATCACTATTAATCATGTAAGAAGAATTGATACTTGGAAGAGGTACTGGACCTCTTACAATTTCAAATTCAATAATTGAATCTAGTTTTCTTCTATAAATAGTCAAGTGAACAGGTATGAGAGAATTACCTTTTAATTTAGAAACAATTTGATCACTTGTTAATTTTTTTTGATATAGTGTATCCTGATCTGCGAACAAAATCCTATCACCAGGCAATAATCCTGCTTTTTCACTAGGCCCATCTTCTAGAACTCTTGTAACAGCAACCGTATCCTGTAAAATACGAAATTGTACACCTATTCCATAAAAATTCCCTTGCATGCTTTCAGCGATGGATTTACTCTGAACTGCTGGTATATAGACAGAGTGTGGGTCTAATTCCTCCACAATATCTTCTATAACAACTCGGACTAAACTATCTGTATTTATTTTGTCTACGTAATCCTCAGATAAATACTCAATTAATTTGTTAAGCTTATTTATGCTTGAATTACTATATTTTTTAGAAACTGGTTTTTGAAAATTTGATCCAAATAAAAATCCAATCACAATGGAAAGAGATACAATTAATAATAAAAATATTGTGTTACTATTATTCCTCATCTTATAAATTAATTTGTGTTAAAAACACACCTGCTCTTTTTAAAAATTCTAGTCCACTGGTGTCTTTATATTTTTTAGAATAAACTACTCTGATGATTCCTGCTTGATGGATTAGTTTGCTACATTCTCTACACGGTGATAAAGTTATGTAAAGCGTGGCTCCCTTGCACGATTGAGTAGAAGAGGCTACTTTTAAAATTGCATTTGCTTCTGCATGAAGTACATACCATTTGGTATAATTTTCCTCATCTTCACAAATATTTTCAAATCCAGACGGTGTACCATTATATCCGTCAGAAATAATCATTCTATCCTTAACAATTAAAGCTCCAACTTTTTTTCTTTCACAATAAGAAAGTTCCCCCCATGTTTTAGCCATTTCCAGGTAAGCCTTGTCATGCTTTTCTTGCTTGTTATTTTTCATTTTTGCTAAGGTAATGTTTCGAATTTAATATGATTTAAATTCGTTCTAAAATCATTGATATCGCTTGAGATATTATTAGAGCTCCTACCAATAGATGCCACCTATTTCTTTCTTTCCTTAAAATATTAATTACAATTAAACTAATCACTAAAACGTTAAATACGATAGCAATTTGTGCAAATTCAACACCTAAAGCAAAAGAAAATAAAGAGAAACTTACATTTTCTTCAGTTATTAACATTTTGAAATATCTTCCGAAGCCCAACCCATGAATAATACCAAATACGATGGTAGTGAAAAAAGGAAAGTATCCTTTATGGTAAGAGCTATTTTGTAATTTGGTGAAAATTAATGGAATAGAATTTAATGCTATTGTTATCGGAATTAATAATTCAACCCAATATGACGAAATAGGAATATCTGCATAAAAACTTCCAATCAAAGAGACCGTATGCCCTACGGTAAAAAGTGTTACCCACCATAATAGTTTTCCCCCTTCGCGAAAAGTAAAGGGTATCGCTAAAGTAATTATAAAATATAGGTGGTCTAATCCTCGTAAATCTAGTACATGCCAAAATCCAAGCTTTAAATAAAACCATAATAAATCCATCATACACCCCGAACTTTTTGAATTTCCTCATATGCTTTTTGAACCTCTTGAAATTTTTCTTTTGCTCCCTTTATTAGCGCAGGATCTTTTGATCTTAGCTTGTCAGGGTGGTATTTTTTAACCTTTTCACGGTATGCTTTTTTAATCTCATCATTTGTTGCATTAGATGAAATTTCTAAAATCTTGTAAGCTCTATCAGTTTCTTTAATAAACATTGCTTTAATACTTTCAAAATCTGAGTGTCTCAATCCTAAGGCACTCGCAATTTGATCTATTTTCAAAAGTTCACTTTTAGAGATTACACCATCAGCGTCAGCCACTCCAAATAGAAAATGAAGTACTTGTAAACGCGTTTCGTATGGAGTATTGTGAACAAATATTCTTGCTAACTCGTTTATATTTTGAACTTCTTTTTTTATTTCCGCATTAAAAGTGTCAAAAATTAGTGAAGCTTGATCTCTCCCATAATTAGATATAAAAAAATTTCTTACAAATTGAAGCTCTTGAGATTTAATTTGACCATCTGCTTTAATTACAGTTGCTGAAAGAGCTAATAAATTTAGTTGCAATGTTCTTGGATCTCTATTAGAAATATTGGTTTGGAATAAAGAACCATTTCCATTATTAATTTTTTCTATAATGCCCCCAACAAAAAATCCTATTAATGCACCAGGAAACCTAAAAAAATAATAGCCCAAAAAAGCAGCAAACCACTTTATCATAATTTTTAATTATTTTACAAAATTGCCAAATTAAATTGGCCTTTCAAAACCTTTAATTTCCTTTAATTCATATCTTTGAAAAAAAAATAATTATGTATCCTGCTGAAATTGTAAAACCAATGCGAGAAGAGCTAACTAATATTGGATTTGTAGAGCTTACTACCTCAGAAGAGGTATCAAATGCCTTAGCGAAAAAAGGAACTACTTTAATTGTAGTTAATTCTATTTGTGGCTGTGCTGCAGCAAACGCCCGCCCTGGGGTTCATTACTCTTTACAGAACGAAAAAACTCCAGATCACCTTGTTACTGTTTTTGCAGGTGTAGATACAGAAGCCACTGAAAGCGCGAGAGATATGATGGTACCATTTCCTCCATCTTCACCAAGTATCGGATTGTTTAAGGATGGACTACTTGTTCATATGATTGAGCGTCATCACATTGAGGGAAGACCCGCTGAACTAATTGCAGAAAATTTAAAAGCTGCATTTAACGAACATTGCTAAAATTTTTATCAATCTTTTTTATGCAAACTAGATGAATAAATTTTTGAGTTATTAACTATCCTTTATATTTTATTTTTTCTTTGCCCTACTACTTGTAATATTTCATTTTATTCAATAGTTAAGTTTCAATATATTTGGATATACTGCTCATAAAAAAAGTGTTGATTTATTAAATTTTTTTATAATAAAGTCTCTTTTAATATTTAGAACAAAAATTATAACTGAAAATAAAAAAACTTTCTAGTAATAATAGCATAATTTTTGTTTCAACCCGCCAGAGCACCTATGATATTCTACCAGTAATCTGGTATTTGAGAGATTATCAAATAATATTTATAAGTAAAAAGAGATAGGAAAAGGAATCCCGAGTATTTCATTTAACTTAAGAAATGGAGGTTATGTACTCATGGACCGCAAAAACCCCAAAGAAGCTATTGAATTAATTAAGATTTTAACAAAAGAAATCTCCAAAAAAATATTCAGTTGTTATTTTTCCCGAGGGTAGTAGAACTATAAATGGCAAGAAGAATATATTTCATCCATTAGGTCTAAAACATTGATGAAAAATTTACCTGAAGCAAAATAGTTCCTATCAGTACAATTAATTCATGGAAACTTGCAAAAAATAATTATTCCCCTACGCCAACTGGAACTAAAATAATTATTAAGTTCAATCAGTCAATTCAAAATGATTTAAATCAATTAGATTACATGATAACCAAAATAGAATCAAAAATCAAAAAGTCAATTATTATTAATTTTCTATTTGAGGGAGAGTTATTGTAAAAGTTGTGCCTTTATTTTTCCTTGAAACATATTCTATTTCTCCACCATGCGATTCAATAATACTTTTAACAATTCCCAACCCGAGACCCATACCAGAAGTTTTAGTGGTAAATTTTGGTTCAAAAATTTTATCTTTTATTTGATCTGGAATTCCGTTTCCGTTATCCATTACGGAAAGAAAAGTTTTATTAGGTTCAGTTTTTATTTGTATTCCTATTTGTGGAATTTTACTTTTCGGGATGGACTGAAGGGCGTTTTGGACAAGATTGGTAATTACTCGAATCCATTGAGTTTTGTCAAGTAAATGATAGACATGTGCTTTATCAGACGAAAAAATAATCTTTTCTTTATCAAAAATATTCACTGCAGTTAGTGTAATTTCTACTAAATCATGTTTTTTCATTTTTGTTTTTGGGAGACTTGCAAAATTAGAAAAAGCTTCAGCTACATCTGTCATAGTGTCAATCTGTTGTATTAATAAATTAGAAAAGTCATTTAATTTATTTAGATTATCTGTATCATTAATGTCAAATTGTTGTTGAAAGCTTTGAATAGTTAACCTCATGGGTGTTAATGGATTTTTTATTTCATGAGCAACCTGACGGGCCATCTCCTGCCAAGCTTGTTGACGTTCAGTTTTAGCTAATTTATCTGCGCTTTCAGCCAAATCATCAATCATTTTGTTGTAAGAGTTTACTAAACTATCTATTTCTCTTGTAGCATTTTTTAAATGAATTTTTTCATTCTTTTTCTCTAGACGCATCTGACCAATTCTGACCCTTATTGTATCTAGTGAGCGTGTTACATATCTTGATAAAAAATAAGCTATAAAAATTACGCCCACTAAAAGGAGAATATATATCTGATAAAGATTCTCAATAAATGTATTTAACTCATTCTCAGAAAAAGAAATATCCTCAAAATATGGGAAAAATAATATAGCATAAGCTCGATTTAAGTTATCTCTTAAAATCTTATATGAAGCATGAAAATTGTCAATTTCAGACTCATAGTGCTCTATATAACTACCTTCTTTTGAGCTATTAATTTTCTCTAATAATTCTCTACTCAAATTATAATTATTCGCTACAACTTCAAGTGGAGAGTGATAAATAAATAATGGATTCCCCTCAAGGTTAAAAAGCGAATATTGAATATTATGAATCGTATTTATTTTTTCAAAATCAGAACTATATTTATTCCATACTTTAAAAGGTTTATTTATCAAATCATGTTTTTCAGCTAAATAATCAATATGTCTTATGATTTGGATTTCTTTACGTGTTAGTCTGCCTAAATGATAATTCTCTCTTTGTGACTCATATTGTATAGTTGTAGTTCCTAAAATCATTAATCCTGCGATAACAAGCATCCCAATCATTACAATAAAAAGACGTGTTCTAAATGATGTTCGCTTTGGTATTGTAAATTTTTTAATCATCCGTCTTTTCTTATCTTATTGTATAGTCTGATTCCCAAAATTAAAACTAAACCTAAAGCTATAAAACCGATTAAACCCCATATCCAGCTAAGACTGTCTTTTAAAATAACCAAAAAAACAATTGAAAAGAGTAAAAGAGTGGCTCCTTCATTCCATATTCTAACATACATACTAGTATATTTCATTTTATCTTTTTGAAGATTTAAAAACATTTTATGTGTTTTTAAATGATAGAGAATTAAAAGCGCAACAAAAAAAATTTTAGTATGCATCCATCCTTGAGAAAGCCATGAGGGTACAAGTATAATAAGCCAAATTGCAAATAAAGTTGCTAAAATCGCGGAAGGCCAAGTAATGATATACCAAAGTCTTCTAGCCATAATCTTTAATTGCGGTATTAGAATATGTGCCTCATTTTTCTGTTTTTTGTTCGCTTCAATGTGGTAAATAAATAATCTTGGAACATAAAATAATCCAGCAAACCATGTGATCACAAAAATTAAGTGTAATGCCTTTAAATAATTATAGTACAATAAGTATTAATTTATTTTTAAATAGTCTAGATTTAGATTTGCAAACTCTTTATTAAAGTTTTTCAAATCTTGTGATATGAGTTTTTCATATTTAGCTAGGTGGTTTTCTACCTCTTCAGTTAATACTTTTCGAACCATTTCATCTTGATTAGTTGGAGGAAAATCATTATTTGTTACCAACCTATTTAAATGTCCTAATTTATTAGTCAGTTTTATTGGGAAATTTAAGGGGTCCTGACGACTTCTATTTTTGGTTTGATAAAGTGCTTTTTCAATTTCTGTTAAAGAAGAATTCAATGCACTTGACATATCAATTAAACTATTTGCATTTTCATTATTTTGAAAGTTTGATTCAAATTCTTCAAGTTTAGTTCTAATGCTGCGAATATTTTTTATTGCTTTGTGTGCCTTATCTACTGTTACATTTACCTTATTTACAAAATCAAATTGAGATCTCATTTGTGATACCGTAACCTCTGCCCTTGGATCAGGTAAGATTTCAAAATCTTGTTCTTGATATTTTTTATTTTTTTCTAACACAACTTTATATTTTCCAGGAATGGCTTTAGCTCCAGAAAAAGAAGCAGACCAAAATATCATGCTATCTAAGGTTTCCGCACCTTCGTATAGTGTATCCCAAACGAAACTATTACCGCCTGAATTTACTTCCAATAAGTTTTCTTCATCTAAATTGCTGTAAGTTTTAATTAGAGTCCCGTCTTGTTCCTTAAAATGTAACGAAACATTATCTTTATCATGATCAAAGTCTTTAATATTGAAATGAACAATTACACCATTAGGCAAATTTGTGCCTTCTGTTAGTGATTCCTTTCCCCAATTACCTTTTGTTCTATAGCTTAATTTAGGTTTGAATAAATGCATATCTTTACTTTGGGTATCTTGATCTATTTGATGTAAAACTGTTAGATCATCAATAGCCCAAATACTTCTTCCCTGTGTTGCTACAATAAGGCTATTTTCTTTAATTGTTAAATCAGTAATTGGAACTATTGGAAGATTAAGCTGAAATGAATTCCAAGAGAATCCATCATCAAAAGAAACATACATTCCTGTTTCAGTACCCGCATAAAGAATTCCTTTCTTTTTTGGATCTGCTCTTAACACTCTTGTAAAATGTTCTGATTTTATTCCACTTGTAATTTTGCTCCATGTTTTTCCATAATCAGAAGTTTTATATAAATACGGCTTAAAATCACCAGTTTTATAAAGAGTACCAGCTATATAACAAACTGCTGGATCAAAAGGAGAGGGTTCAATACTATTTATCATTAGCCACTTTGGAATATTTAAAGGAGTAACATTCTCCCAATTGTTACCTCCATCTTTAGTTAAATGTATTAACCCGTCATCACTACCTACCCAGATTAATCCCTCTTTTATTGAAGATTCATTAGCAGCAAAAATAGTACAATAATACTCCACACCAGTGTTATCTTGTGTGATTGGACCACCTGAAGACTTTAACTTTTCTGGGTCATTACGTGTTAAATCTGGACTTATCACTTCCCAGCTTTGGCCCTCATCTGTAGACACGTGAACATGGTTTGAAAAAGTATATAATTTTTTTGGATCATGTTTGCTAAAATGAATTGGAAAATTCCATTGAAAACGATACCTCATCCCCTCAGCCCCATATCCCATGGGATTGTCAGGCCAGACGTTTATACCCCTTTCTGATTTTGTTTTGTGATTAACTCTTGTTAAATATCCTCCATAACTTCCTCCATATACTATGTCATTATCTAGAGGGTCAATTGCTAAATGAGCAGACTCACCTCCAGCTGTTGGTTCCCAGTCATCTTCTGATATACCACTCCCCTGCGATCTGTAATTAACTCTCAAGGTTGAATTGTCTTGCTGTGCGACGTAAATTCTATAAGGGAAAGAATTATCTGTTGTAACTCTATAAAATTGAGCGGTTGGTTGATTATAATATGTTGTCCACGTCTGACCTCCGTTATAGGAAATTTGAGCACCACCATCATCGGCTATTATCATTCTCTGATTGTCTTCAGGTGCAATCCATAAATCATGGTGATCGCCGTGGGGAGCATTATTACTTTCAAATGTTTTTCCTCCGTCCTTTGATTTATGATAGGATACATTCATAACATATACAATATCTTCATCTTGTGTATCCGCATATATTTTAGAATAATACCAAGCCCTTTGACGTAGTGCTCTATTATCATTTATATGACTCCAAGTTAATCCACCGTCTTGAGAAAGATATACACCTCCTTCTTCTTTATTTTCTACAATTGCCCATACCTTTTGAGTATTTATTGGAGATACAGTTACTCCAATAATCCCAAGTGTTCCTTTAGCAAAACCTTCATTATCGCTTATTTTAGTCCAATTTTCTCCCTGATCTGTACTTTTCCAGAGTGCAGAACCCAGTCCACCACTATTAAGACTATAAGGAGTTCTATTAACCCTCCAGGTTGCTGCGTAAAGTGTTCTTGAATTTGATGGATCCATCACTAACTCTACTGCTCCAGAATGATTATTGGAAAATAAAACTTTTTCCCAAGTTTTCCCACCATCTTTACTTTTATAAACCCCTCTTTCGTTTGTTGGCTTATATATATTACCTAATACAGCTGCATACACAATATTATGGTTATTTGGGTCAATTACAATTCTTGGAATATGTCTTGATTTGGGTAATCCAGAAAAATTCCATGTTTCACCGGCATCAACACTTTTCCATATACCATAGCCAGATGAAACATTTCCTCTTAGAGTAACTTCTCCTCCACCAACATATAATACATTTTGATCACTTTTTGAAACTGCGACAGATCCAACACTTCCACCAAAATACCCATCTGATATATTTTTGTATGACTGACCTCCATCTTCAGTTTTCCATACTCCTCCACCTGCGGCACCAAAATAAAATAAGTTGGGGTTTCCAGGCACACCTGTCACAGCTGTTGACCGACCTCCTCTATGTGGCCCTAAAGAGCGATACTTGAGTGACTCATAAGTAGACTCAGGATAAAAAATTTTATTTTTGTCTGTTCGTTTTTTAGATTGAGCTTCTAATGTGCTATCTATTAAAAACAGCATAAATAATACAGATAATAAATTTTTAGTTATTAAATAAGTCGTTTTCATAAAATGTTTTTTTGTTTATAATAAAAATATAAAATTTAATTTATTCCATTATTTAAAGAGTGCTTAAATTAGTTCTTTTCTAATCGAACGGTTAAGAAAATAAATCGTTACCAAAGTAGAAAGCAAATCAGCAATGGGGAATGAAAGCCATACGCCGTTTAAACCAATATATGGGGGTAGTAAAAATAACAAGGGGATGAAAAAAAAACCCTGTCTACTCAGAGTTAAAAGTAAAGCTGGCTTCGCTTTGCCGATAGCTTGAAAATATGCAGCACCAATAAGCTGTATCCCTACTATTGGTAATGCCATAAATACATATCTTAATGCCATTGGGGTTTGCTCAGATACAATGAGATCCTTTGAAAAAATTTGAGGTATAAAATCTGAGTAAAAAAAAATTAAAAGAAAAACGATAGTTGCTAATACACTTGCATATAAAATGGATGTATTAATTATATTTCTAACTCTTGACCAGTTTTTTGCGCCATAATTATATCCAGCAATAGGCAAAAAACCCTGTGTAATACCAAATATTGGAAATGTAGCAAACATAAGCATTCTACTAATTATAGCATAAACAGTGATCGAAGATTCTCCTCCAATTGTAAATAAAATATTATTGACTAAAAGAACTGTTAAACTAACCATTGCCTGTCTAACTAATGTAACAGAACCAAGTGAAGTGATTTGCAAAACGGTATTATAATTTATGAAAAAGTTGGATAATTTTGGTTTAAGAATAGATTGCCCTGATAGAAAAAAATAAATAATATAAGTTGCACATACACCATATGATAATGAAGTTGCCCAAGCAGCGCCCATCATTCCCATGTCAAAAACCTTTATAAAAATATAATCTAATGTTAAGTTTGAAATAGAAGGTAATAACATAGCATACATGGCATTTTTTGGTTTACCTTCTGCCCTAATAGTATTATTTGCCATCATACAAAAAGCTAAAACGGGAACACCATACATTACAATGACATAATATGTTTTAGCAAAAGAAAAAAGTGATCCCTTCCCACCAAAAACTGGGATGATTTGATTTACAAAAAATAAGCCAAAAATGACGACTATTACTGTTATTAAAAACGTAATTGTAATTTGATTTCCAAACGTTTGTTCGGCTTTTATCATATTTTTTTCTCCTAAACTTCTAGATATTATTGAAGCGCCACCTACACCAATTGCCATTCCCAAAGCAGCTATAAAAAAAGACACAGGTAGAACAACATTAATAGCTGCTATTGCTTCTGAACCTATCCATTGGCCAACAAAAATAGTATCAATTAAAATATTCAGTGACATTACAAGTATACCAATTGATGCTGGAATGGCTTGTTGTATTAAAAGCTTTGATATTGGAAGAGTTCCTAAGAGCTGGGTATCTGAATTCTTCATTATTATTTTTTCATGTGAGCCCACTCATCAATCCACCTACTTAATACATTTACCCAATCCTCTCTATCATTGATGCATGGTATAACATGAAGATGCCTCCCCCCTTTTTCTTCAAAATCTTCTGCTGCTTCCATTCCGATTTCCTCAAGAGTCTCTAAACAATCTGAAACAAAAGCAGGAGTTGCAATAGCTAACTCTTTTGTCCCTGACTTAGCAAATTTTTCAACAGTTTTATCTGTATATGGTTTTAACCACGACCCTAAAATAGAAACTCTAGATTGAAAACTTGTTGAAAAAGAACCCTCCTTTAATTCTAAATATTCTGCAACTTTTAAAGAAGTCATTTCACATTGATGCCTGTAGCAAAATTCATGTGCTGGGGAATCTTCAAAGCAACACTTTCCATTCATTTTACAATGCTTTCTTGTTATGTCAGATTTTCTTATATGTCTATTTGGTACACCATGATAAGAAAATAATAAATGATCCCAATTCTTTCCTTGGAGTGCCTCCTGAATTGAGTTCCCTAAAACCTTTATATAATCTGGATGATCATAAAAAGAGGGCAGTGATGTGAGCTCTAAATCTGGGAAAAATTCATTTTTTATTTGTTCCACTAAGACCAGTATTGTTTCGGTAGTTGCCATTGCAAACTGTGGATAGAGTGGGATTATTAGAATGTGTTTAACTCCTTCTTTTACTAAGATCTCCATCCCTTTTTTGATTGTAGGGTTCCCATATCGCATTGCAAGAGTTACAGGTACCGACACTTTACTTTGAACTTTATCGGTCAATCTCTCAGAAATTACGATCAAAGGAGAGCCTTCTTTCCACCAAATTTTCTTGTATGCTTTAGCTGATTTTTTTGGACGGGTTTTTAAAATTATTCCTTTTACTAAAAAACTTCTAAACCATTTGGGTAAATCTATTACCCTTTCATCCATCAAAAACTCATCTAAATAATCCCTTACATCATCTGTCTCTGTACTATCTGGCGAACCCAGATTGACAAGTAAAACTCCTTTCATTTTCAATTTTTTACTAAGATACTGAACCTAAATATTTCTTTGGTGTTGTTCCATACTTCTTTTTAAAAGCGTTAATAAAATGACTTGAAGTGCTGTATCCTAGTTTTAGACCCACTTCATTAACATTATATTTTTGTGACTCAAGCATTTTTCTTGCCTCATCCATTTTATGATCTAACAAATATGCAAATACAGTATCACCATAAATTTGCTTAAACCCATCTTTTAATTTTTTAAGTGAGAGTCCAATTTCTGACGCTAATTCGTCGAGTGATGGTGGATCAATCATTCGTTTTAGAATTATGTCTTTTGCTGCTCTAATTTTTTGAACGTTCTCCTCGTCAATTAAAAAAGGACATTTTTCTGTTGAAGGGTCCTCACTTTTATTGAAATAGAGACTTAGAAGTTCATATACTTTCCCTTTAATATAAAGTGATCTGATACTGTCATGAATTTTTAATTGTAATATTTGGCTTAAAACAACAGCTATTGATGAAGTAAATAGTTGATTATCATAATATTTTTTTGTTCTATTTTCAGAACTCAAAAAGGATATGTGGTCTGCATCAGAGGAAAATAAAGAATGAAATTTCGAAATTGAAATTAAAACACTCACCATCCATGTGTCTGGCGACAATTCAACATCAATAGGTAATGGTTTTTGTGGATTATATAGTAGCATTGAGTGTTCTTCTCGAACCTGAAATGAGTAGTTTCCATTATTAAAACTAAAATTAGTTTGTCCTTTCAAGCAAAAATGAAATTGAATAATATCTTGATTTACAGGATGTTTCTTTCTTATAATTCTTTCAGTATCATTCTTGAATCGCAAAACATAAAAACCGGACTCAATCTCAGTGTTATAGGAAGAACTTATACCGTTATTTTTCATATCTATAAATCAATTAGGCTATATTCAATTAATCGAATAGTTTAATGCAAAACTATTGCATTAATTTGATTTTTGAGTTTTTTTACAATAAAACTTTATCAGCTATTTAAAAACTTTTTAGCGTTATTTTTTTTAATTAATGTGTCTTAAGTTTGCAACGGATTTTATAGAATTGAATAATGGATATGCATTATTTTTTTGTAGTAGGGGTAAGTTACAAAACTGCGAATATTGATCTTAGAGGCAAATTTAGTATAAATGACACACAACATCACGCGTTATTTTTAGAAGCCCAAAAACAAAAAATCAAGGATCTAATTGTTGTTAATACATGTAATCGTACTGAACTATATGCTTGGGTGCCTGATTCTGAAATTCTGATAAACCTACTTTGTGATCATAGTGATGGAGATAAAAAATCTTTTGAACAAATTGGATACATACTTAAAGGTGAAGAAGGCATAAATCACGTCTTTCGTGTAGGAACTGGATTAGAAAGCCAAATACTAGGTGATTTTGAAATAATTAGTCAATTAAAGCAAAGTTTTTTTCGCTCAAAAAAAATGGGCTTAGCTGAAGGATATTTGGAGCATTTTATAAATGCTGTTATTAATGCTAGCAAGCGAATAAAAACTGAGACAAAAATTTCAAGTGGTGCAACCTCTGTAGCATTTGCTTCAGTCCAATATATTCTTAAAAATACCCAGAACATATCAAAAAAAAATATTCTGCTTTTTGGCACAGGCAAAATAGGGGCTAACACATGCAAAAACCTTATAAAACATACTCAAAATGACCAAATCACGCTTATCAATAGAACCCAATCTCGGGCAGATAAAATTGCTAATAAATTTCCTGTAGTTGTAAAACCTTTTTCCGAGCTAACCTCTTGCATTCATGAAGCAGATATCCTTATAGTTGCGACAGGAGCTCAGAACCCAACAATTTCCAAAGAATTAATTCACAATAGCAACCCTCTACTTATACTTGATCTTTCAATCCCCAGAAATGTAGATACAAAAATTAATGAAATTGAAAATGTTAAAGTGATTCATTTAGACGAGCTTTCGCAAATTACCGATGCTACTTTTGAAATAAGAAAAAGATATATTCCTAAAGCTGAGTTAATTTTAAACGAGATTAAGAATGAATTTCTAAGCTGGATTAAACACAGGAAATATATCCCTGCGCTTAACGCATTTAAAGAGAAAATAATTACTTCAGAAAAAAAAGAAAGCGAACTAAAAGTTTACCTGAATAACTGTTTTGGTTTTCAAAGAAAGCAGAGAATTGCACAAAAAATTACAGGACAAATTGCCGCTTACATTAGGGAAAACCCAAACCAAGCTGAGCAGACTATAGATTTAATTACTGATGTTTTTGAGCTCAATTCAGAAAAAATTGATTGATGATCCAAATTGGAACCCGAAAAAGTGAATTGGCCCTATGGCAGGCAAATCAAGTTAAAGATTATTTAAAAAAAATCGGTTATGCTTCAAAATTAGTTGCTATTGGAAGTTTAGGTGATAAAAACTTGGTGCAACCCATCTATTCTATGGGTATTAAAGGTGTTTTTACAAAATCCTTAGATATCGCTCTTATAAACAACAAAATAGATATTGCTATTCATAGCTTAAAAGACGTACCTACAATACTTCCAAAAGAGATTGAAATTTCTGCTTATTTGAAAAGAGATAATCCATATGATGTAGTTGTATATAATCCAAATTTTATTGATTGGGGTGCATCCGATACAATAGGAACTGGAAGTTTAAGACGAAGAGCTCAATGGATGAGAAAGTTTCCAAAACACAAAACGGAGAATTTAAGAGGAAATATCCAAACAAGGTTAAATAAATTAAATAAATCTAAATGGGGTGGGGCTATTTTTGCAAAAGTTGGATTAGAACGTTTAGACCTATTAAATGAAAATAATTACTCCGTTTTAGAATGGATGATTCCAGCACCAGGACAAGGGATTATTGGGATAGCGAGTATGAAAAAAAATGAAAAAATTGCTAGCATAATTAAAAAGCTAAATTGTAAAAAGACAATGCTGTGTGCTGAGATTGAAAGAAATTTTCTTAGAACCATTCAGGCAGGTTGTTCGGCTCCAGTCGGGGCTTATGCGTATATTGAAAACAAAAAAATACATTTTAAAACTGCTATTTTCTCTACTGAGGGTAAAGAAGCTATCTTTCATGAAGTTGAAATTCATTTGGATAAAGCTAAGGGCCTTGGAGAAAAATTGGCCTCTCAGGTCTTGAAAAAAGGAGGCTCAAAATTGATGGAAAAAATTAAAAGTCAAATGAGATGAAACTGCTCTCTACAAAGACATTAAGTTCTAATATAAAGGATCATTTAACAAAGATTGGAACTTCAGTAGTAGAACACCCCCTTATTGAGATACATCCATTGCATTTAAATAATCACAAAATTCAGTCGATGCTAATCTTTACTAGTCAAAATGCTGTTAGGCTAGCCAATAAAAACAATGCTTTAAAGAATAAGATTATTGGTAAAAAATCATTTTGCGTTGGTCAAAAAACGAGAGAACTTTTAGAAAAGTTTGGTTTTAAAGTAATCCAAATGAGAGAAAATGCTGATGCCTTAGCCCACTTTTTAGTTGAAAAATATAATAAAAATTCATTCTCTTTTTTTTGTGGTAGAAAAAGGAGATCTGAAATTGAGTCATTATTTAAGAAAAATAACATTACCATCGAGATTCATGAGCTCTACGATACATTATTTATAAATAAAAAATTTAAGAGTCCTTTTGATGGAATAATTTTTTTCAGTCCTTCAGCAGTTTTAAGTTTTTTTAAAAACAACAAATGGCCAAAAGATTCTCATGGTTTTTGTATTGGGAAAAGTACTGCAGAAACTTTAAAAAAGTATACCACTAATTATAGTGAAGCAAAGCAACCAAACGAAGATCAATTGTTACAAACAATAATTAATTATTTCTCTAAGCATTATGTTAAAAAATAATCTTTTTCTAAAAGCACTTAATGGTGAAACAGTCACTCGCCCTCCTGTTTGGATGATGCGGCAAGCTGGTCGTTATCTTCCAGATTTCATGGCTCTTAAGAATAAGTATGACTTTTTTACCCGCTGCCAGACACCTGAAATAGCAACTAAAATTACCCTTATGCCAATCGATCAAATTGGCCCAGACGCCGCTATACTATTTAGTGATATTCTAGTAGTACTTCAGGCAATGCAATTGGAGGTTGTAATGAAAGATAATATAGGTCCGTGGATACCAAATCCAGTAAGATCAAAAATAGATTTGGATAAATTAATAATTCCTGATATCGAGGAGCATCTTGGTTATGTAATGGATGCAATCAAAATAACGCAAAAAGAATTAAACCAAAGAGTCCCATTAATTGGGTTTGCTGGCTCGCCATGGACCTTACTATGTTATGCCGTTCAAGGCCAAGGTTCAAAAACCTTTGATAAAGCAAAAGCATTTTGCTTTAGTGAGCCTAAACTTGCTCACGATTTACTCCAGAAAATAACAACTACTACTATTTTATATCTCAAACAAAAAATAAATTCTGGGGTAAACGCGATTCAGATTTTCGATTCATGGGGAGGTATTCTCTCTCCAGAAGATTATAATATTTTTTCATGGCCTTACATCCAACAAATAATTAATGAAATTAAAAATAAAATTCCAGTCATAATTTTTGGTAAAGGTTGTTGGTTTGCATTACACGATATGGGAAAATCAGGGGCTTCAGCAGTTGGAGTTGACTGGACTTGTTCAGCAAGGAATGCTCGATATCTTTCTGGTGGACAAGTCACTTTACAGGGAAACTTTGATCCTTCACGACTACTGTCTCCTATCCCAGAAATTACAGATGCTGTTTATAAAATGATAAATGAATTTGGTAAAGACCGCTACATAGTTAATCTTGGACATGGAATACTTCCAAATATACCAGTGGATCATGCTAAAGCTTTTGTTGATGCTGTAAAATCTTATTATTAAAGTACCATGAGAGATCAGTTTTACAATTTTATTAGGGGCTTACAAGATAAAATTACAAAAGAGCTTGAGAATATTGATGGTAAAGCGAAGTTCATTGAAGATCTATGGGAAAGGTCTGAAGGTGGTGGTGGTAGGAGTAGAATAATCGAAAATGGCAATGTAATTGAAAAGGGAGGAGTAAACATTTCAGCAGTTGACGGCCCTCTCCCAGAAAGTATGCAAAAGTATTTTAATGTTAATAAAGTTGATTTTTTTGCTT
This sequence comes from uncultured Bacteroidota bacterium, assembly GCA_902616905.1. Taxonomy (GTDB): domain Bacteria; phylum Bacteroidota; class Bacteroidia; order Flavobacteriales; family Flavobacteriaceae; genus MS024-2A. The sequence goes on from CACMUP010000002.1 coordinate 51,288, forward strand.
GTGGATTAAGTTTAGTGATACATCCTTTTAACCCAATGATACCAACTGTTCACGGAAATTGGAGATATTTTGAAATGTATGATAAAAAAGGAAATATAATCGATCAGTGGTTTGGTGGAGGACAAGACTTAACGCCTTATTACATTTTTGAAGAAGATGTAAAACATTTTCACCAAAGCTGTAAAAATGTTTGTGATAATTTTCATCCTGACTATTATTCAGAATTTAAAATGATGTGCGATAATTATTTTTTTAATCATCATCGTAATGAAGCCCGTGGTATTGGAGGCCTTTTTTTTGACTATCTAAAAAAAAATAAAGACTTTAGTTTGGAAGATCGTTTTGATTTTGTAGAGGCAGTTGGAAAATCTTTTTTAGATGCTTACATGCCTATTTTAAAAAAAAGAATGAAAAATAGTTTTTCTCAAGCTCAAAAAAATTGGCAGGAAATAAGAAGAGGTCGCTATGTTGAGTTTAATCTTATACATGATAAAGGAACCCTTTTTGGTTTAAAAACAAATGGTCGTATTGAAAGCATTTTAATGAGTCTACCCCCAAAAGTACAATGGCAATACAACCACAAACCTGAAGAAGGAAGTGAAGAAAAAAAACTTTTAGATGTACTTAAAAAACCAAAAAATTGGCTTTGAGAAATCGTAAAAAAACAATAAATACATTTTTTGTATTTTAATTTATATCTAAGTTTTCAATGAACACACTTACAATTTTATTTGTTCTACCATTACTAATCATATTTTCCTATTTATTTGATGCATTTGCTAAGAAAACTAAATTTCCATCTGTCATTTTACTAATGGCAACAGGAATTATTATTAGAATTATTGTATCATTCACAGATTATGAAAATTTTTCTTTTTTAGAAAATCTGATTCCAGTCTTAGGTACTTTAGGATTAATATTGATAGTTCTGGAAGGAGCTATTGAATTAGAAATAACTGTTGTGAAATTACCGCTAATTCTTAAGAGTTTTTTTGCAGCCTTTATTATTCTGATAGCAAATATATTTGCCTTAAATCTAATATTCGCATTAGTGCTTCAAATGGACCCAGCAAGTGCTATTTTATTTTCTATACCCTTTGCGATTATAAGCAGTGCCGTTGCTATACCTTCAGCATCTAGTCTACTTAAAGTAGAACGTGAATTTGTAGTATACGAATCTACTTTTTCAGATATTTTAGGAATTATGATTTTTAATTATGCTCTTCGCCAGCTCGAATCAGATCAAGCACTAATAGGAGCTGAACCTTTGATTGCACTTGGTCTTCAGATTGTTGGTGTTATATTTATTTCTATTGTTATAACATACATATTATTTCAATTAATGCACCAAATAAATAGTAAAGTAAAATTCTTTTTAATTCTGGCGCTACTCATTTTAGTTTATGCTTTTGGTAAATTATTTCATCTTCCAGCACTTGTAACTATATTTATTTTTGGAATATTTTTAAGTAATGTTAAAAGTTTACTGCCTAAATTCTTAAAAAGGAATCTTGATCTAGATGCCTCCGAAAGAGATCTAAATGAATTTCATACCCTTACGGCTGAATCAACTTTTATAGTCAGGACATTTTTCTTTGTGTTTTTTGGATTTTCTATAAAAATAATTGACTTTTTAAGTGTTACCCCACTATTTTACGGTCTTTTAATAATCATAGTAATGATTTTTATTCGCTATTTATATTTTGCTACAACAAGTTTAAAGCTAAAACCCAGTCCACTTGCCTATATGTCACCAAGGGGTCTAATTAGTATTCTACTATTTATTCAGTTAAAGGATATTAATTTCATCAATTTAGATCAAAGTATTATTGATGAGCGTGTATTGCTTGTCGTTATTCTAACTTCGATGATAGTGATGCTTTTAGGAACAATTAAAAAAACCCAAGCTGTCGAAGAACATATATTCAACGAAGACGAATCTGTTCACATAGAAATGGATCTGGACCCAAACTATACAAAACAAGTCGATAATGAAAACAAATAAAAAATATGTATCCAATTCAGAGAAATAGAAGACTAAGAAGTAGTCCAAGTCTTAGAGCACTTGTACAAGAACACAAATTAAGTGCTGATGATTTTATTGTTCCATTATTTATTATTGAAGGAAAACAAAAAAGGGAAAAAATCCCTTCAATGCCTGGTTACTTTAGAATAACACTCGATTTAATCCCAGAATATGTAAAAAATCTATGGAGTCTGGGATTAAAATCAGTTTTGATTTTTGTTAAAATTTCTGAGAAATTAAAAGACAACAAGGGTTTGGAAGCATTAAATTCTAGTGGTTTGATGCATAATGCTATAAAAAAGGTGAAAGATGCTGTCCCAGATATGGTTGTAATGACTGATGTTGCACTCGATCCATATTCCTCATATGGTCATGATGGCATTGTCGACAAGGGAAAAATTATTAATGATAAAACTGTTGCGGTTTTATCAAAAATGGCATTATCACATGCAGAAGCAGGAGCCGATGTTGTTGCCCCTAGTGATATGATGGATGGGAGAATTTTAAAAATAAGGCAACTCTTGGAGTCAGAAAATTATCAGGATACAGTAATTATGAGCTATAGTGCTAAATATTCTTCCAGTTTTTACGGTCCATTTAGGGATGCCTTGGATTCTGCACCAGGATTTGGTGATAAGAAAACTTATCAAATGGACTTTGGAAACAGAAAAGAGGCAATAGTTGAGGCTAAAAGGGATATTGATGAGGGAGCAGATATTATTATGATAAAACCAGGTATAGCCTATCTAGATATCATTAGAGATTTAAAGGAAAATATCTCTGCTCCCCTTGCAGCATATCAAGTAAGTGGAGAATATTCGATGCTCAAAGCCGCAGCTGAAAAGGGTTGGTTAGACCACGATCAAGTAATGATGGAACAACTTCTAAGTTTTAAACGTGCTGGAGCTTCAATGATTGCGTCTTATTTCGCTGAAGAAGCTGTAAAATTAATTTAAAATATTAGGTCCTCTCAGGTAAGAAAGGCTTTAAGTCGATTGATGTTTTTCTACTTGAGATAACTTCAGTAACCAGTCGTCCTGTGGCTGGTCCCAAGCTCCATCCCATCATAGAATGACCTGTAGCTAAAACCATATTTTTAACTTTTGAATGCCTGCCAATAAAAGGGAGACCATCAGGTGAAAGTGGTCTAAGACCACTTTGAACATTATTAATAGAAGTTTTTGGTATTTCTAAAGTTGGATAATATTTAGTTACTGAATCTGCAATGGCTTGAACACGCTTAATATTGGTTCTATGATTTATTCCTGATATCTCCATTGTCCCACCAAAACGCGTAAAACCGTACATGGGTGTTACAGCTACTTTAGACTCTAAAAGAATTGCTGGCAGTGTTATCCCTGTAGATTTGTAAACATTTACCCTATAACCTTTTCCTGGTTGTATAAATAATTTAATGCCCAAGTCTTTTAGAATTTGTTGTGACCAAGCTCCAGTTGACAAAACAAATTCATCTGCTTCAAAAATTCCTTTATCTGTTACTACATTCTGAATTTGTTTGTTGTTTTTTTGGAAATATTTTACTGTACTCTCTAATTTAAATCCAACACCCTTTTTAATCAGATAATCTTTTAAATTATTAATAAATAGCTCTGGGGTTGAGTGTGCATCACATTTATACCAAAAGGCTCCTGCTATATCCATAGCAATGTCAGGTTGAATTTTTAAAACTTGTTCTTTTGAAAATTGTTCAACTTTAATCCCCAAATCTTTTGCCCATTTTGAGATCTCTAATTCCTCTTTTTCGGCGTGAGAAGTTTTATAAGCCATTAGAAGACCTTTAGTTTCTAGGTGAAAGTCAAATAATTCTGATTTTTGCATTTCTAAGTACAACTTTTTACTCAAAAGATTTATTTCAAGAATAGATTTCATTGAGCTTTGGACATGGTCATTTGTACAAGATTTTATAAATTTCAAGCCCCATCTAATTAGATCTAAATCAAAACGTGGTTTAATGTAAAAAGGACTTTTAGCATTAAACATCCATTTCATTCCTTTTGAAATCATTCCTGGTGCAGCCATGGGAACTATGTGGCTTGGAGTTAAATAACCTGCGTTTACATGTGAAGCTCCAGAGTCTAATCTACCCTTATCAATAATTGTTACTTCGTGTCCTTCTTGGATTAGATAATAAGCAGTTGATAAACCAACTATGCCACCTCCTAATACAATAACTTTTTTTTTGACCATATCAGATTACTTGAAATCCTTTAACATAAGGATCTTCTGGATCTAAAATTAGTTTATTGTATCCAGTAATTCGAGCACTACCTTGGATACTAGGAATAATACCTTGATATTTCCCAATATTTATCTCATTTTCAATTCTTCCAATAAAGGTGGATCCTATAATACTTTCGTGAACAAACTTCTCCCCTTTTTTTAATTTCCCTTTTTTGTACCATTGTGCCATTCGTGCACATGTGCCTGTTCCACATGGAGAACGATCAATAGCTTTATCTCCGTAAAATACGGCATTGCTTGCTGTTGAAAAATTTTTTGTAGGCTTTCCAGCCCAAAGGATATGACTACATCCATTTATCTTTTTATCCAGTGGATGAATAAAATTTTGATCTTTATTTATTTTTTCCCTTATTTCCCTGCTCCATTTGATTAGATCCGATGCAGTATATTTTGAAATACCTCTAAAATTGTCTTGAATATCAATTATGGCATAAAAATTACCTCCGTAAGAAACATCAATTTTTAAAACCCCTAAATCCGAGCAGACTATTTCCAAATCTGAAGCAGCTAAAAATGCAGGTACATTATTAAATTTTATTTCACTAATTTTTGTACCCTCTCGTTTGTAACTGCATATTACAAGTCCAGCAGGAGTCTCTACATTTAATATTCCTTTTTGTTTTGGAGAGATCAGATTTTCTTCTAATAAAATTGTTAATGTACCTATAAGTCCGTGGCCACACATAGGTAAACATCCACTTGTTTCTATAAATAAAACTGCAAGATCATTCTCTTTGTTATCTGGCTCATAAAAAAATGAACCACTCATCATGTCATGTCCGTGGGGTTCAAACATTAATCCAGTTCGAATCCAATCGAATTCATTTATAAAATGAAATCTTTTCTCGCCCATAGATGACCCCTTTAGCACTGGTTTAGGCCCTTTAACAAGACGTACCGGGTTGCCTTGTGTGTGGGCATCTATACAATCAAAAATTAATCTTTCTTTGGAATTCATATTGCCTTTTTTGTCATTCGTCCATTAACTGACCTTTCTAAAGCTAGAGGATTTTCATCTTTTAAAGCGGACGGAAGTAAAACATTAGGACAATCTTGGAAAACAATTGGTCTTAGCCAACGGTATATTGAATCAGTACCTACTGAAGTAAAACGTCCATCAGTTGAAGCTGGATAAGGACCTCCATGTTGCATTGCTTTTGTAACGGCAACACCTGTAGGAACACCTTCAAAAAGTAATCTTCCTACTTTATTTTTAATCTGGTTTACTAATTTTTTTAAACTAACATGGTCATTTTTATGTGATAAAAGAGTCCCCGTCAATTGACCAGGGATAATTTTAGCCAGTTCATTCATTTGCTCTATCGAACTGCATTTTACAAATAGACTAAAAGGCCCAAAAACTTCATCTACAAGTTCTTTATTTTCTAGCAACACTGAAGCTGAAATTAACCCTAAAGCAGCAATATTTTCGGACTGTTTATAAATCTTTAAGCCCTCGATATTATTTAGATCTTCAATTTTTTTTAGATAATTACTCTCAATATTTAGGTGAACCATCGGAGGGAATTCCTTTTGTTTTAATTTTTGATTCACCTGTGCAACAATATCACTTTCATCTTTAGAATCGCAAAAAATTATTAGACCAGGATTAGTACAAAACTGACCTGTGCCTAAAACAATTGATTGTGCTAATGTTTCTGAAATATTTTTGTCATTTTCTAATCTTTTTTCTGTAATAAAAATTGGATTTACACTTCCCATCTCGGCAAAAACGGGTATAGGTTCTTCCCGTTTTTGGGCCAGATCATATAATGCTTTTCCACCAATAAAACTTCCTGTAAATCCTACTCCTTTTAATGCTGAATGATTTACAAGTTCACTACCAACATTATAAGACATTCCACCTAAGTGGGAAAATATTTCTAATGGTAAGCTGCAATATTTAATTGCATTTAAGATAGCTTCAGCAACAAGAGCACTTGTCCCTGCATGGAAAGGGTGAGCTTTTACTATAACTGGACATCCAGCTGCAAATGCAGAAATCGTATCTCCACCAGCAGTTGAAAAAGCAAGTGGGAAATTACTTGCCCCAAATACAGCAATTGGTCCTATGGGGAAAAGCATTTTTCTTAAATCTGGACCGTTTGTATTTATTATTGGATTGATAAAAGATCCTAAAGCCAAAAGCTCGATAAATTCTTGAATTTGTCCTAAAGTCCTTTGAAATTCTCCCTCAGCACGAGTACTAGGAAGGGCTGATTCGAGCTGATAAATATTTAAAATCTCATCTTTTTTTAAGTTGAGCTGTTTTTGAATTGCTTTTAAAAACTCAATTCTCTCGGAAAAAGAAGTTTCAGAAAAAGATTCAAAGACTGAACTGGCTTTCTTGACTGCTTGGTCGATTTGATCTTTTTTGGCCTCTTCGAATTCATTTGAAATAGACTTTTTCGTTTTTGGATTAACCGTTTGAAATGTTTTAGCTTTTGGATTTGTTTGCCAAACGCCTGCAACCAAGTTCTGAACTTTAATCATAAGTACTTTTTGTAATCTAAATTTTTAGGTCTTTTTGCAAGGCCTTTTTTAATAATCTTGTTCACCCTTTCAAGCTCTTCTCCTTTAAGAGGAAGTCTAGGGGGTCTTACATGACCTGTTCCCATCCCTGTAGCTACTTCACACAATTTGATATTTTGAACTAGCTGAGGAGAAATATCTAGCTCTAATAAAGGTAAAAACCATCTAAAAATTGATCGTGCTTTATCTATTTCTCCTGTCTTACAATAGGTATATATTGCAACAGTTTCTTCAGGAAAGGCATCAACTAGTCCAGCAACCCATCCGCTAGCTCCCATAAGTAAAGTTTCCATTGCAATTGTATCCACACCACATAAGATTTTAAAACGGTCTCCAAAGCGGTTAATCATTCTTGATACATTGGTAACATCACGAGTAGATTCTTTAACTGCATTTATATTTTTAAATTTTTTCAAGTAAGAAAACATTTCAAGAGTTACTTTTATTTTATAATCAATAGGATTATTGTAGATCATTATAGGCAACGAGGTTGACTTTGCAACCTCTGAAAAATATATTACTGTTTCCTGGTCAGTAGCTTTATATCGCATAGGGGGTAGTAACATCAATCCATCTGCTCCTTCAAATTCTGCTTGCTTAGCAAGATTCACGGCTTGTTCCGTGGACTGCTCTGCTATATTTAAAATCACAGGTATCTTACTTTTTGTCTCATTAAGTGTAACTGAGAGAAGTTTTTGCTTTTCTTGAATTTTAAGTGTGCTTGCTTCACCTAGAGTTCCACCTAAAATTACACCATGAATACCAGCATCTATTTGATGTCTAATGTTATTAGTATATGCATCCAAATCCAATTTACCATTACTGTCAAATTGTGTGGTTATTGCTGGCATCACACCTTCCCATTCAAATGGAATCATAATATATCTCTTAAAGCATTTTTATTCATCTAATATAACTTTTTAAAAAAAGTTTTCCTCTTTGAAATATAATCAACTTTAAATCAAGAGCTATATATTTTATATAAAATATAATTGTAAAACTCAATTAGACCGAATCAGTGTCACTGAAATTCATTTTTACGTTTTTGAAATTAAATACATTAGAAACTAAAAGGGTATTCATTTATATAAAAAATAAAAATGAAGAAAAAAGCCAAAGAAAATTTAAATATATGTTTTTTAAACCCAAATCAGAAATTTGTATTACCCTCTTAATTAAAGGTAAAACCTTTTCATAATTCTATCATGAAAATTTTAATATAAATTACTTTTGGAAAAACCAGATCATAAAATGAAATAACGATTTTATATGTAAATTCAAAAACAACTAGTTTAAAGAATAAGTAATTGCCCGAAGTCCAATTATGATTTTTATTTCTTGCAACAGAGTAACTGAAATTAGCAGATCACATAAAGTGATGTGCTAAAGAGATCGATAAAAATGTAGTTATTTGATTTTTAAGTTTATCCAATTCAAAATTCATTAGATTTATATAAATATTTCTAGTATGAAAAAGGTTTTTTCGGGTTTAGGTTTTTTGGTATTAATTGTATTAGGACTTATATACATAATTGAAGATAAAAAGAGAGGTCAAATTATTCCTGAACATTTATTAAATCTTTTTGAAGGATTGAAAAATTTAATTAGTTAAAAAGTCAGTTGTTATATTTGTGAATAAAGAATTTCTTGTTGAAGTAGTAAATGCTTCATTATATATTAAAAACCAATGCATCTTAAATAATATTTCTTTTTATATAGGAAAAGAAGAAATTGTAGGAATTGTTGGCGAATCCGGAAGTGGAAAATCTTTAACAGCATTGAGTTTAATGGGTCTTCAGCCGAAAGATTCAAAATTAAAAGCAAAGAAATTTAGTTTAAATTGTCAAGATCTGAGAAAATTATCCTCTAAGGACTGGCAAAGTCTAAGAAGATCATACATAGGTATGGTTTTTCAAGAACCACAGTCAAGTTTGAATCCAAGTCTAACTTGTGGAAAACAACTTCTTGAAGTGGTTAAAAATGACAACGAAATTGACAGCACCAAAAAAAAACAACTAGTTAAAAAAGTACTTAATGAAGTTCAATTGTTTGATGATCGGAGAATAGCAAACTCATATCCTCACGAATTAAGTGGAGGACAAAAACAAAGAGTTATGATTGCAATGGCGTTACTTTGTAATCCTAAACTATTAATTGCAGATGAGCCAACTACAGCGCTTGATTTGACTGTTCAGAAGGAAATAATACATCTATTAAAAACACTTCAAGTAAAGTATAAAATGAGTATACTTTTCATATCTCACGATTTAAGTTTAGTGAAAAAATTAGCTGATAGAGTGTTGGTAATGCACAATGGAAAAATTGTGGAATCAGGAGATACAAATAAAATTTTTAGAAATCCAAATCACAATTATACAAGAGGTTTAGTTTTTGCACGTCCTGATAATAAAATTCGCCTTGAAAGATTACCAACGGTTTTAGATTATCAATCAAATAATTTCAAACCAAAAATAATTACTCCAAGTAAGCGAAAAATTTTACATAAAAAACTTTACAGTCAAAACCCTCTTCTTGAAATAAAAAGAATTAGAAAAAATTATGTAAAAAAAAAATGGTTTGGTAAACCATCAATTTTTGAAGCTTTAAAACCCATAAGTTTTTCACTATACCCTGGAGAGACTCTTGGAATTGTTGGTGAATCAGGATCAGGGAAATCAACTCTTGCAAAGACATTAGTTTTTCTTGACTCTCCAGACTCTGGTGAATTAATTTGGTTAGGTAAAGTGGTAAATCCAAGAAATAAATTGCAAGTTAATAGCTTGAGGAAAAAAATACAATTCATTTTTCAAGATCCATTCGCTGCACTTCATCCATACAAAACAGTTGGTTCTACTTTAGGTGAAGTTCTTCGGGTACACGAATCAAAAAACAACAAAAAAAATAATTATAGAGTTAAAGAGTTGCTTGATCAAGTTGGTTTGTCTTTTAAATACGCAAATCGATATCCTCATGAACTTTCAGGAGGACAACGTCAAAGAATCGTTATTGCAAGAGCGTTAGCTGTTCAACCAGAAGTTTTAATTTGTGATGAGTCTGTAGCTGCATTAGATATTTCTGTTCAAGCACAAATTCTTAATCTTTTGAATGATCTTAAAAGCAATTTAAAATTAAGTTTTCTTTTTATCTCACATGATTTAGCTGTAGTAAAATATATGTCTGACAGGGTTATGGTTATGAAAGATGGAAAATTAATAGAAATTCAAGAGTCAGATGCTCTATACGAGAGCCCAAACAAAAAATATACTCAAAAATTAGTAAATTCAATACTCTAAGTACTTAAATTTTATCCAAATTAAAGTTTGAAAATTCAATTTGCATTACTAAGTAGAGGGATTGGGAATTTGTTCATGAATCAAGTTTATTTGATTTAAAATTGATTCATCTAGTTTCATTGAAGCTGTATTTATATTTTCTTTAAGTTGAATAAGGTTAGTGGCTCCTATAATATTACTTGTGACAAAAGGCTGATCATTTACAAAAGCTAACGATAGCTCAGTTAATGTATAACCATATTTTTTTGCCAGGTCATAATATTTTTCAACAGCATTATTACAGGAATTAGAGCTATAACGATTGTAATGAGGAAAAAGTGTAAGCCTTGCGTTTTCTGGATTTTTACCATTCATGTATTTACCAGAAAGCACTCCAAAAGCTAGGGGAGAATAAGCGAGTAATCCAATATTTTCTCTGTGACAAATCTCTGCATTACCTATTTCAAATGTTCTGTTTAATAATGAATAAGGATTTTGTATAGTCTTAATTCTTGGCCTTAGGGCTTTTGATGAAGAATTTAAAAATTTCATGGTCCCCCAAGGGGTTTCATTAGATAAACCTAAATATCTAATATTACCTTTTGATACATGTACTTGAAATGCATCTAAGACTTCATCAAAATTTTCTTCCCAATGATCTTCTTTTTTAAAAATATATCCTCTTTTCCCAAAAAAATTTGTTGATCTTTCTGGCCAGTGAATTTGATATAAATCAATGTAATCTGTTTGTAATCTTTTTAAACTGTTCTCAATAGCATTGTCAATTGTTTCTTTTGAATATTTTTTATTTTCTCTAATATGCTTAGTAAATGTAGCAGGACCAGCAATTTTCGATGCTAAGATAATTTTATTTCTGTTTTTATTTTTTTTAAACCAACTTCCAATAAATCTCTCAGTGTCACCTTGTTCTTCTTTACGAGGTGGTATTGGATATAGCTCTGCTGTATCAAAAAAGTTAATCCCTTTTTCCAATGCATAATCCATTTGTTGATGACCTTCACTTTCTGTATTTTGTCTTCCCCAAGTCATTGTTCCAAGACATATTTTACTAATTTCGATATCTGTTCCCGGTAATAAGTTATATTCCATCAGTACTTTTTTTCTAAAATTGTTGTTATTTTGTCTAAAGAAGGACTCAAAATTATTTCAATTCTTCTATTAACAGCTCTACCTTCAAATGTACTATTTGGTGCAATTGGTAAATATTCACTCCTCCCAGCAGCGGTAAGATTTTGAGGTAAAATTTGTTCGTTCTGTAAAAGAATTTCTACAACAGCTGTTGCTCTTTTTGTTGATAAATCCCAATTAGACTTAATATAACCTTTGCTAGTTATAGGAACATTATCTGTGTGACCTTCAATTAGAATAGAAATATCTGGATTATCAACAAGTACATTTGCAAGTTGTTTTAATGCTAATACACCTTGCTTTTCTACATTCCACTTGCCTGATTTAAATAATAGTTTATTTTCCATTGACACATAGACTTTCCCACTTCGTTGCTCTACAGTTAAACCTTTACCTTTAAAATTTAATAAAGCGTCTGAAAGGGTTTCCTTGAGATCATTTAATGCTTGTCTTTGATCTTGTATCATTTTCTCTAGCTGATCAACTTTCACTGATCGATATTGAAGTTCAGTTTCTTTTATTGCAATTTTCTTAAGAAGGGCGTTATTTTTTTCAATACTTTGTTGAATTTTTAGATTACTATTTTCCTTTAGGAGATTAAACTCATCTTGGATTATTTTTATCTTTTTTAAACTAGCATTATAACTATCTCTTGAGTTCTGAAGATTTTCTCTAGTTTCAATTAGAAAATTATTTAGTTTATCCCAAGATTGCTGAAGCGAATCTTGTGACCCTAGAAGGTTGTTTCTTTCTATTTTCACTTTATTATAACGTGATTCCAAGTCATTAAAAACTTTTGTAGAAACACAATTAGAAAAAATTATAAAGACAATAAATAAAATAAAATACCTCATTTTATAGTTTTAATTCTAATCCTACAGGACAATGATCAGAATGTTTAGCATCAGGAAGCATAAAGGACATATGAATTTTATTTTTTAGTGTTTGACTTACTAATGCATAGTCTATTCTCCAACCTTTATTATTGTTTCTAGCATTAGCTCTGTAACTCCACCAACTATAATTATTAGGTTCTGGATTAAATAATCTAAATGAATCTATGAAACCTGAATTGATAAAATTATCTAACCAATATCTTTCCTCAGGTAAAAATCCAGAAACTGTTTTGTTGCGAATAGGATCGTGAATATCAATTTCTTTATGGCATATATTGTAGTCTCCACATATTATAAGATTGGGAACCTCTGATTTTAATTTATTAATATAATCTTGAAATTCATCCATGAATTTAAACTTATACTCTAATCGGTTTTGATTTGTTCCAGATGGTAAATAGAGACTAATTACGGAGACTTTTTCAAAGTCAACTCTTAAAATTCGCCCTTCAAAATCCATATGCTCTATTCCACTTCCATATGTTATTTTATTTGGTGTTTTTTTTGTTAAAATAGCAACTCCACTATAGCCTTTTTTTTGAGCTGAAAACCAATAATGTTTATAACCCAGTTGATCAAAAATCGAGGTCTCAACTTGTTCTTTCATAGCTTTTGTTTCTTGTAAACATAGTATATCTGGATCATTAATTTCAATCCACTTATCGAGATCTTTATTTAAAGCTGCACGAATACCGTTAACGTTGTATGATAGTATTTTCAATTCCTTTTTTTACTAAGATATAAAACCAATGTTTTTTCGAAAATTTTATACAATTTTTTCTAATAATGATTTTACCGAAACTTTTTTACCAATCAACTTAGTTAAATTATCAATTGATACCCTCTCTTGATTCATAGAGTCACGCTCTCTTATTGTAACAGTTTTATCATTTAAACTCTGGTGATCAACTGTCACGCAATATGGTGTTCCAAGTGCGTCTTGTCTTCTGTATCTTCTTCCCACAGCATCTTTTTCGTCGTAAGCAGTAGTTAAATCCCATTTCATATTATGTAAAATTTTGTGAGCAAGTTCAGGTAATCCATCTTTTTTAACAAGTGGTAAAATAGCTACTTTAATTGGTGCTAAAGCAGGGGGTAATTTTAAAACAATTCTTGAGGTCCCACCATCAATTATTTCCTCGGATAATGAATTGGAAAAAACTGCCAAAAACATTCGATCTAGTCCTATAGAAGTTTCAACTACATATGGGATATAATTTTTATTCTTTTCAGGATCAAAATATTGTAATTTTTTTCCCGTATACTTTTCATGATTTGATAAATCAAAATCTGTTCGAGAATGAATACCTTCTAATTCTTTAAATCCAAAAGGGAAACGAAATTCAATGTCTGTAGCAGCATCAGCATAATGAGCTAATTTTTTGTGATCGTGAAAACGGTATTTTTCTTTCCCCATATCAAGAGCTAAGTGCCATATTAAACGAGTATTTTTCCATTTATCATACCATTCTTTTTGAGTTCCTGGAGGTATGAAAAATTGCATTTCCATCTGTTCAAATTCCCTCATTCTAAATATAAATTGTCTAGCAACAATTTCATTTCGAAAAGCTTTACCTGTTTGAGCTATTCCGAAAGGCAATTTCATTCGGCCTGTTTTTTGAACATTTAAAAAATTTACAAATATCCCTTGAGCAGTTTCAGGACGAAGATATAAATCCATTGCTGTATCTACAGATGCGCCTAATTTAGTTCCAAACATCAAGTTGAATTGTTTTACATCTGTCCAATCTTTTGATCCAGACTCGGGACAGGGGATTTCAAGTTCATCTATTAGTGCTTTAATATCTGCTAAATTTTCCTCTTCTAATGATTTCTCGAGTCTCATTAAAACACTTTTAGCCTTTTCAGAATATGATTTAACTCTTGGATTATTTGATCTAAATAGTTTTTCATCAAATGAATCACCATAACGTTTTGAGGCTTTCTCGATTTCTTTTTCAATTTTAGATTCTATTTTTGATACATAATCCTCAACTAAAACATCTGCTCTATATCGTTTTTTTGAGACTTTATTATCAATCAACGGATCATTAAATGCATCCGTATGACCAGAAGCTTTCCAGGTTGTTGGATGCATAAATATAGCTGAGTCTATACCAACAATATCATCATGTAATTGAACCATTGATTTCCACCAATAGTCACGAATATTATTTTTTAGTAATACTCCATTTTGTCCGTAATCATAAACTGCACTGAGACCATCATAAATTTCACTTGAAGGAAAAATAAAACCATACTCTTTGGCATGAGAAATTATTTTTTTGAAATTATCTATTTGTTGTTGAGCCATGCTGCAAAAATAATTTTTTTTTGTTCATTAATGAATTGTTTAATTAGTTTCAGAAATGAATTTTAATAATTAATATAAACTTGAGATTCTCAAAAAAATTAATTATATAATTTTGTTTTGAAACTAAAATAAATGAAAAACAGTATTAAGCTTTTTTTTTCAATACTCTTTCTTCTTTTTTTTGTAAAGTGTGCAAAGCGAGCGACTCCCACAGGAGGCCCTAAAGACTCAATCCCACCAAGATTGATTAATGCTTCTCCAAAACTAAATACTACTTTTTTTGATAAAGATGGTTTTACACTTACTTTTGATGAATATATAACATTAAAAGATGTAAATAAGCAACTAATTGTTTCTCCTCCATTAAGTTCAACCAAATATAAAGTATATCCTACGACTGGAGCTTCAAAAAAAATTTCTTTAGAATTAAGTGATAGTTTAATGAAAAACACAACGTATACCTTTAATTTTGGCGAGAGCATAGTAGATTTCAATGAATCAAACCCTGCACAATATCTAACTTACACACTCTCTACAGGACCTTCCATAGATTCTTTATATCTGAAAGGTAGAATTACAGATGCTTTTGAAAAAGAAACTAAATCTTTTATATCTGTACAGCTATACCCAATTGATAGTACCTATAAAGACTCAACAATATATACTGATAAACCACTTTATGTTACTAGTACACTAGATACAACCATTTATCGCTTTCAAAATTTACGTGCAGGGAAATATAATTTAGTTGCAATTCAAGATTTAGCAGGAAATTATCTTTTTGATCAAAGTGTAGATAAAATCGGTTTTATAAGACAACCTATTGAACTGCCAAAAGATTCAATAATAAATTTGCAAATATTTAAAGAGAAGACTAATTTTTATTGGGATGCTCCATATTTCATTAATGATCATCATGTTGCTTTAGCATATTTTGGAGAATATAATGCTGAATCCTTTAAGATGATTACTAAAGTTCCTGACTCCTTTAAGGCAATCGTAACTAAAAATCGAGAAACGGATTCATTAGATTATTGGTTTAAAGGAGCAACATTAGACTCCATAAAATTTGAATTAGAAATCCAAGATACTTTAAGGATAAAAACTGCTTTTTTAAAAAAGGAACCATTTAATGATTCCTTAATTATTAAAAAATATACGAAAGGGAGCTTAAGATTGAAAGAAAATTTATTGCTTGAGAGTAACCTACCAATTACAAATGTAGATACAACTAAAATAAAGATTACTAATATTGATACTCTTCCGATATCAGCAAATTTGGAGGTACTTGAAAATTTTGATCGGATTAGAGTAAATTTCGAAGTTTTACCAAGTGACAAATATGAAATCACACTTTTACCAAATGCACTTCAAGATTTTTGGGGAAAAACACATGACACTCTTGTTTTCAAAACTACCACGAGAAAAAAAGAAGACTATGGAAATATATTTTTAAGGGTTCAACACGACACACCCAATCCTATAATATTAGAGCTTTTGAAAAATAAAAAAGTAATTCGTAGAAATATTAACATTTTATCTGGAAATACATATTCTTTTGAGCTTTTAGATCCCGGAAAATATAGTGTTAGATTAATTGAGGATACAAATAATAACTCAAAATGGGATCCAGGAATCTATCTTGAAAAGATACAGCCTGAGAAAGTAATTTACTTTTGGAAAGAAATTGAGTTGAGAGCAAACTGGGATATGAACGAGACATTTAACACAAATCAAAATTATCCCGATCTTCCAAAAAGCGAAATTGCTTACGACAGCCTTCAAGTTTCGAATAATCTAAAATAGCCTCAACTACTCCTTCTTTTATAAATTTTTCTGGTGTTAGTAGGTCCCCCATTGGATCATAAATTGAGCTATGTCCTGGATAATTTAATCCCTTGAAATCTTTTCCAGTTCGATTAACACCTACTACATAACACATATTTTCAATTGCACGAGCTCTTAGTAAAGTATCCCATGCACTTATTCTATCAACTGGCCAATTAGCAACAAAAATTAATAAATCGTAATCTGATGTATTACGTGACCATACTGGAAAACGCAAATCATAACATATGCGTAAACATATTTTCCAACCTTGATATTTGAATAATCCTAAATCATTTCCAGAGGTATATGATTTATTCTCTTTCGCTAAAGTAAATGTATGCCTCTTATCATATTGAGCAATAACACCTTCAGAACTTACAATTACAAAACGATTATAAAAATTTCCTTCCTCCTTAATCGCTAAGCTACCTCCTAAAAGTGTATTCAATTTTTCTGCCCAGCTTTTCATCCAAATTATAGAAGGTCCAGTCATAGTTTCCGAAACTTTCATAGCATTCATAGTAAAACCAGAATTAAACATTTCTGGAAGTAATACTATGTTGGAGTTCTTATCTAAACTTTTTAAATATTTTTCTATGTGATTTCTATTTTTTAATGCATTTTCCCAAAAAAGAGGCAATTGAATTAAAGATAATTTTAAGTTAGGGGTCATGTAGTTTTAAAAACTTTAAATTACATATTTTTATTTTGAACATCAATCCTAAAAGGTTATATAATTTTTGAATGATGTTCTAAATTAATGCTCATCTATGGATATCAACTTTTTTATTGGGCCAATGTCAAAAAACGTAGTTGATTCAATTATTAATTTTCAAAATAAGTATTCAAAAAAATTGCACTGATCCCCAGCAGAAGACAAATTGATTTCAAGGGAGGATATTCTAATAATTGGACAACAGAGAGCCTCTCAAAATATGTAAAAAAAATAGTTGTTATGAGAGATCACGGTGGACCTGGACAAGATTCTAAAGAAGATAATGGATATGAGTCATTAGAATACGATTGTAATTACTTTGATTTTATTCATATTGATCCATGGAAAAAATTTCCTTCATTTAATGAAGGATCAAAATGGACCTTAGAAATGATTGAATTTTGTTTATCTAAAAACCCTAAAATGAAATTTGAAATTGGAACTGAAGAAGCAATAAGAGGGTTTGAACCTGAGGAGCTTGAATCTCTTATGGTTTATTTAAAATCAAATCTTTCAAAAGAGGCCTTTTTTACAAATTAAGTATTTGGTTATCCAGTCAGGAACATCTCTTTCTTCAAATCAAAATACTGGAAATTTTGATTTAGAAAGATTAAAAAAAATGATAAATGTTGCTAAAAGAAATAATTTAAGTTCAAAAGAGCATAACGGTGATTATATTTCTGAGGATTTAATAAAACTTAAGATGTCATATGGCCTTGACGCCATAAATATTGCTCCAGAATTTGGTTTAATTGAAACTCAGACATACCTGGACCATTTAAAATATGAAGAAAATCTTTTTCAAAGATATTGGGAGCTCTGTTATCAATCTAAAAAATAGGTGAAATTGGTTAAAAATGATTTTAATCCTGTTGAAGAAAGAGAAAATTTGATCAAGGTACGTGGCGATTATATACTTTCCAATCAAGATTTTGTGAATGATATAAAAAGTGAGTTTCCCGATATAGACCTCTTAATTCTAAAAAACATTGAAAAAAAATTAGTTTCTCTTCACTTAAAATAAATTTTTTGCTTTTTAACCCTTGAGGCTTGCATACAAGTATTCTCTATTCATCCTCGCAATATTTTCGAGAGAAATACCTTTTGGACACTCAACTTCACATGCTCCTGTATTGGTGCAATTTCCAAAACCCTCTTCATCCATTTGCTTAACCATATTCATAACTCTTTCAGTTGCTTCAACCTTCCCTTGAGGGAGTAAAGAGTATTGAGATACTTTTGCTGAAACAAACAACATAGCAGAAGCATTTTTACAAGTTGCAACACAAGCACCACAACCAATACAAGTTGCAGCATCAAATGCCTTATCAGCATCGTGTTTATCAATTGGTATAGCGTTTGCGTCCTGAGTATTTCCAGAAGTATTCACTGAGACAAAACCTCCTGCTTGTTGAACTCGGTCAAATGCTGATCGATCAACAGTCAAATCTTTGATGACCGGAAAAGCCTTTGCTCTAAAAGGTTCAATTGTTATGGTATCGCCATTATTAAATTTACGCATATGAAGTTGACAAGTTGTAACTAACCTATCGGGCCCATGAGCTTCTCCATTTATGAACATAGAGCACATTCCACAAATTCCTTCTCTACAATCGTGATCAAATGCTATGGGATCAATTCCTTGGGTCATAAGTTGTTCATTAAGAACATCCATCATTTCAAGAAATGACATATCTGGGGAAACATCAGCAATTTGATAGGTTTCCATTTTCCCTTTTGATTCTGAATTGGCCTGGCGCCACACTTTTAATGTCAAATTCATAATTCTAAATTCTTAATATCTATTTGTATGATCTAGTTTTAACCTCAATCTCTTCATATTTTAAATCTTCTTTGTGGAGTTTTGCTTTAGATGGTGCTCCCTTGAATTCCCATGCAGAGACAAAAGTGAATTTTTTGTCATCTCTTAAAGCCTCTCCCTCGGGTGTTTGAGATTCTTCACGAAAATGTCCTCCACAAGACTCTGTTCTCTCTAATGCATCTTTTGCAAATAATTCACCTAACTCTAAAAAATCTGCAACCCTACCTGCTTTGGCTAGTTGTTCATTAAATTCATTAGCATTTCCAGGAACATTAATATTTTTATAGAAATCTTCACGAAGATCTTGAATCTCTTTTATTGCTTTTTTTAATCCTTTCTCATTTCGTGACATACCACATTTATCCCACATTATTTTACCAAGTTTTTTATGATAAAAATCTACAGAATTTTTTCCACTGTTATTTAAAAATGCATCGATTTGAGCAATTACTTCTTTTTCTGCCTTTTCAAATTCTGGATGTTGAATATCAATGGGTCCAGTTCTTATATCATCTGATAAATAATCTCCAATTGTATATGGTAATACAAAATACCCATCAGCTAATCCTTGCATGAGTGCTGAAGCACCCAATCGATTTGCTCCATGATCTGAGAAATTAGCCTCGCCAATAGCATAACAACCGGGTATAGTTGTCATAAGATTATAGTCAACCCAAATACCTCCCATTGTATAATGGACTGCTGGATAAATCATCATTGGGGTTTCATAAGGATTTTGATCAACAATTTTTTCATACATCTGAAAAAGGTTGCCGTACTTTGCTTTAACAACTTCTTTTCCTAATTTTTTAACAAGATTTTTGTCGCTTGAATCTAGTCCTTTAACATGAACTTGCTCCTCACCATAACGAGTTATTGCAGAAGCAAAATCTAAGTATACTGCTTCACCAGTTTTATTGACACCAAAACCAGCATCACAACGTTCTTTAGCTGCTCGAGAGGCAACATCTCTTGGAACAAGATTTCCAAAAGCTGGGTATCTTCTCTCTAAATAATAATCACGGTCTTTTTCATCAATTTGTGTAGGTTTTAGTTTTCCTTCACGGATTAAATTGACATCCTTCAAGTTTTTTGGAACCCATATTCTTCCATCATTTCTTAATGATTCAGACATCAATGTTAACTTTGATTGATGGTCCCCTGATACAGGTATGCAGGTTGGATGTATTTGAGTAAAACATGGATTTGCAAAATATGCACCCTTTTTGTGTATTTTCCATCCTGCAGAAACATTACTACCCATAGCATTTGTAGATAAGAAAAATACATTCCCATAACCTCCAGATGCAATCACAACAGCATGTGCACCATGACGTTCAATTTTTCCATTTACTAAGTTTCTAGTAATAATTCCTCTTGCTTTACCTTCAATAACAACAATATCCATCATCTCATGACGATTATACATTTTAATTTTTCCACGTCCTATTTGTCTATTCATTGCTGAGTAAGCTCCTAAAAGCAACTGTTGTCCAGTTTGTCCTTTAGCATAAAATGTTCTGGAAACAAGAACACCTCCAAAAGAACGGTTATCAAGAAGTCCGCCATAATCTCTTGCAAATGGAACCCCCTGAGCAACACACTGATCGATTATATTCGTTGAAACTTCTGCTAAACGATGAACGTTTGCCTCGCGTGAACGGTAGTCGCCTCCTTTTATGGTGTCATAAAAAAGACGATAAGTTGAATCACCATCTCCCTGATAATTTTTTGCTGCATTAATACCGCCTTGAGCTGCTATTGAGTGGGCTCTTCTTGGAGAATCTTGAAAACAGAAAGTCTTAACATTATATCCTAACTCAGCCAAGGTAGCAGAAGCTGAAGCTCCAGCCAATCCAGTGCCTACTACTATTACATCTATTAAACGTTTATTTGCAGGACTAACTAAATTTATTTTGCCCTTGTGACTAGTCCACTTTTCTGAAATTGGGCCATTTGGTATTTTAGAATCTAGTTTTGCCATATCATAACTAATTTAAATGGTGAAATAGTGCAATAAAAATAAATCCTAAAGGCACTACAACAGAAAAAAATGTAGTAAAAGATTTTATTGTTTTTGAATATTTATTATTTATTCCCATAGATTGAAAAGATGAAGCGAAACCATGTACGAGATGAAGGCTTAAAAAAATAAAAGATAATGCATAA
Source organism: uncultured Bacteroidota bacterium (assembly GCA_902616905.1). Lineage (GTDB taxonomy): Bacteria > Bacteroidota > Bacteroidia > Flavobacteriales > Flavobacteriaceae > MS024-2A. The sequence goes on from CACMUP010000002.1 coordinate 72,275, forward strand.
ATAGCTACACGAAAAGGGCTATGAAATTTGTGAACTAATTCTCCAAAATAACGATTTGGATCTAATGGTAAAACTTCAACATATTTATAATTCATTTCAGGAACCCAAAAATCGTAAAAGTGTAATCCTAAAAAAGATAAAATAACAATCCCTGAGTAAATCATATTTCTTGACATCCATGATGCATTTGCGCTCCCCTTGTAGCTTGAATATTTTATTTTACGCGATTTAGAATTTTGAAGTTCTAATACAAACCCCATAATAAAATGAAAAAGAACACCAAAAATTAAGATAGGTTGTAGAATAAATTGTACAATTGGATTATTACCCATAAAATGGGACACTTCATTAAAAAGATTCTCACTAAATACCGAAAGAATATTTATACTGAAATGTTGAGTCAAAAAAAGCACTAAAAAAATCCCTGAGAGTGCCATCGCTACTTTTCTTCCTATAGAGGAGGCAGTTAAAGTCATAAAAAATCAATTTGTATTACAAAATTAAGGTATAATGCTGTTGTAGCAACCCTGTTTCATTAGAATTTTTAAATTTTTAAATATAAAAACTATGTATTTTAACTTTTGTTTAATTTTTACTATAATTATCTAGTTAAAATGTTAAATAGATTAAACAAAAATCAAGATTTTAAAACCTTTATCTTCGTAAAAAGTTATTGATGAAATATAAACCACTTTCAAAATCGTTTTACAAAAATACCCGTAAGTTATTTATGGCTGAAATGGAGCCCAACAGCATTGCAATTTTTAACTCTAATGATATTTATCCTATTAGTGCTGATAGTGTTATGCCATTCGAACAACATAGGGATTTATTTTATCTATCTGGAATAGATCAAGAGGAGAGCATAATAATTTTATTTCCAGATGCTATTAATCCAAAACATAAAGAGATAGCTTTTGTAAAAAAAACAAATTCACATATTGCAATTTGGGAAGGACCAAAACTGAATAAAGAAGAAACGTACAAAATTAGTGGTATTAAAACTGTTTATTGGCTAGAAGATTTTAAAAATATTTTTCAAGAGTTAAGTACACAATGCAATAAATTTTATTTTAATACAAATGAACATTATCGTCAAGCTGTAGAAACAGAAACTAGAGAAGACCGATTTATTAAATGGTGTAAAAATCAATATCCTGCACACAATGTTGCGAAAAGTAATCCTATTCTTCAAAAGTTAAGATCAGTAAAAGATGATCAGGAAATTATTCAAATTAAAAAGGCATGCGATATTTCTGAAAATGCTTTAAGAAGAGTTTTATCTTTTTTAAAACCCGGTGTTTGGGAATATGAAATAGAGGCTGAATTAGTTCATGAATGCATCAAAAATAGATCAAGGGGATTTGCTTATCAGCCAATTATTGCATCTGGAATCAACTCTAACATATTGCATTATACATTAAATAATAAAAAATGTAAATCTGGTGAATTAGTTTTAATTGATGTAGCTGCAGAGTATGGTAATTATTCAGCAGATATTACTAGAACTTTTCCTGTTTCTGGAATTTATACTGAGCGTCAAAAAAAGGTCTACAATGCAGTTTTAAATGTAAAAAATGAAGCAACCAAGCTTCTTGTCCCTGGAACACTTTGGAAAGAATATCATATAGAGGTAGGAAAGATAATGACATCAGAGCTAATTAATATTGGGCTTTTAGATAAATCCGATATTAAAAATCAAGATCCCAAGTCCCCAGCATATAAAAAATACTTTATGCATGGCACCTCTCACCATCTTGGCTTAAATACACATGATTATGGCCTTTTAAATTTACCTATGGAATCACAAATGGTATTTACCGTTGAACCTGGTATATATATCCCAGAAGAAGGTTTTGGTATTCGTTTAGAGGATGATGTTGTTATACAAAGTAATGGGGAACCTATTAATCTTTCAAAAAACATTCCTATTGAAATAGACGAAATTGAGAGTCTAATGAATTGATAAGCGATTTTTGAAAATTGATTTTTTATTCACTAGTTTTTATGCTCAAACAGAAACCGTTTTATCATTTCCTCTTTGCCAAAAATAAAGTATAGTGAAAAGAATAATTAAAATTCCAGGAAAAGATATCATGTAAGTTAATGTTTGTTGTCCAGCTGCAAGTTCAAGTTCTGTACCTGTTAAGCCCAATGAGCTTTGAACTTCTCGAGAATTATCAATCCACGATCCTATTATGGGTTGAAAAATAGAAGTAGAAAACATACCCATCCCACCAACAATTGACATTCCTAAAGCTCCACTTTCAGGGATTTTTTCTGCTACAAAACCAATCATATTTGGCCAAAAATAACAAATGCCTAGTGCAAAGAAAATAGCAGCAATGTATACCATTCCACCTGTTTGGGTACTAAATAAAAATATTCCTACGGCACCCAAAACTGCAGAACCTAAAAGAACACCTGTTTGGTCAAATTTGTGCACTATTTCTCCACCGAAATATCTCCCTACAGCCATTAATCCAGTTATCAGAGCCAATATTACCATTGGTTGTGCTCCACTATTTGCCATGATCAAACTTGTCCATTGCTGAGGACCAAATTCTGAAATTGCTGTAAGAGCCATACAAACAAGAATAAATATATAAATAGGTGAAGCCATCGCTTTGAGATTTTCTGAAACAGAAGTAGCTGCTTTTACTTTAGGCCTTGGAAATTCCTGCCCTAGAAATAAATATGCATATATAATTGTTGGAATCATAATAATCCAAATTTGTGATTGCCATCCCAAATTAGCTTTAGTCATAAACAAAGAAACTAAACTTCCCAGGACTATTCCGCCAGGAAACCACATATGAAATCTATTAAGCAAAGTATTCATCTTTTTACCTTCGTAAGCATCTGCAATCATTGGATTACATGCCGCTTCAGTACAACCATTACCAATTCCAATCAATAATGTGGATAAAAGTAATCCAGTGTAACCCCCAGAATAAATAGTAAGAATGATGCCTAAGGTATGTGTTAAAAAAGCGAACTGCATTATTCTTTTTGCCCCTATGCTGTGATAAAAAAGACCTCCTAAAATCATTGAAATTGGAAATCCTAAAAACCACATTGAATTAATAAATCCTAGTTGTTTACCATCTAAAAGGAATTCTTCACCAAGTTGTGGTAATATCCCTGCTCTGATACTAAAAGAAAATGCTGTTGTTATCAAAGCAAAACAACTACCGTAAAATAATCTATTCGAATTTGTCATTATAAGTTTTATTTCAATTTGTTCCTTAAAGATATAGGATTTTATAAAACAGTAGCAAATGAAATTATTTAAATTAGAATCCAATCAAAATTTAATGACAATTACAATCAGTATCACAATTGTTATTATTTGAAGATTTACCCTTAAATATAAACTTTCGAAATAAGAAATATAAAGCTCCAACTCCTGAAATAACAACCAATATAATTTGAAATATTTCCATCTTAGGATAAAATTTGATAAGACAATAATGAAATTAAATAAGCTATAAGTGTCATTGAAAAAAATTGAATCGCAGGCCACTTCCATGTGTTTGTTTCTTTTTTTACAACAGCAACTGTACTCATACATTGCAAAGCAAAAGCATAAAATAACATTAATGAAACACCAGTGGCAAAATTAAAAACAGGTTTTCCGTCTTTTCTTATTTCTGAAGCCATTTTATTCTTTATAGTTTCTACTTTATCATTCTGAACATTATATATAGTTGCAAGTGTTCCTACAAAAACCTCTCTAGCTGCAAATGAACTAATAAGTGCTATTCCAATTTTCCAATCGTAACCCAAAGGAGATATAATAGGTTCAATTAATTTTCCCATTTTTCCAACATAAGAATTTTCTAATTTGAAAGAGTTTATTTTAGTTTCAAGTTCTATTTGATTTAAACTTGGGTATGTCTGTTTTACTATATTTTCAGCCTCATTAAATTCCCTCCCAGGACCAAATGATGCTAAAATCCACAATAAAATTGAAATTGCTAAAATTATTTTACCTGCTTCTGTCACAAAACTTTTTGTTTTTTCCCAAACTGTAAGCCCAATATTTTTAATCAAAGGGAATTTATAATTAGGCATTTCCACAACAAAATAACTCTTGAATTTCATTTTTAAAATTTTACTATACAAAAATGAAGATAACAGTGCCATTATAAAACCAGATAAATACAATAACATTAATGCAAGTCCTTTGAAACTAAAACCTAAAACAGAACCAACTGGTATAACTAAAGCTATTAAAATTGAATATACCGGCAGTCTCGCAGAACATGTCATAAAAGGTGTAACCAAAATAGTTATTAACCTTTCCTTCCAATTTTCTATATTTCTAGTTGCCAATATAGCAGGAATTGCACAGGCTGTTCCTGAAATTATTGGAACCACGCTTTTCCCACTTAGTCCAAAACGTCTTAATCCACGATCCATAAGAAATACAACACGACTCATGTAACCCGTCTCCTCAAGGATTGATAAAAAAAGAAATAAAAATGCAATTTGAGGAATAAAAATTGCTATGCCTCCAAGTCCAGGAATAATACCCTCAGTCAAAAGATCAGTAAAAACACCTGGAGCTAGTTTTTCTATTAAGATATTACTTAAATAAACAAAACTTCCATCAATGAAATCCATGGGAATTGTACTCCAACTAAAAATAGATTGAAAAATAATCATAAGTATTGCAAAAAATATTATGTAACCCCAAAAATTATGAATCAATACTCTATCTAAACGATTTCTGAAATCTTTTGCTTTTTTGTAATCTACTTTGAGTCCTTGTTTTAATATATTATTGATATGTTGGTATCTTTTTATTGTTTCTTTTTGCTGAATTCTTTTTAACGATGAGGGTGATTCGGTCTTTAACCCTGAAGTAATGGATACATTATTTCTTTCAATGTTACTATAATTAATATCCTGTGTAATTACAAGCCATAATTTATATAATTGTTGATCTGGAAAAGTTTTCTCCAGATTATTAAAATAAGTCTTGTTGATTGATTTCAATGAAATTAATGGTTTGGTCGGTAATCGCCTGTAATTAATTATTAATTTTTTTAATTCATCTAAACCCTCATTGTTACGTGCACTTACCAAAGCAATTTTTGTTTCAAATTTTTCTTCTAATAATGGAATGTTTAATGAAATTCCTTTTGGGCTCATTAAATCAGACATATTGATAACTAATAATGTAGGTATACCTAAATCCTTTAATTGGGTAAACAAAAGAAGATTTCTCTTTAAATTTTCTACATCAGCAATAAGAACCGCAACATCTGGATAATCTTTATTTTTTTTGTTTAGTAATAGATTAATAACAATACTTTCATCTATCGAAGAGGCATTCAAACTATATGTCCCTGGAAGGTCAATTATATATCCTTTATTTATCCTATCAAGTTTACATATCCCCTCTTTTTTTTCGACCGTAACACCTGGATAGTTACCAACTTTTTGAGATAAACCTGTTAAAGCATTAAAAATGGAAGTCTTTCCTGTATTTGGGTTGCCTATCAAGGCAATATTTATGGATTTACTCATATTTTAATTTCTCGTCTCACAAAAATTTCTTTTGCAGTTTCTCGACGAATTGCCAAGTATGACTCATCTATTTTTATATATAAAGGGTCATTTAGAAAAGCTTTATGAATCAATTCAACTGAGCTTCCAGGCAAACACCCCATTTCTATTAACTTGAATGGCAGATTTTTGGTTTCAAATACTTCTATAATTGCTTTTTCTCCAGTCTTAAGCTCATCCAATGTAACCATTATTTAGAATGATTTTAAAAATCAAAAGTAGGAAATTAGTTTTTGTTATTCTTAATGTTGAAAAAATTAGGGATAAGGATATTCCTTTTGGAGTGTTTTAATATCTAAAAGTAATGTCTCCATAGCTAAAGTATTAGTGCCATCATAAAATCCTCGAATACGTTTATCTGGATCTACCAATACAAAATTTTCCGTGTGAATCATATCATGTGGCCCTCCATCACCATCATTTTTTGCAGCTAAAAAAGATTTTCTAGCTAAATTATATATAAGTTTTTTATCTCCTGTTAAAAGATTCCATTTGGAGTCTAATACCCCTTTTTCAACGGCATATCTTTTAAGCTGAGCTACTGAATCAATTTTTGGTGTTACACTGAAAGAGACCAGTTGAATTTGATTGTCATCTATCAAAGCTTCTTGAACTAATCCCATATTTTGAGTCATTTTAGGGCATATACTTGGACATGTTGTGAAAAAAAAATCTGCAACATAAATTTTATTCTGATAAACTTTTTCTGTTATAGTTTCCCCATTTTGATTGATTAGTGAAAAGGGTGCAATCTTATGATACTTTTTTACATGTTGGATACTATTATCCACTAATTCGTAATTGACCATGGCTGGCTGATATATTGGCAGCTTGTCATCTATTTTTAAAGCATTGTAAAAAAGAATTAATATTACTAGGGAGCTAACAAAAAATATTGTTAAAAATATTTTGTAGCGATTAAAAAACATCTTCATAAATCCAAACTCTGTACAAATTTATATCATTTAATTTGAAACTATAATATACTGATTAAAAGAATTGCAAATTATAAAACTTAGATTTTTATTATGAACTCTTAAACACTATTTTTGCTGCAACAAAAAAATTATTATGAGTCCATTTGTGGTAAAAACTATTCAATTGCTTATGAGCCTTTCACTTTTAATAATTCTTCATGAGCTTGGCCACTTTATTCCTGCACGAATATTCAAGACAAGAGTAGAAAAATTTTTCCTTTTTTTTGATGTAAAATTTGCATTAATCAAAAAGAAAATAGGTGAAACGACCTATGGTATTGGTTGGCTTCCTTTAGGAGGTTATGTTAAAATTTCGGGTATGATAGACGAAAGCATGGACAAGGAACAAATGCTACAACCTGCAAAACCATGGGAATTTAGATCAAAGCCGGCCTGGCAAAGGTTAATTATTATGTTGGGGGGTGTTACAGTTAATTTAGTACTAGGTTTTTTAATTTATATGATGATTCTTTTTGTTTGGGGGAAGTATACTCTTTCTTCAGATGATTTACCTCTTGGACTAAATCCGTCACCAGTAGTTGCTGAACTAGGATTTCAGTCGGGAGATCAAATTTTAAATGTAAATGGAAAACCATTAGAAAATGTTTTAGAAATAAATAAATATTTTTTGTTGAGAGAAATAAATGAAGTTTCGGTAAAAAGAAAAACAGGTGAATTAACTACTATTTCTATTCCCAAAAATATTGGTAATCGGATGTTTGAATCTGGAGAAATGTTCCCATTCTCTCCTGTTTTTCCTGCAATTTTAGATAGTGTAGTACCAGGTTCACCTGCAGGCTTAAACGGTTTAAAACCAGGTGACAAAATTCTTTATGTTAATGGCGCTAGTATAGAGGATTGGGATGATTTTAAAGAAAATATGTCTGAAAAATCAAAAAAAATTAACTTAGTAATAGATCGTGATAATAAATCATTGAATTTTGAAATAGTAACTTCAGAAAACGGAACTTTGGGAGTATATCCAAAATCAGATTTCTTCAATTTTAACCTTAAAACTTTAAATTTTGGTGAAAGTATTATTGAAGGTTTTGATTATGGTTATTGGACACTTAGAGATTATATCGCTCAATTTAAATATATTTTTACTAAAAAAGGTGCCTCACAACTAGGAGGATTCGGAGCTATTGGAAACATGTTTCCTGGTCAATGGAATTGGAAAGGATTTTGGTCAAGTACAGCATTAATTTCAATAATACTTGCTTTTATGAATATTTTACCAATACCGGCACTGGATGGAGGGCATGTAATGTTTCTTTTTTATGAAATTATTACTGGTCGAAAACCAAACGATAAGTTTTTAGAATATGCACAAATGTTTGGTTTTTTATTACTTATAACTCTCGTAATATATGCAAATGGTAATGATATATATAGAGCTCTCTTTAATTAATTTTAATGTTTTTTTTCTGCTTTGAAATTTTAAACAATATTTCATTCCTTCTATTAAACATTTTATAAGGTGAATTATAAACTAATAAAATAGGTTCACCAACAGTCTGAATATTATTTTCTTTTGCAATTCTTTTTAACTCGTTTGAAATTTTATTTTTTATTGATTGAAGTGCATAACCTCCAAATTTCAAAGCCAAATAATAATCTGGATTTGATTCATACACTAATACTTCTGAGGACAAAGACATGGGTGTGTTTTTATTATTATACGAACGAGGTAAAATAAACTCCATGACTTCAATATTTTCCTCCTTTTTTAAATACACAGGAGTAGTCATTGCTATTTTTTTATTTTTTTCGTTTTTTCCCGAAATATATCCAAATAAGTTTGCAAAACCATTTTCTCTAGTTGACTTAATTCTCATAACAGCTGGATAATAACGAATCTCAGCTTTGTCAATTGTTTCAATTATATCATAATTTTGAGTTTGGTATTGGGAAGTCATGTTGTTAAAAAAATTAACGCATATTAAGAAGAACATTACTTTTTTCACAAGATCTAATATATTAGTTAACCTAAATTGTACTATGCCAAAATAAATACTTTTATTTCGAAAAAACTTTTTAACAAAGTAAAAATATTGGTAAATATATTTTTGATATGTTTAAATGAGTTTATATTTACAAATCCTTAACTATCCTCCTTAGCTCAGTTGGTTAGAGCATCTGACTGTTAATCAGATTCCCCACTTAAATACACATAATTTTCTTTGACCTTTTATACTCTATAAACCCCTTTTAATAGTGACAAAAGGATATTTATAGTCAGATTCTTGTATCTATTTGTATAGTTTTGTTTGTGATTTTTGCAATTTTGATTGTGATTTTATTATAAATATGGTTCTGTCAAAATTCAACTTTAATTTTTATCTGGATATAAGAAAACCTCTTAAAAGTGGACTGTATTCTATTAAGGTAAATTGTTATGATGGAGATGAGAAAAGAACTATGAATTTCACTATTAAAAAAAAGTAGATGGAATAGAGATATCTTTCTTTTGAGAGAAAATTATTTGGCTAGATATCAATATTAATAAAATTGTTTTTAAAATTTGAATTTTTTTCATGAGGTTTAATTTTTAAAAATTTTAAATAATTCGTAAGGCAGAGTGCCAAAAGAGGCATTCGAAATATTAGCCATTATTGATATTACTGATTTATCTTCAGTAGAAAAAACAAAAGTGGTTCCCCCTACTGACCCGCCCGTATGTCCTAGGTAAGTGTTATTTTCATTATCGTACCTAATTCTCCAACCAATGCCATAGTTTGTTTTTTTATCATTTGGAATTTTTTGAGATTCTGTCATTTCCTTAACAGTTTCAGGCAAAAGGAAATCAGTGTAAAGAACTTTCCAAGTAAAGTCGGCCATATCCTGTGTAGTTGATACGTAACCACCTCCAGCCCACTTCCAACTATTGTTTACATCTGGACAAAGAACAATATCTCCGGATTCATTTTTTTCATAAAATGTAACCTTGTCATTCAAAACTAAATCAATTTCTTCAGCAAAAGTTTTGTTAAGTTGAAGCGGACTTAATATTTCGTTTTTCATCAGTTCAATGAAATTTTCACCGTATGCTTTTTCCATCGTTAGACTTAGCAAAGTCCAAGCATGAGTAGAATAACTATATTTAGTTCCTGGATCAAATAGCAGGCTGTCGTTAATAAATATGTTCAATGCCTCAGAGGTATTCTCATAATTTAAATTGAGCTTCATGTCATCTCCATCTCCATAATGTCTTATACCTGACAGGTGTCCTGCAATTTGCCTTAAAGTAATATTCTTTTTATCAGCTGGTAAATCTTTTACGTAAAACCCAACTGAACTATCAATCTCAATTTTATTTTCTTCATACATTTTCATCAACGCAGTACCAGCTAAAGTTTTAGAAAAACTCCCTATTCTGAATATTGAATTTTTAGGGTTTATATTAATTTTTTTGTCTAGATCAGCATATCCAAAACCTTTAGAGTATTCTATGTGGCCATCTCCATCTAATATTGTAATTGACAACCCCGGAATTTTATTTTCTTCAATAAAGGTATTAATTAAATTATCCGCTTCATTTTCCTTTTCACTCAATTCTACGTCGGAATCTGAACAAGAAATTATTACAATAAATGAAGCTATAAATAAATTAAAAAGATTTATTTTCATAATTGAAAAGTATTATTAAATGTAATAATATGAATATTGAAAAACAATAAATATCTAATCAGCAGAGGAGATTGCATCCCAAACCCAAGCAATGGGTGGCTCTTATCTTAAACAAATGCCACTTAGAGTGGATGATGCAATACAAATTCAAACTATTGGTTTTGTTATTGAAATGTTTTGGCGTGCATGCGTCATGATGTTTTTAGGGATGATTTTATATCGAAAGGGCATTCTGTCAGCTGAAAAATCCACAGCATACTATAGAAAGTTAATGTGGGTAGGATTTATACCAGGATTGGTACTTTCTGGAATTGGTTTAAGCCAAGCATATGCCTACGAGTGGAATGCTGCTTATGTAATAAATATTGGTGCGAATTATAAATTTGTATCTGGTCTTTTTATGACATTAGGCTATATTGGATTGGTGATTTGGTGTTATAAAAAAGGAATATTAAAAAAACTTCAAAATCGATTACAAGCCACTGGACGGATGGCATTTACTAACTATATGGGTATGTCTGTAATTTGTACACTCATTTTTAATGGACATGGATTAGGGCTTTTCGGTATGTTTGACAGATTACAGCAGTTTCTAATTGTAATATCTGTCTGGGCTTTAATTTTGATACTTTCTCCCTTAGTTTTAAAAAATTTTAGATTTGGGCCATTAGAATGGTTGTGGAGAAAGTTGACTTATTTTTCATTGAGAAATTGATTAGACATTTAATTTTTCAAATGAAAATCTGAAAACTTTATATATTCTTCCCAATCAAATAATGTAATGTCGTGCTTACCTTTTCTTACATGGTATCCAATTCTACCACGTATAGGCTTATTAACTTTTGGGAAAAGATTTAGCCCTCTTTCGCGATATCCATAAAGCTTGTATACATCTTTAGCAAATTTTGCACTCAAAAATTCTCCTTTAGGGTCTGCCCAAGAATCTTGACTGGCACTTGCTACATATACAGGCCTAGGTGCTATAAGAGATATGAGCATATGTTGATCAACTTCAAGCAATGATTCTTTGTCATTGTATTTATGAAAGTTTTTTGCAAACCAATGAGGATAATTAGTATTAATATCTGAAACTTTTTCACCAAAACGTCTTCTAGACAGAGCTGCGCCTCCACAACCGGAATTATTGGATATAACAATACTAAATCTCTCATCTTTTGCTCCTGCCCATAGTGCGGTTTTTCCTAATCTTGAGTGTCCAAGTAAGACAATTTTCTTAGTGTCAATTAAAGATTCATTTTCCAAAAAATCTAAAACTCTTGAAAGTCCCCAAGACCAGGCAGCAATTGATCCCCATTCATTGTCTTTAGGTTTAAGGGTTCCATTTTCATAAAAGAGAGAGTGAATTCCATCGGAGAAATTATTTTTGTCTGGGTCAATATCATTATAATTCAAAGTAATTAGAGCATATCCGGATTTTATAATTTTATTTATAGGCCATCTCAATATATTTTTGCCCCTTTTAATAATTCTTGCCGTATTTTTTTTTTCTACATAAATACAAGTGTCGTTGCTGATCGTGTAATTACCTCCAAAATTATAAGCTAAAAAGGCTGGAGATTTTTCTTTTTTATTAGGTATATACATTAAAAGAATTAATGATAATATTTTACCGTTTTTTTTAAAACTAAGTTTGTATTGTTTTCTTATAGCATCACCATTGAGAGTTATTGAATTATTTTCAACAATTTCAAAGATGGGAAGAATTTCTTTTAGTGGTGCTCTGCCATAAATCTGATTTTCAAAATAACTAAGAATTTCATTACGTCTGATATTTTCCCATTTTTCAATGGTGTTAATTTTTATTCCGTTTTTTGATAATAAAATTTTTGGAAGTATATATTTAGGCACCTCTAATTCTTTTGTTATCGTTTTACTTGGATTTTGTGCGTTTACCGAAAGAATTAGAATTAAAGATGCAAATATACTTAATGAAATTTTTTGATTTAATTTTAACATTTTACCGTATTTAGGATTTAATTAATCACAACATTACTGTTTTTGGTTATTGTAATTTAGGAACATTTACAAAAAACCAACAATATTTCAAGTTGTAATATAAATACAATAAAATATCTAGATTCATTTAATGTTGATATAGTATTTGTGACAATTAATTTGCACTAATGGAAATAATTAAAATTCACTGCTATTTTCAGTAAACCAACAAAGAGGCGTGGGTTTTAGAAAACAGTTTTCCTATTGAATGGAGTGTGTGAGATTTGATATATAAACCATTCTATATATCTTAGAGATATTGTTAATCATAAATCAATTAAAATGAAAAGGCTTTCTTTTTCCTTTTTAGCAATTGCTATTTTATCGTTCATAATAGTTCACAGCTGTTCCTCTGAAGAAGATGATACTATAGCTCCAAATGAAGTCCAAACTCCAGAACCAGAACCCCCAGCTCCAACTCAATACTCCCTTACAGTAACTTCAGGAGAAGGAGGAACAGTCTCAACTGAAGGAGGAGTATATGATGAAGGGACTGAAGTAACTATTACTGCAACACCTAGTGAAGGTTACCGTTTTACGGGATGGGAAGGAAATGACTCCACAAGTGAGAGTCTAACAATAACTTTAAATTCTAATCAAACATTTCAAGCCCTTTTTGAATTAATTCTACCTTTTCAATTCGAATACAACCTTCATTCTAGTTTAGACGATTTTGCTTTCTATAAGGACTCAATATCATCAGTATTTTTAAGATTAAGTGAAATGATGCCAATAGAAACATATTATGATGGAAATAATGAAATTAATGGTGTTGCCGTATATTCTTGGTTGGCTGGTGGATCAAAACCTTATGTATCTATAATTGGAGATACAGATCAATGTATATGTGGTGTTATAAATAATAAGCTTGTGATGTCTCTTCAGCTTCAAGAAGGTGATTTTAATGAAGGGGCTAATTTTAAATATGCCCTTTTAGCACACGAATTTTTTCACGTATATCAAATTTATCTTTCTAAAGGTTTTGATCAAGGTGTATTTTGGTTAATTGAGGGTCAGGCAGCTACCGTTGAATCACTATATCTAAAAGAATTTATAAACGATTCAGGCTACATAATGAATTTTTTAAATAAAAATTATACATCATTTGACGAAGGAATACAAAATGTTGAAAGCTATGAATCTTACAATGGATTTAATTCTGTTATAGGTCAATATGGCGACATCACAATCTTTATGAATTTATCGTTAGCTAAAATTTTACAAGAACAAGGAAATTCAGAAAAAGAGTCTTTTAAAATTATTTTTGAAGATTATTGGAAAACAGACCCTAACGATTCAAATTGGAAAATAAAGTTTGAAGAAGTTTTTGGAATTTCAACAAGCGATTTTTATCAAAGACTTAACGAATTTAAAACAAACCCTGAAAACTTAGTACCTGAAATTTCTTTGAGCGAAATCTTTGAAAAAGAATAAATTAAATCATCGGCATATCCTCTTCATTAAGTTCAGAAAGAAAAACACGGAATAGAGATGTTTTAGATTTTTTACATTAGCAGCTTATTAATCTTTGATTAATCAAGTTTTTTTTAAAGGCATTTCTAACATTTGAATTATTTTGCCACAGAAGTAAAAGGTATTAAAGCGCTAATTTTAAACTTATCCTCTTTCTTTGTGAGTATATATGCCGAGTATCTATCTGCTGGTTTCATTATCGAGGAATCCTTTAAAAATCGTGTATAATGCATTTCTATATATGCAATATTTTTTTCTTTTCTAAAGTAATTCCAATTATTCCTTTTGGAAAATCCATAATTATTATTTTCTAATTCTTCAAAAGTTGATATCAAATATCTTTTAACATCATCCTTTGAATTTAAAACTATAGTAGAATCTTGAAGATAAACAGCCATAGGAGCAGCATAAACTTCATCTGTTATTTTATCATAATTTCCTTCTGACCAATATTGAACATACTTAGTAAAGACATCTTCTATCTCTTTGTCTACTTTTACTGTATTGTTATATACATATGTGGATTCAATGCAAGAATAAAATGTTAGACTCAGAATGGTTATAAATATTATATTTTTCATATTTAAATATAAAGAATCTTTTGGCAGTTGGAAACATCACACATCCAGAGCTAAACTACCTTAGACAGTAGATGAATTATTCTGGCAGAGTCAATTACTTCTTACTTGATGAACCAAAGTAGGAATGTATAATGATAATGCAAAGAGGAAGAAAAAATAAAAGTGTGATTACCCAAAACTCTAAAGGCTTAATTAATTGCTTAAAATGGGTTTTCATCTCACACTATTATTCTAATAAATAGACTTATGGTTATAGCCTTTTAATAGATTAAAATTAAATATGACTTTCTATTCTAATGTTCCCTAAAAAATAAATTAATGTTATTAAATGTTTAAAAATTTTTTATACATTCATCATGAAAATATATATACGCAATTCCTTGAAATTTAAAGAATATTATACATTAAAATCAAACACAAGAAAAGCAAAACTGAAATATGCTATTTCACTTGCAGATAGATTAATAAACTATCCAGATAAAAGTTCCATTAAAACAGATTTATCTCAAATATGGAAACTTTCTGGCTTATCAGAAAATGAATTTAATGTACTATTTATAAAAACTAAAGGTGTTGATATTTATCAATATTGCAGAGATAAAGACACTGATTGTAAATGCTAGTAAATTTTAGAAAAATCAATTCACACCACCATCTGGATAATATTAAAATGTTGGTACACTAAAAAACTTCCAAACGACCTATTATTAGTCAGATTATATATTCTTACTTGGAGAAAAATCCTAGTACATATAAAAGGGTATAAGAGGGGGTTATTGATTATCTCTTTTTATTTATATTTGCTTGCCTATTTTAAAGGTTGATAGAGTACCATACTTTTGTCAATATTGTGATTTTGATTGTGATTTTTAGTCAAGAGTATAAGTTAAAATGAGTAAAACCTCTGTTAACCCCTATAAATAGTGACATTCCTCCTTAGCTCAGTTGGTTAGAGCATCTGACTGTTAATCAGAGGGTCCTTGGTTCGAGCCCAAGAGGAGGAGCTAGCGTAACCGCTACACTACACAATACTTAACAAACAATTTAAGCCCTTCACTACGGTGAGGGGTTTTTTCTTTTTGCCCATAGATTTGCCCCTGAAATAGCTCTAAATTGACCAAACTACACAAAAATGGAGCTCTAAAATGGGTAAATTTGAGTATTCAAATCTAATACACTTCAATCGTATATATTTTTTAACCAGCAAGGACAAAGACTACCTTAATCTATGTTATTGCATAAACTTAAGTGAATGAATTTATCTAAAGATTACGCATCATTTCTCCAGCAATTACAATGGAACTACTTTGCAACCTGTAGATCTCCTTACAGAATCAATACAATGACAGTGAGAAACTGGCTCACTAAACTTATAAGGAAATCAAATAAAGTAGAACAAGCATTCTTTGTAACAGAAAGAGACAAAGGAGATTATAATAACCTACACGTTCACATGCTTATTGGCACTAACACTGACATGTCCTATAAAGAAATAAAGCATGGATTAGGTAATGTATCTGTTGGAGATTATCAACCAATCTATGATAGTGAACAGGTATGCAAATATGTAACCAAGCATATTGGAAAGGATGTTGATTATGATATTGTATTTAAAAGCTAAAACTTCTCAAGCATCTTTATCCCAAACACAGGGCATGGGTTTTAGAAAACAGTTTTTCTATTGGAACAGGGTTGTGTGATTTGATATGTAACCCATTCTATATATCTTAGAGGTATTATTAATCATAAATCAATTAAAATGAAAAAAATATTTTTTATAATATTCATATTATCCTTGACTTTGGGTTACTCTCAGTATGCTGTCTTAACATTATGGAAATACGAAGAGGGAGGTAGACTCCAAGCAAGAGAAATAATCTTAGATGAATTTAAAAGGGTTGCAGAAAAAAGAATTGCTGACGGAAATTTAGATGGTTATCATGTTTGGCAATCGGTTGTATGGTCAGACTCAAATCAATATGATCTCATAATAGCTGAACTTTACGATGATTTAGAAAAATATCATAAAAATAGAGGATTACAAAACAATTTAAACTTTGGTGCATGGTCGACTCATAAAGTTTGGAGTGATTTTTTAAATAGTGTAGACTTAGTGGATCGGATAATTATAAAAAATGAAGCATTTGAGAATACAAAGGAAAATTTACCAAATTTGGGGAAGTTCAATTTTTTCAAAAAGAAAAGTGGAAATTTAGGATCAAAATGGGTTGAGACTCATAAAAAGTTTTCAAAATTTTTTGTTGAAAATCAATCCAGAGATGCATGGGGTTCGTGGAGTGTAATTCATAAGTCGTTTAAAACTCCCTTTGATCATATGACAATTGATCTTTATGACTTTAATAATGAAATGGATTTTATAATGAATTACAAACCAAAAAAAGTTGATGCATCTGCAATACAGAAATTTTGGGGAAAACAATCTCCATTTGAGGCAAGAACACCAACTGAAATGGCATTTTTCACACAGCTTTTAATTCTTTAAACAAATTAATTTACCCTCCCATGTGGAGGGCTTTTCTTTTACATCCATTCTCTCTATCTTAGATGTATTATTAATCATAAATCAATTAAAATGAGAAATCTATTTACATTCCTTTTTTTATTTACCTTAACTTTTTCGTTCTCTCAAGGAATTACTGGTAAAACAACAACTGATGACAAATATTCAAAAGCTATAAAAGCTTATATGAATGAATATTTACAAAACAAATTTGATACATTTAAAGAAATCCATACTGAAGATGCCGTTTTCGACTTGAATGGAATTAAAGCAGATAAATCGACTGTTCAAAAAGGATGGAGTTCTCATCATAAAACCTATAGTAATATAAAATTAGATTGGATGTTTGTTGAAACTACGGTTTATGACGAAAACAACAATAATATGGTATGGTCCCACATATGGGGTGGTTGGTCTGCTAAAGGTAATAAGACTAAAAAAAATTGGAGTAATCCATTTAACGCATCATTTAAGTGGGTGGATGGAAAAATTGTAATGGAGAATTGGATTTTTGACCCTACATCAGATATTACAGAAGCTGCTGCTAAATAAAAACAAACTTTCAAGATACAATACCCTCCCTAGTGGAGGGTTTTTTCTTTTACACGAATGGATACAATCCAAATCCTCTCTTATCCTATGTAAACCAGCTCTTTACTGAAGATTTCTAAATGCTGTTTTAGGGGGTGTTTGTTTGGGGTTTGTGTGGATACGTGTTGAATTATTATCTTTAATCCTATGCCTTATCAAGGGAAATATATACCAGAGAAAGATGATTTCTATAAGCTTAGTAGATCAAAGGTCGACTTCTTTTTAAACTGCTCTAGGTGTTTTTATATGGATAGAAGGCTAGGTATAGCTCAACCACCAGGATTTCCATTTAACCTTAATTCAGCAGTAGATAATCTTCTCAAGAATGAATTTGATTATTACAGAAGTATTCAGAAACCTCATCCTTATATTGAGAAGCTAGGTTTAAATGCAGTTCCATTCCAGCATGAGAGTCTTGACAAATGGAGACAGAATTTTAGTGGAGTAACTTATCAGCACAAAGAGTTAAACCTTCATCTATTCGGAGCCATTGATGATCTATGGATTAATCTAGACACAGAAGAGCTTATCGTTGTTGATTATAAAGCAACATCAAAAGGAAGCGAAATAAACTTAGATGCAGACTGGCAGATAGGTTATAAAAGACAGATGGAATTCTATCAATATCTATTGAGAAATAACGGATTTAAAGTTTCAGATACAGGATACTTTGTTTACTGCAATGGCATAAGAGAAAAAGAAAGATTTGATGAAAAGCTAGACTTTGAAATTTATCTTTTGGATTATACAGGAAACGATAGTTGGATAGAAAATACCCTAAAAGATTTAGTTCAAACTTTAAATCAAGATGATATTCCAGATTTTAATGAAAATTGTAAGTTTTGTGAATATCAAAAAAAGACAAAAAACGTCAAAAATTGACAAAAAATGACCAAAACAGGTCAAAAATGAGTCAAAATTGATCAAAAATGGCTAAAAATGGATAATTTCAAATTATCATTATGGAGCTAAATCTGGGCGTATTTTTAATAGATGATCAAATCTTGGGTCATCTCTAAACTTATTTTTATTAAATAGGTCATATTGCATATCTACATCCTTCCATTCTACCCATCTTAGAATTTCTTCGGTTGTTAAGTCTTGAAGTACTCTCATCTTTATAAAACTACAATGTAAATTTGAATTGTTTTCAACAAAGTTTTGTGAATTAAATTAAAATTTTATCAAGAGGTATGTAAATTCTTATTTGAGATTTCAACATAATGCTCTTAACAAATTCATCTAAGTTTGAATATGATTGGACTTTATACATCCCCCTTATTCAAATCAATACTTCCTGAAAGGATTGGATATATTGTCCAACAAAAAAGAAAACTTTTAGGGCTATCTCAAGAACAACTTTCAAGAAGAACCCATTTTTCAAAATATATGATTTCAAAAATAGAAAGAGGAAAACATGATATTAGGATGACAGAGCTTCAAAAGTTATCGTTTGGACTTGAAACTACCCTAAAAGTAATTGTTGCTGAAATCTAATTTCTTTCAATAAACTTATCAATTAATTCAACCTTAAACTTTGGATTCTTCTTGTTCCCAAATTTAGACCATGGTGCTGACGCATAAACCTGTTCAGCACATTCCTTATATATAATTGCACTAGTGTATCCAAATCCAATTGGCACACCAAGTCCTTCAAAAGTCACTTTAAATGTTACTTCTCCTTTTAAAATTGCCATAATATTAGTTTTTAATTAAACATTAGTTTATGACCAAGAAAAGAATATTGAATCTCGATTTTTTTTAGACGAGCGTCTCGTATTCTAAACCACCGTGTCTCGAGAAGATCGGTTGGTACGCATAAGCGTTCCTGATACTTTTGTAAAAGTAAGAAATTAAATATATCTAAGCCATGCCTTATAGTGGAAATTGTATTATAGAAAAAGATGTTTTATATAAGCTAAATAGATCAAAAGTTGATTTCTTTTTTAGCTATTCCATCAATGGTTTGTATGATTTGAAGTTAGCTGATTGGTGTACAAAATTATTAAATACTCCATATTTCCAGTGCTTTACTGCTAAGCTGCTCAGCCCTTTCTGTAATTGTTTGTTCATTCCAGTTTTCGTAATTCAGGAAAGAGGTCGTCATCTTAAGACTTGAAAATTCTCTAAGTGTTTGTTTTTTTCTCTCCCAAGATTGATTTCTTAACTTACTATTGAGGTTTTTAGTAATCAAAGTTAAATTCCCCATGGTCAAAATTTTCTGTTTTCTCTTGAATTTTGAAAGCTCATCAAGATTATCGTTAGACCAGTTTTCTTCCCATTTTTTTGGCATCATGTGTTCAACTGAGAATGATTTAGAGGATAAAGTTTTAGTGTCAGAATATTCTGAATCAATATCTTTTAAAGCGATTATGTATAATATTGCTCCAGCTTGTTTGTTTGATAAAATGCTAGTTTGAAAAGCTTCTTGAACTTCAGCATTTGTAGGGATCCTATTTCCAAACTCATTGAAAGATTTCAATATCCCTAGGAGCTCCGATGATTCAATTTCCTTCTCAGATTTTATCTTATCTAATGACCTTATGATCTGAATGAACAATTTGTTGTAGTTTTTTGTCGTGAACTTACAAATCTGCCTAAGGGCAACGAAAGACTCAAGAATCTTGAAACAACGTACAAGCTCTTGATCATCTTTTATATTATTGTATAGATACAATACTAGAGGAAAAATGGTAGTGATTTCTAAGTTTTCCATTAGGTGAAAAAACCTTTTGATTTCATCGTTGTAACTTATCTCAACAAGCTGTTCTTTCTGAGGCATTTCTAGATATATGTTAGCAAGATCATTCAACTTTAATAAAAACTGTTTTTTTTCTTTGATTGTAATATCTTTAAGATGAAGCTTGTATTCAGAGAATAGTTTTTCAAGTCGTACTTCTTTTTTTGTCTCAATAATTAACATGCAATAAAGAAGAAGCTCAATGTTATCACGCTTTACTCTACCAGAGGATCTTACGGTACTCCAAAATTCTACCTGCTCTTCATCATTTTCAAAAATACTTTGCCATTCTTTCTCATAATATTCAATTAACTCTTTGTCTTTGAAGAGATAGTTTTTCAAAAGCTCTGCTATAGTAAGCCTAACACCAAGTGAATTAATGGTATCAAAAATCTCTTGTTCATCGTCATCTTTGTCCAGCAGCATGCTTATGATAGGAATCTTATGAAGTAAAACTTGCTTTATCATTTCTCTTTGATGGTCAGTAAAGGTTTCTAGCTTTTTTATAAAATACTGATATGACTTTATTATAGAACTATTGTCTTCATCATCAATATCACCTGGGGTCTCCATTATCTTTTTAAAGTTTGGCTTATCAATCCTACTATGTATCATTCGATAATGTTTTTTTGAGAAGCTATCTTTAAACCAAAGTAAAGATTCAATACCATCTTTTAGGTTTGGTAGATCACCCTTTGAAGTATCTGCTAAGGCTTTTAGAAAAACTGTTATAGTTGTAAGTCTTTGTTGACCGTCAATTAATTCAACGATATTTTCACTTAAATTTTTGTTTTCCTTTTGCTTTGTAATTACGGTACCTATGAAGTGTTCACTTTGAACACCATTTTCATAAGCTTCAACTTCACCAATCAAATGATCCCAAAAAATAATCCAATTATCTTCAGACCAAACATAGGCTCTTTGGAAGAATGGAATCTCAAATTGAAGATTTCCTTGAAAGAAGTCTTGAAGTTTTTGTTTATTGGCATTTATCATGGCTGAGGCAACTTTTAATAAATACTTTTCCTTTCTAAAAAAGCGAGAAGAGTAAATATATTGATATACTTTATTTTTCTGTTTTATATCATCATAAATATAAATTACTTTTAAATCTACTCTTTGTAATTGTAATAAACAATTTTTCCTTCCCACCAATCCATCGGCATATCACCAATATCACCTTTCCAGTTCATTCTCCAAACCTTGAAATATTTATTCTCTTTGAGACATTTCTCTAAAATAACTTTCACCGCATCTACATCTAGACCCATTCCTTGATAACCCCACCATCCTAAATAAACCATATTCACCCTAAGGTCAATCTTTGGAAACTTCTTTTTAAACTTCTTCATTAATAGTTGAAGATCTGGATGATCTATAAGCTGAGTAGAATGCATATTTTACTATAATAATAAACTTTAATTTCTTAATAACTAAATCACGGAATAAAAAATTAGGGAAATTAAATTATTAGATTTGATATATGGATAGATTTAAAGCAGTAGGTTTATTTTCAGGCTGTGGTGGTTTAGACTTGGGTTTTATCAATAGTGGATTTGATATTATTTGGGCTAATGACTTCGATAAAGACGCAGTAAATACTTACAAAAAAAATATTGGTCCAGAAATTAAACTGGGTGATATTACTAAGATAAGTAGTGGTGAAATACCTGATGATTTTGATGTGCTTTTAGGTGGATTCCCCTGTCAAGGCTTTTCAGTAGCAAACACCAAGAGAAGCATGGAAGACAAAAGAAACTTTCTTTACCTGGAAATGCTAAGAATTATTAGGGATAAAAAACCAAAGTTTTTTGTTGCTGAAAATGTCAAAGGTATTTTATCACTTCAAAAAGGTGAAGTAATACGTATGATTAAGAATGATTTTGAAAGTATAGGATATAAGGTTAATTATAGACTTTTAAAAGCAAGCGATTACGGAGTTCCACAAAATAGAGAGAGGGTAATTATTATTGGCAATAGATTAGGTTTAGACAACCCTTTCCCTTTAATTACTCATGGAACAGGTAATGATCTTTTTAATAATACCACGAAGCCATATGTAAATGTTAAAGATATTCTAGACGATTTGAAAGCAGTAAGAACAAGAGATTTCAGTTTTGATCTTGATGGTAAACAAATTCACAATCACATTGCTAGAACAAATGTTAGTGATAAGTTTTGGGGAAGAAAACATAATGTTAATCAACATGATGTTTGTGACTATCTTAAGCTTTGGAGAAAAAAAAGTGGTATCTCAACAAAGAAAATTGATGCCCATTTTGGATATGCACATACAGCTGGTCACTGGTTCAGAAAGGATAATAATTCAGGGTCTATTCCAAAACCTGAAGACTGGTGGGAACTGAAAAAACTATTGGAATTTGATGATGAATTTGACAAAAGAGTGACAGAAATGGAAGAAAAAACAATTGTTTTTGAACAGTCATTAAGAATCAATAATTGGGACACACCGAGTGACACGATAACTGCAACTGGTCCTGAAATTCATCCCAATAGGAAGAGAAGAATGAGTGTCAGAGAATGTGCTAGATTACAAACATTCCCAGATGATTTTGTCTTTACAGGTGCTTTAAATTCAATGTATCGACAAATTGGAAATGCTGTTCCAGTTCTACTTGGTAAAAGAATAGGTGAAGAAATTTTTAATAGTTTAAAAAGTCATGAACTCGAAGAATCAAAAACTGAAGCAAATAGAGTCATTAGAGAAGAAGTACTTAAATAAGTATTTCCATTTTCTAAAGTTTGCCGAAGATGAAATTATAACTGGCTTTAAAACAAAAGACAAAATAAAACAGGATTGGCATGGTTTATATGCATCTGGTATTAGTGACTTTTCTACTGGTGCAGAAAGAATTGTTTATTCTCTTTTAAATGGTAAAGGTATAGGTCAGCCAAATTCATCACCAGTTGGCAGTGATCTTTTTTTTGAAGTAGAAGATGCCTTTATTCATATTGATTTAAAAACAGTAGGTGCCTCACTTGAAGGAAAAACTAACATAGGAGATTACACTAGATCTATTTTTGTTGGATTAAATCAAAATTCATATAAAGGTCGAATGAAAGTTAGAGGAAAAAATGAACTTCGTGAATATACTCCTCAACTTCCTACTTTTTATAATAAGGGTAAATCAAATGAGAAAATTTGCTTGACTTACTTTGTTACCATTCTTTATGATAGTGATACTCTTGATACATTAGTTATGTCTATTGTATGTATGCCAAATGGCGAATTAGAACCAATTTACAAAGAGGACGTTCTAGCAGCTGGAAAAAACTTAGATAAGGCAAGATTCGAATTTACTAGCACTCCAACATTTAGATTACTTGATGATAATGATTATAGAATCAAAGTAATTGTGTTTAAAAGTGATATGGATGATAGATATAAAAATAAGCTTAAGTTCTTCCAAGAAATATACTCTAAACAGAGTATGAACGAAACTTAATCATCTAAATTAATTTTTTTTTAAACGTGTGTAATTTATTTACACATGTAGATATTAACTATGCAGTGTTAAACTTTTAAACACTGTATATGACTGCTTATCAAAATTCTTGGAATAACGAAATTGAAAAACTATTAGGCGATTTAAATGCTCCTGATTCTCTTCATGAAGAATTGGTATTTATTTTATCTCATAACGAATTAACTCAGATTTACCCTAATCAAGTTATTAATGCTCTAAGGATTGCTAAATCGATTCAGTCCGGAAATATTAACACTTGTTTAGTAGCTCCAATGCAAAGTGGTAAGTCAGGAACAATCTATGTACTTGTTAATTATATTTTACCTGAGTTAGATCTAATTAATAAAAGCGGATCTGCAATTTTTGTTACTAGTATGAGAGATAAAGATCTCTTTAAACAAAATAAGGAAAACCTTGAAAGGGACTTCTATTCTGTTACAAACCAAAGCTATCTTCCAAGTAAGATTAATGTAAATAAAATGGATGAATTCTTTAGACATCCAAACCCCTTCAAATTGGTAAAAGATTTTAAAACTGATTTGATCATAAGAGATGAGGATCAATATGGTTCAGGTATTGAAAGCAGTTTTGATTTTGCCTTTTTTGAAAATCTTAGAAAAAAGCTTCCATCAATTGGACTTCTTTCAGTTTCTGCTACCCCTTATGATATTCTTGATGCTAAAATTCAGGGATATGATGTTGAATTAATTGATGGTGAAAGACCAGAAAAATATTTTGGAATTACTGAAATGCTTAATAATGGAGTTATAGAAAACTACCCCAAAGATTTTAATCCACTTGAGATTATTGCCAGCTACAAAGGATTAGAATCATATATCATTCACCCTAAGCTTAAAGAGTATATAAATTTTCTAAACAGTTTTAAAGATGGTTTAGGAATAATTAGAGTTTCAAACTCTCAAAGGGCTTTAGTTCTTAGAGATGAGATAAAATCTAACTACAGTAATAAGTTAGAGTGTATTGTAATCGGATCAAATATTATGTGCGATTACAAAATTAATGAGGGCTTGGATTATGTGAAAAAGCAGGTTTTAAACCAATCAAAAAGGGTTGTTCTCATTGTGGTACAAGCCTTAACTGCAGGAAAAGATCTTAGGCTTCTTAAAGAAAAAGTTCGATTTGGTATTGAGTCACGAAATAAACAGCTTGCTAATGGAGCTCAAGGTATTTCAGGGAGGTTGTGCGGATACCATACTAACCGAAACTTTAAACTTATGGCAAGTATTGACCTTTTAAAGCATTATTCAGCATTTGAAATGGATCCTGAAGTATTCGCAGATCAGAACTGGCAGAATGAATTGTATAACCAGAAAGTAAGGGGATTCAGTACTCATACGAGGTTAAAAATCAACCAAAAGCAAGGTGTTTTTACACCTATAATTAATGTTGATACAATTACCATTGAGGAATTGATTGTTGGAAAGCATGAAAAACTTTCCTTTCTAAGCAAGGAGGAAATTGATAAGGTTATTAATGTATTTAATTCCAAATTCATTAATGAGCCAAATACAATGAGGCTTAATCTCAACAAAACTACTGTTAGGATTGCATCTTCATATAATCATGATGATAACAGAGTATATAAAAATTGGGGTTCTACAATTAATTCTGATTTTGGCGCTGTTTTCTTTAAAAAAAGGGAGTATGACTTCGGTTTGCTTATTTCTAACTATAAAACCTCTGATCAAAGGAATAAAATTGGTTTTACAGGAATTAAAATTTTTAAATCCGGTAATCCAGTTTACAAGGATCAACAAACTGTGACTATTAATGACTCAATGTATAGTCTAGAAGAAAACTAATGAGTAAATTTATTACACAGTTATCTTTATGGGATCAATTTCTCAATCGTTTCGGCTTAAAATACTCGATCAGTGCCTTAGAAACCCCAGCAGGAGGTATTCAATTGGTGATCTTATTGAAGAATGCAAGACAAGATTTATCGAGAGAAAGGGTACAGAATTTGGCGTAAGTAGAAAAACTATTTATAACGATCTTGATCATATACAAGAAAGATATGATATCGAACTTGAAAAAACCAAAGACGGAAAGCATGTTTATTATAGCTATTCCGATAAAGATTTTTCAATTGATAACGAACCATTAAATGAACAGGAAGCAAAACTTCTAAAATCTGCCATACAAACTATTTTAAATTTTAGTGGTCTTCCTCAGTTTGATCTTTTAGAATCTCTTTCAAGAAGACTTGATAAAACATTTGATCTAAATGAAGATCACAGAAACATAGTTGGTTTTGAAAATAATTTGAGTCTTACCGGAATTAACTTTTTAAAAGATGTTTTTAACGCTATTAAAGAGAAACATGTTCTTGAAATAATGTATCAGTCATTTAATTCAAAAGAGGCAAAAGAAATAGAATTTCATCCCTATTTTATGAAACAATATAATTCTAGATGGTTTGTATTGGGAATGAATCCAGCTTTTTCTAATATAGGACCAACTAATCTTGCTTTTGATAGGATCAAATCAATAAAAGTTTTGAATTCAAAGCAGTATATTGAAACAAATGAAGATTATTTGAATGATTATTTTTATGATTTTGTAGGTGTTACTAACTCTACTAACGAAATTGAAAATATCGTTTTAAGAGTTAATAAGGAAAGATGGAAATATATGGACACAAAACCAATACATCATTCATACAAGTTAATTTCAACTCATGATGATCATGTGGTGGTTAATTATAAATTAAAAATAAATCAAGAATTTAAATCTAAAATCTTGGAATATGGTAAAGATGTCATAGTAATGGAGCCGGATCATCTTAAAAATGAAATTAAACATATATTAAAAAGTGCATTTAAACAATATGAGTAAACTATTTACACACGTTAATATTAGCTTTGTTTCATTATGAAGGATTTATCAAAAATAACGGTAGAACTATCAATTGATGAAAAGATTAGGACTTCTACATCTATAGCTTTGTGGATTCAAGAAAAATACTTTACCGAATTTAAAATTGTTTTAAAAATTGACGAGCTAATCTTTTTATTCCACTCACTTTATTTTAATTCATACCGTTTTCCTCCCCTAGATCATAATAAAAAGATTAAAAAAGCTTTTTCAAGAAATAAAATTGAATCTGTAAAGGATATTGATGATATACTTGAAAAATTTAAAATTAATTTTCCTCGTAATTTTGATGAAGATGATATTCTAAGTAATATAATTAAAAGAAATGAGCATATTTTCCCCTCTGTAACTGATAGAGTCATTTTTTTTAATTCAAAAATTTATGGCGGATTTTCAAAAAAAATTGGAAATAAAATTGGTATAGTTTTTTTAGCTGATCAACTCATTAATCAATATATAAATGATAATAAAAATAAATCTGATGATAAGACTAATAATGAATATTCTGTTCTTTTAAAAGGATTAATTGGAAACTTAACATCAGAAAAATACTTCAATACTAAAATTCGTAATTACATAGCTCATTCAGGTGAAGAAATTATAGATCACAGTAAGATGGGTTTATATTATACTCCTAGTCATATAATTGATATAATCAAAAACAGTTTTGGTCCCTTAAAAGGCAAAAAAGTTTATGGCTCCGGAAAAGGAAAACCAGGATATGAAAATTTAGCTTTTTCAGATTCAAGTGAGTTTAGTACTAACTTTTCTAAATTTGGAGGCAGGAATCATAATCATCCTCTTTTCTCTGAATTTGTTTTATTCTTTTTCTCAAGCATAGATTATCTTATTGCAAGATATGTTCAGCAAATTAATGATTATGAAAAACTAAGGAGCAATTTTAATGTTTCTACAAAACCACTAACACTAGATGAAATTTTAAAAAAAACAAAAAAAGACTTAGTCTATTTCGAAGTTTCAGATTTAAACAAAATCGCTACAGGAATCGATAATCCTTCCCTATTTGATACTTTTAAATTGGATCTTCATAAAAAAAATACTTTAGATTTAAATGAAATTCTGAATGATAAAGGGAGTTTATTTATTTATGGTTTTGAAAATCAACTTTTAAGGCGACTAACTTTTCTAAATGAATTGATAAACCAAAAATTAATTAAAGCTATAGTTCAATTATTGGGTGATAGAAAAGTTACCACAGCTAGACATTTATTAATAGAAATTACATTAAATCCAAACGAATCAATAAACTTTGTGTATGCAAGTGATTTAATTGGTCTTGAAAAAGAACATATCGAAAACGCAAAGAAAATAGGGGGTTTTTTAAAAAACCAAAACGATAATTTTAGGGAAAATAATAATGAAGACATATTTATTGAATATAGAAATAGACATATTCCCTACAGCAAAATAAAAGAAGTATCTGATTTAGATCCAAGTAGGTATAGCTATAAAATAGACTCCAAAAATTTAATCCAACTAAAGGATATTCTTGAGAGGGTTCAAAGCGAAAAACAATCTTTATTGACGGATGATGAAAATTACCAAATCATACATCCAGAACTTGAATCGTTGAGTGATATTGAGAATTTTAAATCAACAAAATTATCTTTTGAGAAAAACAAAAAAATAAACTGGACTACTGAAAATGTTAAACCAAATTTTATCTACAAAAATTTAGTTAGGATATTACCCAATACAATTGTCCTATTGAAAAAAGCAGGAACAAATCTTAGATTTGGTTTTTTTAATCCATCTGATATTTCAAAGAAATACTATATCAATTCAAGTATTGGATCCAATAGATTTGAGTTTTTTAAACTCACAAGCAAAGAAATTTTACCAGAATTTTTATTCATCGAGATGAGTAAAAAATATTTCAGAAACATGCTTCAAAGAATGTCCGTTGGAGTTGTGCCTAGAATAGCTTCTAATTCTTTCTTAAACTCTAGTATTTTATTAAAGACAAAAATTGACCAAAAGGAACAAATTGGGGATTACTATAGAGTATCAAATAACATTAAATCATTTAAGAATAAAGGAAGGGCTTTTGAAAGATCAAATATTCATATCATAAATAGAATTGAGCACAGACTAGATCCAAAAATAGGAAACTTTAAAAGTTATTTAAACAGACTAATTAAAGAAATTGATGCTGGCTCAACCGATAAACAAAAACAACTAAAATATCTTAATATTTTAAAAGAAACTGTAAACTCAATGGAGAGTTTAATTGAACAATCTGGGAAAGAAATAAAAAATCCAGATAAAATAGAATTAGAAAAAATTTCTATAAACTCATTGATAGAAGTCATAAAGAATATTGATTCTAATCAGTACGTTTTTGATATTGAATTAGAACAATTCGAATCTTCTAAAGAAGAAGATTTGGATACAGCTTACTCAAATTTATATATTTTAGATTATAAGGTTGAATTTTATGATACCATAGAAGAATTCGAGAAAGATTATTATAAAATTCCTGATCCAGATAAGGATGATCATAATTGGGATATGGCGGCTAAAAAAGAAATTTATGAATTTCTTGATGAGGCACAAATTTTATCAAATAAATCTCTGTTTACAGAAATGGTTGACATTATTTTAACAAACACAAATATTCATGCATTCAATGAAATCAAAAAAGAAAATCAAGTTCTTAAAATAGGAATAGATCTTAGTATTGAAATAAATGATGCCGAACAACCTGAATATTATTTTGTGCTTAGCTTTTCAAATAATGGAGTAAAACTTCCAAAAAAATATGAAAAGAAACATTTTATCCAAAGTGGAAAGGAATCAGAAAAAGGAACTGGTTCAGGAGGATATTATTTAAACGATATAGCAACAAGTTTCGAAAACCCAGATTGGGAATTTATTACTGATTCTGAAGAAATATCAGATAATTTTGCCCCAGCACTAACCTATAAATTTAAGTTTAAAATCTATGAAGGATAGAATAAGAATCGTTTGGGTTGATGATGAATATGAAAATATTGACCAATCTGGATTTATAGAAGATTGTAATGAGGCAAATATTGAATTAAAAAAATTTAGATCTAAAAATGCAGCTTTAAGTGAGATAAGAAAATTTCATGTTCTCTATGATCTTTTTCTTTTAGATGGAAGGATTGTAGAAAATGAAGATGATTCTTCAGAAATGGCTGAAGCAAAATACTCCAGACAATTAAGAGAAGAAATTAATAATATTTTACCAACACACAAGCCAATACTTGTAAGAACAGGAAAAATATTTGAAGAAGAATTTGATTGGTATTATGAAATATTTGGAAATGAAAATATTTTTAAAAAAAGTGAGGAGTCTCAAAATATTATTGAAGCCATTTTCAAGAATGTAAAAAATTCACCAAGAGTTGTTTTTAGAAATAAAAATTTTTTGTTGATCGAGATTTTAGAAAAATACTTTGACAATGAAACTATTAAAATTTTTATAGACCTCGCCATTACAACCGATATAGAAAATCATGAGTATAGGTACAATACACTAAGAAAACTTTTTGAAATTTACATAAGAAAACTCAATGAATTAAAATACTTGCCGGACGAGTTAGGCAAAGAAATTGTAAATATCAAAGGATCAAGTTTATTCTTAAGTGGAAAGTTTGCTAATTCTAAAATTCCAGGGATGGGTTTTGTTTTGCCTCAGGAAAGTGCCTTCAGCAGTACTTCTAAAACTCTAATCACCTACTTGTCAAATCTTTTTAATGAAAAATCTCACACCCAATCAAATTATTATTCTCATGTAAAAGAAATTCCAACTACTTCTCTTTTTGAAAGTTGTTACTCAGGACTAATTGAACTCTATGTTTATACTTTCAATTATTATATAGATAAAGTTTCCATAGAAACATGGAAATTAAAAGAACTTTCACATAGTAATAGAAATTTTTAAATTTTGAGAATCTTAATATCCCTTTTTTCAAGTAAGTTAGTGGTTAAATTTTCATAAGCCCTGTATAATTCATCTTGTTTTACAGATATTCTATGCATTGAAAAAAACAGACGATGCTGAGGTGCGAAAAAATTCTTACATAAATGATCAACCAAATAATTAAAAATATTTATCGTATCAAATTCTCTAAGTATGGCTAAATGATAATAAGCTAATTTTCCAACAATCCTTGGTCTTGACATGTCCTTGTAATACTTCGTGATAGTTGGATCATTTTGTCCCATTAATGCTCTTCCGTAACTGTCAGGCACACCAAGTTCATCTGAAATGGTCATAAATGTTTTTCGTGCTTCTTTGAATTTTGGAAGACCTATTTCTTTTGCTTTTTTTCTAAATAATCTCCATGTATTGTCAAATAATTTAGGACTTCCAGTATTTGTAATTGCAAAAATCTTTAGAAAATCAACCTCCTCCACAGATTTAGATTTAATTAGTTCTTCCCTAGATTTTGCTAGATCACTATTGTTATATAAACTAATATGGGGATGTGTTAAGGCAATAAGCTTTCTTAAAAAAGATATCAGATTTTCAATAGGTGGAAGCATTAACATATTCATTGGATATTCGCCCTTGTGCCTTCTGTGCATATAAACTTCTTTTCTTCCAATTATTTTTTCATCCTTATATCCTTTTTTAATTGAATCTATCTCTCTTTCAAAATCATAATCTAAATCGTGTGACGTTAAATCGTGAATATCTTCTTGATACAATCCCCTCATAGAAAACATCAATAACCAAAAACCTACAGCTTCAACTTGCCTTAAAGCCTTGGCATGACTGCTATGTCTTTTTGTTTTCATTCTAATATTGTCGATTGCACGATAAATGTCATCAGGTGATGCAGAATGTACCACTGGCATTGGAGGCACCTTATTCTTAAGATCCTTTCCAAAAGTGAAATCTTGGTATAAATATTTTTTTTCAACAGCGTGATTACAAACTGTTTTTATATTAGTAAGGTAGGTATTGAAGGTGGTTGGACTTTTTCCTTCATTTTGTAATTTATTTCTAAGCTTAACAAGATTAATCTCAGTTATATCGGAGAACAGAAGATCGTTTATATCAAGGTGATTACCTACAGTTATAACGGTATCCATACAGTTTTTTATATGTTTTGGCTTCTTGTATTCACTAAAAACTGTTCTTATATACCCCTTTATGCTTTTTGCTGATTCACTTGAGGATAGCATCTTGGCTGCTGTATCAAAATCAATCTGACCTAGAACGTACTTATTTTTAACGTCTGACATTTTAAACCAATACTTATCAAGCTTGTCATTTATCGCTGCACTATTCTCGTGGGAAGGCTCTACTCTACTAAATGTTTTGTTCCAAAGTTGGGGAAGTATAAATATACCTTCAACCTTAATACGTCTATCGTTATCTTTTCTTTTCAGTGTACCATCCTTGAAACGTATATAAAGTTGTGCTTTACCATCACTTTTTCTAACCGTTTTAAATACAAATCCAATAGTCATTCTACGAAGCTAATAAAATTTGCCCCTCAATTTGCCCCTCAGATATAAAAGTTGCATCAGAATCCCTTGTTTTTATTGGGAACACTAAATTCCAGTTAAAATAGGGTCTTTTAGGATATAAATAACTAATAATTAAGAACTTAGAACAGGATAATCAAAATAGCCTTCTGACTGTTAATCAGAGGGTCCTTGGTTCGAGCCCAAGAGGAGGAGCTAGCGTAACCGCTACACTACACTAACAAACAAAAGCCCTCACGAAAAATGAGGGTTTTTTCTTTAAAAAATGTTTTTAGTCAGATTTAAAAAAAATCATAAAAAAATCATATCAGACATTAATTTTGACTCTAAAAAAATGATTTTTATAGACGAAAAAACCTTTTGTAAAATAGGAGTTAAAATTATCTAAAAATGATAAACTACAAAAAAAACCCCTCGATTAAAAGGGGATTAAATTTTGTGTATTCAAAAATTAATAGCTTTTTATAAGAACTCGAGTAAATGATTTTGAATATTCTGCTGATTTATCAAGTACGCTATAAAATTCTGCAAAAGCTTCTGCATCTTTTTTACTCTGAGGCCCAAAATTAAATGCATCATTTAAGTTGGGGTAAGTTCCATAAATATAAACACTCTCCCCGTTTTCTGTACCATGAACTATTTGTCCCATACCACTAAACCCATCGATTTTAACTAATTTTATAATTTTGCCAAAAGCCTGAACCATTGAGTTTAATTCTGTACTTTTTACATCCTTAAAAACCCAAACTTGTCCAATAGGATAATTAGTTTCCGAACCGTTTGTAATTAGACTTTTGCCTGCAGAGGCTTTACTACTTTTTACATAATTACTCATTTTAGATATGTACAAATCCCAATTTTCTCCTTTGAGTGAATTTCTAAAATCAGCAAGAGATTGAGAAGAGTTACTTGCAATACTTATAATGTGCGTAGCTTTTTCACTAGGCCCTTTTAAAGGAATAGAAGAAAAATTAACTGTTACATCAGAAGATTTTTCGTGATTTGAATAGAAACCATCAACAAGAGCAGCTACTGTTGAAGCATTTTTTCCCTCTACCTCTAACATAACGTCGTACCAAAAAACATTTTGTGAAAATGTTAATGAACTAAATAGAATACTGAATAATATAAAAACGTTTTTCATTTTAATTGATTTATAGTTAATAAGCTACTAATCTACAAAAAAACCCCCTCGATAAAAAGGGGGTGTCCAGATAGCTTAGTATTAAAGATTAAACATAAAAAAAAATGAAAGCTGTTTGTGACACTAACCTTCATATGAGCAAATAGGAATACCCCCCATGATCCAACAAGGTTGACCATCAGTTTTAATGTATCCTGCTATCTTATTGTAATATTGATTATGTATGCGAGCTGCTTTGAGGGATTTGTACATAGGACAGTTAAAAATCCATGTTCGTTGTTCTCCATTTTCGTCAAGTAGTCTTTGACTCAGTAAATAGGATTTAATTTCTTTCATGGAGTTTCACAAAGTTTTCCTCTAACCTCTGCTGTAATTTTATTTGGTGTGCCTGCTGTTCTTCCCATATTTTTGTTATTTTTAATTATGTCTATCTATATACCCATAATTTTTGTTTCTGCTTTATATTATACAATTGGTCATTTTATAAATAAAGAAAATTCAAAATACCTCCTATCAGGATATAATACTATGTCAGATGATGAAAGAAAAAAATTTGATATTGAAGGTTATCTTGAAATATTTAAACCCTTTTTTAAAAATCAAGCCCTGTATTCCTTAATAGTATTTCAAATCTTTGATTTTTTATTTGATAATAAAGTATCATTAATTATTTGGAGTATTTACATATCTACAGCACTATTATATCTTATAATTAAATCACGACAGTTTCAGAAAAAATAAACTTTTGTACTTTATTTTTTAATCCCAAGTGCATTCTCTAATTCTTTAGGTGGTAACTTATTGCTAACCTCCATTATTCTTTTCATTACTCTTTCTATTATTGTCATTATTAAATTCTTAATGTTATAAATGGCTGTATTTCTGCTAATAACAACAAAGAACTCAATAAAATTAGAGTTTTTGAAGGATTTTTTCAAGTTTAGTAAATGAAGATTATCAACAAATAACTAAAACTAAAACCTCTCAAAAACAGTCGATTTTTGAGCATTTTGGGTCATTTTTGAGCATTTTTGAGTCATTTTCGCCCTTTTTTCGTCAAATTTCGTCAATTTCAGATTTTTAATAAATCAAATATTTAATAAATAGGCATTTTATAATAAAGAAGCTTAAATTATAGAGAATATATTTATATCATCGGGATAACCTCTTCACTAAGTTCAGGAAGTAATTTGTATTTTCATATTGTCTATAAACTACATAATAATGAAAAAACTAATATTAATTTATTTACTATTTACAGTATCTATAGTTGCTCAAGAAAAAATACATCTTGAATATGAAGAATGGGATTTAAAATCATTTAAAGAAAATAGGGTTCTTGTTTCTGAGCAAGAAGGTATTTGGCTGGATAATATTTCCAAACCTGAAATGGATATATTTAGAGCAAAAGGAAATTCGATCACAGATAAGGCGATGATTATTTGTCCTGGGGGAGGGCTTTTTTTTAGTGCATATGAAAAGGAAGGTGTTAAACTTGCAAAAAAACTATCCTTAAATGGAATCACCTCAATAGTTCTGAAATATAGAACCTATCCTCGGAGGGGTTCTGTAATTGACTGGGCTGGAACGTTGTGGGACAAACCTCAAATTGCAATTGATAGTGCTAAAATCATTTTACCTTATTCTTCAAAAGATGCTATGACAGCAATAGAAGTTATTAGAACAAACGCAGCAAAATATAATATTAATCCAAACAAGATTGGTTTGATGGGATTTTCCGCTGGAGGTGCAGTAACTATGGAGACAGTTTATAATTCAACCCATAAAAATCAACCAAATTTCATAGCTCCTATTTACCCTTGGATGGATATCGTTCAAAAACAAGAAGTTCCTAGCAACAAACCTCCAGCATTTATTACTTGTGCAAATAATGACGAATACAATGAAATACCTGAATCAAGTGTTCAAATTTATCAAGATTGGATTGAAGCAGACGCAAAAGTAGAACTTCATATGTTTAGTGAAGGAGGTCACGGGTTTGGTATGAATAGATTAAATTCGCCAGTAGACAGATGGTCTCAATTGTTGATTGATTGGATTTTATCTCTCTAAATCATATTTTCTTAACTACCGGAATATCCCCATAATTAAGTTCAGGAAGTAATTTGTAAATTACAACACACTAACCATAAAACAATTAGAATGAAAAATATTCTACTCATCTTATTATCAACTACAATTGTAGTTTCCTGTCAAAATCAAATTCAGAAAAGTGAAAAGGAATTAAAATCTGAAGCAAATTTAAAAATAGCTCAATCATTTTTTGACAATCTTTTTACAAATCCTGAAGTTTCAAAAAGCTTACTACATAATGATTTTACTTTTTCTTGGATGGGAATAATTGAACAAGGCGGGGTTTTATGGAATAGAGATAATTTATTTGATGAATATTTTAAAAACATAATTCCTGAAATCTTACCCAATGGCATTGTATTAAATACAGTTGACACTATTTATGATGAAAATGGCGTAGCCATAATTCAAGAAGGAGATGCAGAAGGTAAAAATGGGGAATATGACAATAAATATGCATGGATTTTTAAAATGAAAGATGGTTTAATTTATTCGTTAAGAGAGTATAATAGTGATATACTTGTCGCAACACAATTATATGATTATAAATTAATACCAAACGAGAACTAAATCATCGGCATATCCTCTTCATTAAGTTTAGGGAGTAATGAAGTTAAAGAATATCAAAAGAATAATACTTCAATAATTTTAAATTAACCTACTTCATTTTAGGATTTGATTTAATATCTATTTTAATTGGTTTATTCACTTAAACATGATTCAATATTTGGTTAGAATTTCAAAGTGCCTCCCTTATTTAGGATATTAAGTTAAATTGTTTCCCAACTTTTATAAAAGCTTTTATTGCTTTGTCCAAGTGTTCTTTTTTGTGTGATGCAGATAATTGAACTCTAATTCTCGCCATTTCTTTTGGGACAACAGGATAGAAAAAACCAATAACATAAATCCCTTCAGCAAGAAGGGCAACAGACATTTCTTGAGATAATTTTGCGTCATAGGTCATCACAGGAACTATGGCGGCATCTGCCCCAAGAAGATTAAATCCTGCCTTTTCCATCTCTTTTCTGAAGTAAGATGTATTATATTCTAACTGATTTCTCAACGAAAGGTCTTCAGAAATAATTTCAAATACTTTTAGAGTACCTCCTACAATACCAGGAGGAAGTGAATTTGAAAATAAATACGGTCTGGATTGTTGACGAAGTATTTCAATGATTTCTTTTTTACCAGTGGTATATCCGCCCATAGCTCCTCCCAATGCTTTACCTAAAGTCCCTGTTATTATATCGACCCTACCTAAAACTCCTTTTAACTCTATGGTACCTCTCCCTGTTTTACCAATAAACCCTGCTGCATGGCATTCATCTACCATAACCAAAGCTTCGTATTTATCTGCTAAATCACAAATCTTATCCAATTGTGCTACTATTCCGTCCATTGAGAAAACTCCATCAGTTACAATGATTTTAAAACGATGCTTATTTTTATTTGCCTCAATCAATTTGTTTTCTAAATCCTCCATATTGTTATTTAAATAACGATATCGAGATGCTTTACATAATCGAACCCCATCAATAATAGAAGCATGATTTAATGCATCGGAAATGATAGCGTCCTCATCTGTTAGTAGCGGCTCAAAAAGACCTCCATTTGCATCAAAGGCCGCTGCATATAAAATAGTATCCTCACAATCGAAAAAGGAAGCTATTTTTTTTTCTAACTCTTTGTGAATATTTTGGGTTCCACAAATAAAACGTACAGAAGACATTCCAAAGCCATGTGAATCAAGTGTATCTTTTGCTGCTTGAACAACTGCTTTGTCATTGGACAACCCTAAATAATTATTTGAACAAAAATTTATAACTTCCTCTCCTGAGGATATTTTAATAGTAATATCCTGAGCACTGGTAATAATTCGTTCTGTCTTGTAGAGCCCTGCTTTTTTAATTTCATTTAATTCAATCTCTAATTTATTTTCGATGGTTCCGGACATGATGTTAATTATTAATTTTTTTATATTTTTTTTTCAGTTGGTTCAGCATTAATTTAGTCATTTGATTTAAATCGTATTTTGATTGCCAGTTCCAATCTTTTCTGGCCTTTTGGTCATCAATTTCACTCGGCCATGTTGCTGCAATGTCTTGTCTGTGATCAGTGCTATACTCAACCTTAAAACTAGGGTAAAGTTTCTGAATCTCTGTTGCTATCTCAATTGGACTTAGGCTCATGCTTGCTAGATTATAGGATGTTCTAACACTAATATTATCTTTCGGGATTTGCATGATTTCAATGGTAGCACGTATGGCATCATCCATATAAATCAAGGGCAATTTAGTGTCTGGGTTTAAACAACAAATATATTTTTCATTTTTTACGGCACTATGATAAATTTCAACCGCATAATCCGTAGTTCCTCCCCCGGGCATGGATTCATATCCTACGATACCAGGATATCTTAGAGAACGTACATCTAACCTGTATTGATCAAAATAATATTTCATCCAATTTTCTCCTGCTGCTTTGCTGATTCCGTATACCGTTGCAGGATTTAATAGGGAAGACTGAGTCG
Source organism: uncultured Bacteroidota bacterium (assembly GCA_902616905.1). Lineage (GTDB taxonomy): Bacteria > Bacteroidota > Bacteroidia > Flavobacteriales > Flavobacteriaceae > MS024-2A. The sequence goes on from CACMUP010000002.1 coordinate 110,022, forward strand.
CCTTTGATCGGGCTACATTTTTCCCAAATACAGCTATTGAACTTGGGAAAAAAACTTTACTTACTCGAAGTTTTCTAGCAACTTCAAAAACATTAAGCATCATTTTCATGTTCAATTCCCAAGTTCTTAAGGGATACCTTTCCCCTTTTGCCGAAAGTATGGCGGCTAGATGATAAATTTGAGTAATCGAATGTTTCTTTACAACGTCTTCTATTTGGTTATAATCCATTGCATCAATTTGTTTAAAATGACTTTCAAAAAAGGGATTGGGTTTAATATCTGATAAAATCACATTTTCTTTCCCAAAGCTCTCTTGAAGTGCAACTGAAAGAACACAACCCAGTTGACCATTAGCACCGATTACTAATATTTTATCTCTTCCCACAGAATGATTAGTTAGTTTCTAATAATATAAAAATAATTAATCTTCTAATTTCACACTCCACAGTTTATGTTAAAAAATAGATCTTATTATTGACAAATTGTTCAATAAATTTAATTTAAATATTTTCTTGTGCTGCATCTTTGCAACTGCCATATTGTTATACAATAAATTATATTAGTTATGGAAAAATTGGGCCAAAATATTAATTTAGAAATAAGAAAAAATTTCAAAAAATTCTACAAATGTGAAAATTTAAATGATTGATAATTTTAAGTATTTACCAATTTCCGATGTGATTAAACTTCTCCCTCACGAGGAAATAAATATTTCAGAGGTAAATGAAATAGTAAATAAATTAATGGAAAAACCAATAATCAAGCCAATAGCTTATTATAAAGGTGTAGTTATGGATGGGCATCATCGTTTAGCAGCTCTAAAAATTCTATTTAATAAAAAGCATAAATGGAAAAATAAAATGATTCCTATGTTTACATCAAATAAATTTAAAGTTCAAGGTAGCTCGATAAAAGAATTGTTAGAAAGAGCAAAAAACGGAAAATTAATGTCTTACAAAACAACCTACACAACTCCTAGAAGTCCTGATCGTTTAATGAAAATTATTGATATAAAATAAATTAAACTAAACCGTTGGCATATCCTCTCCATTTAGTTCAGGGAGTAATTTGTATGTTGAGGATGTTAACTATAAATCAACTTAAATGAAAAATCTTATTATTTTCATTTTTTTGTTTCTATTAATATTTCTTCAGCTCAAATAATGGTCCTTTTTGAGGCTGAAACTACAGATAAACAAAACATGTCTCAAATAGCACAAAATTGATATAGTGCTGTTAAATCTGTTACCGGAGACGATAATGGAATTACAATGCATCACAAGGGATGGGGAAGTAAAGGAGTATATTTTGTTCAAAATATATATGACTATAGTATGCAAAATAATAAGGTTTGAAATTATTTATACTATTTTAATTTTAATTTACTATTGCTCCATAAATAATTTGATTGAATCGTCCAGATGCTGATTCGTCAATTAATTGAGTTTGTTTATAAATTATTCCGATTATCTTCTCATTCGGATCAGCAAAATAATCAGTATTGAAATATCCCCCCCAAAAAATTGTTCCTTGACTCCCACTTGCTCCGATTAACAAATCTTTTTCTCTAACAATTCCTGAAATTAATCCGTGACCTATTCCTTGTTCTGGATTATTTGTAATATTAATAAGTTGATCTTTTTGTATTAAATTATTAGTTGAAGTGCTTATAATTTTTTTTGATCCATACTTTCCATTATTTAAAAAAATAGAAAGGAATTTATAATAATCTTCTACTGTGCTTGAAAGACCTCCTCAACCTGAATAAAATCTTTTAGCTCCTTCTATAGGATAATTTATATTAAATCTTGTGTCTTTAAAAATTGACCATTTGTTTCCCTTTTTGTGTAGTACAGGAACTAATCTGTCTTTCTTATCTTCTGGAAGATAAAAAAAAAGTGTCATTCATTTGTAGTGGGTTAAAAATCTCGTTTTTAAAATAATCAGCTAGTGAGAGCCCAGAAATAATTTCAATTAAATATCCTAAAACATCAATCCCAATTGCATATGCATACCGTTCTCCTGGTTCGTGATGAAGAGGTAATTTAGCCATTTCTTTTATTGTTTTCTCAATGCTCACATCTGAATCAGAAAAACCTAAAACACCCGTAAGGCATAAAATTTTTCTTAGCCTTATAATAAATTGCTCTTATTGAAGGGCTTTCATCGATGAAACCATAACCTAAACCAGATGTATGTGTTAAAAGATTTCTTATGCTTATTTTTTTTTGAGTTGGCTTAATAGTAAATGTAGAGTCTTTAGGGTTGAATTTATCTAAGATACCAACTCCTTTGAATTCAGGAATGTAATTTTCTATAGGATCATCTAATCCAAAAAGTCCTTTCTCCCACAACATAATTACTCCCAATGAAGTAACTGTTTTTGTAATAGACGCAATTCTAAAAATATCATTTGTCTTGTATTTTTCTCCAGTATTTGGATTTTTTATTCCAAAAGCTTTTTTGTAAATAATTCTGTTATTTTTAGCTACTAAAACGACTGCTCCAGGTAATGAATTACTATTTACACTTGTATTAATTAAATTATCAATTTGATTAAGCCTTTCTAAATCAATTTTTCTTGTATTTATTTCAGCATTTTGTCAGCTATAAAAGAATAAAGAAAAGACAATAAAAATAAAACTATTTGTAAATAGCATTTGATAAGAAATGTTTTTCATTTTGATTTATTTATGATCAGTAATCAAATTTAAAAAAACCTAATTTTAATTCAGTTTTTTCCTTTTCTCAATTTGGAAGGCATGCTAGTTTTATGAACTACAAAATAACTCATGTCTTAAACCTACAATCAATCTTCAAAATTATCTCTATTCTTTTGATTAGATTTGAGCGGTTTTGTAGAAATCTTTAACATATCATAAAACCTTAAATATAAGTTTTCGTATAGCTGTTCTTGTTAAATAGCATATAAAATGAATTTTACTTAGAGAACTTCTTTTAAAATCTAAATTATTAATGATATATTTTTATCTTAATGATATATTTAAAAATATTTAGAATGAAAAAATTAATCATAATTTTTTTTATAATACTAACAAGTAAGGAGGTATTATCACAAATTGATAAAGCCCCTGAAAGATATAGAGGAGAAGGACCATTCAATCAACTCATTATAAGAGGGGCAACGTTAATAAATGGTAATGGTTCTCCACCGACTGGCCCAGTTGATATTGTAATTGAGAAAAACGTAATAAAAAGAATCGTAAATGTTGGTTATCCAGGAATTGAAATAAAAGAAAATAGAAGACCAAAATTAAGCAAAACTGGTATTGAAATTAATGCTGACGGAAAATTTGTTTTACCAGGGTTTATAGATATGCACGGGCATATATCATCTCAAAACACTGGTAAAGCTGAATATGTTTTTAAGTTATGGATGGCTCATGGTATAACAACAATTAGAGATCCTTCATGCGGACAGGGTTTAGATTGGGTTCTCGATCAGAAAGAAAAAAGTCTAAAAAATGTTATAACTGCTCCTAGGATTCTAGCCTATACTGCCTTTGGACAAGGATCAAAAAATGGAATTAATTCACCTAAAGAAGCTATTGATTGGGTTAGGCAAAATGCAGAAAGAGGTGCAGATGGAATTAAGTTTTTTGGAGCGCCTCCAGATATATTTAAGGCAGCGCTTGTAGAAAATAAAAAATTAGGATTAAGATCTGCATGTCATCATGCACAAATGGATGTCGCTAGAATGAATGTCCTTGAAACCGCTAGAAGTGGATTAACTACAATGGAACATTGGTATGGTTTACCCGAAGCATTGTTTGAAGATAAAACAATTCAAAATTTCCCTCTCGAATTTAATTACATGAATGAAGGTGATAGATTTGAGGAGGCAGGAAAACTCTGGAAACAAGCCGCAAAACCATATTCAAAAAAATGGAATGATGTAATGAATGAATTAATTTCACTTGACTTTACTATTGATGTCACATTTGTACCATATAGCGTATTTAGAGATGTACAAAGAGCAAGTAGTCTTCCTTGGCATAAAAAATATACTCGCCCGAAACTTTTGAGGTTTTTCTTACCATCGAGAGAGTCACATGCAGCAGCATACTATGATTGGGGATCAGAAATGGAGACTGAATGGAAAAATAATTATAAACTCTGGATGACTTTTATTAATGAATATAAAAATAGAGGAGGAAGAGTTACAGCAGGTGCTGATTCTGGCTATATGTATAATTTATATGGTTTTGGATATATTCAAGAGTTGGAACTGCTCAGAGAAGCAGGTTTTCACCCTTTAGAGGTTATTCGCTCAGCGACTCTTAATGCTGCTGAGGCTGCAGGGGTGGAAAATGAAATTGGTACTATTGAAGTTGGAAAACTTGCCGATTTAATACTTATGGATGAAAATCCACTTAAAAATTTAAAATACTTATATGGAACAGGAGATATTAAGTTAAATGAAAACAATAAAGTTGTCAGAGTGGGTGGGATAGAAAAAACTATAAAAGATGGTATTATTTATGATTCTAAACTTTTGTTAGAGGACGTAAAAAGAATAGTTGAGGATGAAAAATTAAATACCCCAGGATGGGAAAAGTTGCTATACGAGTATATTGAAAGAAATTAGATTATTAATTAATTTTTTTAGCTTGATTTTCAATTTGACAAGTTCTGCATCTTGTGCCATTTTTTAAGCTCTGACCTTTTAATTTTCTCTTGGTCTTATTTTAACTTTTCCTTTTTTAAGTGACACAAATTTTCAAAGTGAAACTATTTATATCTTGAAGTGACACACAAGTGACAAAATTTAGGACCTAAATATTATTTGAAAATGATAAACAACAGAAAAACCCCCTTTATATAAATTTAAGGGGGTTTTTTTGATTATTGTGGTAAAGAAGATCTAAAATTAACTAATTCCAATGTTGCGTTTTCTACAAATTCTCTTGAAGCACCACCATATTTCCACATCATTTGCTCTTCAAATGTTGGTTCGAAAGCTTCTCTTTGTGGTGCACTAGGATTGAACCTTTCAAAAATTACATGTGTCATTGATTTATCAGCATTATCAGTTGATGACTCCACTTTGTTAAAATACCAAGCTAACCTTCTTCCTTCTATAATGTCTTGGTTATGGACATCTTTAAACCATTTCATTTCATAGTTTTCGTAATCATCATTTAAGGCTTTAACTCCATGGTATATTACTCTATTTCCAATCGCGGGTCCACTACCCACTTCAATAGTAGCGTCTAAAACACTCAAAGAATAAACTTTAACTTCAGATTTTATCTTGCCTCCTAAAGATGAGAGCCTTTTAACTTCTGAACTCTTAATTTTTCCATAATTAGCTTTCTTCATAAGAGTTTGCATATTTTTTACTCCCCAACCTGCTTTTTTAGCTTCAGCATCTTTGTAGAAATTTAGAATCACGTAATCGAACCCGGGCTTTGGTTGATTAGAATTAGGTATTACCTTAAATAAGAACCAGCCAATTTTATTTCCAATTTTGTGAATTTCTTCATGGGCGTTTGCCCACATTCCCTCGAAATTTTCATAATCCCCCATCATCGAAGGATTAACTTTTACCTGTTCAACATCAAAGACTTGTGAAAAAGTAAAAACAGGCAAGAATAATAAACACAGTAATAATTTGAATTGTTTCATTTCAATTGATTTATGATTAATGGGCTTAAATATACAAAAATCCTCTCAGTAAAAAGGGGAGGTCCAAATAGTTTAATACTTAAGATTAAACAAAAAAAAATGAAGTTTGAATATTGACAATTTTTAATTTGTATTTCATTATATTTAGATTATATCATTTCACATAAATCTAAGTGAAGAAAATCTTAATATTTGCATTTTTAGCTTCTATTTTTGAATTTCATTTAATAGGGCAAAGTTATTTTCCACCACCACATGGTTTTGAATGGGAAAAAAAACCCCTTGAATATTTTAAAATTAATATTAAAAAACTAAACTCTGCTATTGATTTCGCTAAAGAAAATGAGTACAGTGGGTCAAAAGATTTAAGAATAGCCATAAGTAAGGGTTTTGAAAACGAACCCTACCATAAAATTTTGGGCCCTACAAAAAAAAGAGGAGGCTCTGCTGGTATCATTTTAAAAGAAGGTTACAAGATCGCCTCTTGGGGAGATACAAAGAGAGTAGATATGACATTTAGCGTGACTAAGAGCTATCTGTCTACAATTGCAGGTTTGGCAGTAGATCAAAAAATTCTCAAAACAGATGATTTTGTATCTGATTATGTTTGGGATAATTCTTTTAAAGGCAAACATAATAGTAAAATCAGATGGAAATATCTTTTGAATCAATCTTCTGATTGGAGTGGCACATTGTGGGGGATTCATGATTGGGCTGACAGACCTCCAGCTGAAGGTGGAATAGATGACTGGAGAAATAGAAAACTAAATACACCTGGTACTGTCTATAAATACAATGATGTACGAGTTAACCTTTTAGCCTATTGTCTATTAAATGTTTGGCGTCAACCTATACCACAGATTTTGAAAAAGTTTATAATGGATCCAATAGGAGCTAGCACAACGTGGCGGTGGTATGGTTACAATAACTCTTGGATAGAGCTTGACGGAAATCGTATGCAATCAGTTTCAGGTGGTGGACATTCTGGAGGAGGACTATTTATCAATACCGAGGATCATGCACGTTTTGGTTTGCTTTTTTTAAGGCAAGGTAAATGGAACGAAAGGCAGCTTATTAGTCAAGATTGGATAGATGAGGCTACAAAATCTTCACCTGCTCAAAAAAGTTATGGTTATATGTGGTGGCTAAATAAAAAAGAGACTGACAGATACTGGGAAGGAGTTCCTGAGAATACTTTTTATGCATCCGGTTTTGGTGGAAATTATATAATAATTGTACCTGAAAAGGATCTTGTAGTTGTCTTACGTTGGCTTGAACCAAGTAAAATCGGTATTTTTATGAAAAAGCTGATAAGCTCTCTTCCTTAATTTTTTATGATTTTAAAATATTATCGTATTATTTTATTCTTATTTACTATTCAACTTTATGAAATATGGTTTTCCAAAAAACAATTCAGTTACCCGTTTTTGCTCAAGGTTTCCATTTAATTACAGATAAAATATTAGGAGAAATTCCAAATATAAATGGAATTGTTCAGGTATTTATTCAACATACATCAGCAAGCTTAACTATTAACGAGAATGCAGATCCAACAGTGAGAATTGATTTTGAAACTTTTTTTAATAATTTAGTTTCTGAGGACAATTCTTATTTTTTACATACTGATGAAGGTCCAGACGATATGACTTCACATATCAAAAGTAGTTTATTAGGAAGTAGTGTTAGTTTTCCTATAAAAAATGGAAAACCACAATGGGGATTATGGCAGGGTATATATTTATGCGAGCATAGAAAAAATGCTAAAAAAAGGAATTTATTCATTACTGTGATTGGTGAAAAATAGAAGTATATAAAATCTAAGTATTATTAATTTAATCCTTAAGAACCCGCTAATTAAATATTGAATCATATAAATTCATCTTATGACTCTGATGGCGACGGATACTCAGGACTTTACGGGGGAAATCCACCATCTGCATATCCTTGTGGAACACTTCATATTTTTAAATCTAAACTAAATCACAGGCACACTCTCAGGTTTTTCTAAGACATCAAGAGAAAGAGGGTTATACCTTTCGTGGCGTTTAAGATGTTGTAGATTTTAATTATCTTTTGACTTCAACTGTTGTTGGATTATAAAGTCCTCCTGTAAGAGCACTGACTAGTCCATCAACAAAAGAATGAACGGTTGTAACTTCATAATTATCTTCACCTTTGGCCATTTCTTGAGTATCTGGTGTTTTACCTGACACCAAACCATAAACAAAATTATGTTGTTTTGCGGTTTCTACAATACCTTTTTGAGCTCCATCTCCAACAATATTTTTATGAACATAACAAGAAGAAAAAGTTAATGAGATTAATAATAAAAAAACTATTTTTTTCATTTGATTAGTTATTTATCACAAGATATGAATTTTACAGATTAGCTAAATCAAAATCTGACGTTTTAAGATATTTCTATATTTTACAGAGGATTGAGAAAGAAAAATTGTACTGTTTGTAGCAAATACTAGAAAACAATGTATCGTATTAAATATAAAGAAGGTGCTGACTGGGTCTTTACTTGTAAAAAATGTGTTTTAGAAGTCAAAAAAAGAAACCCCTATTATAGGTATGGGGGCACTTGGAAACTCTAACCAAGTAATGAATGATTTTCATTTACCCTTTAGTGTTGTGATTTATCAACTAATTTGAATTTATCAATTCATTTATTCTTCTAAATAAAATTGGTGCTGCTGGATCAACCATCATGTGTCCGTATCCTTGAAGTTCATACAATTCTGTATTTTGATTTCCATTAATTTTCATCATCCTAAACATATATGCATTTTCTTCATATCTCCCTAATAATTCAAGATTTCTATCTCCTGTAATCATAATGTAAGGTGGAGTATCTTTTTTAACATAAAAAAGTGGAGCCATCTTATCAATTACCGGTTGAGTTCCTTCAATTCCTTTGTCTTCTCTTTCTGTCATATGAGTAATTGTATGACCACTTAAAGGTATTAAACCTGCTATTAGGGCAGGATTCAACCCTACATTTTCCAAATATGTTTGGTCAAGTCCAAGCATGCTTATTAGATATCCTCCCGCAGAGTGCCCTGAAAGGAAGATCTTTTTCTTGTCACCTCCATATTTATTTATATTATCATAAACCCATTTTACAGCAACTGCGGCATCTTGAATTATTTGGTTAACCTTAACCTTCGGGTAAAAACGATAATTAACCGATACAACTGCGATCTCCTTGTCTTTAAAATATTCAGGAATGTATTTATCACCCCTTTTTAATCCTCCTCCATGAAAAAAAACTAGAGTTGGTAAATTTTTTTTTGATTTTGGGAAATATACATCTAAAACACAACGTTCATTCGTGTAGGAATCTCCTTTTTTATATGAGATATTTTCTTCTAATGAAAAAATAATCTTCTCTTTGCTATGTTTTTTTTGTGCATAGATTGAAAAACTTGTTAGTGTGAAAGTTAATATTGACAACATCCAGTATTTCATAATTTAATTTTTTGGATTATTAATAAAAATAAAAGTAAATAGGTTATATATCCATAAATATTTAAAATAATAATAACCTAAATCATAGGCATATCCTATTTTTTAAATTCAGGTTCTAATTTGTATATTAGTTACTATTAACTATAAATCAATTAAAATGAAAAAATTTCTTTTAATCTTTTCCATCATCTATTTTTCTGGCTGTTCAAATCCTGAAAAACAAACAAATAATAATTCTATGGGCCAAAAAATTTTTAATTCAAATGTAAGTTCATTTCAAACTAAATTTATAATGGGCTTTGAAAATGAAGACCATTCACTTATTATGAGTTTATTTGCTGATTCTGTTAAGTGGACTGGGCCAGATAAAAAATTATTAAGTCAAAGTAGTTCATACGATGAAGTTTCAAATGCTGTAAAGGGATATTTGGATTTATATGAAAATCATTCTTTCAAAGATGCAGGATATGCAGGTGGAAATACATATAGATACAATGCCGAAACGTCTTCATCGCCAAATGGTGTAAGAATATATGGAAACTGGTATCACACACATTCTGCAAGCAAGAAAGAGGTTAGTCATAAATGGTTTGCATTACTTAGGTTTAACAAAGATGGAAAGGTTTTCAGTATTAATGATTTTTTTGATGTTACAGGATTTCTTTCGCAACACACCGAAACTAATTAAATTAGTATTTCCTCTAGATTAAATTCCAGGGGCTAATTTGTATATTTAATTATTATTAACCTTAAATCAAACTATTTATGAATTATAAAGAAATTTCACAAAGGGGTTATGACCTTTTCAACGCTGGAGACATGGAAACATTTTTTAATGACTTCGTTGATGATAATATTACTTGGACATTTCCAGGGGATAAGCACCCTCTATCTGGGACTCACAAAGGAAAACAAGCTATGATGGAGCAAATGGCCAAAATACCAGGTCTGTGGGATAATTTTAGTGTCGAAGCAGAATTTATGATATCAGAAGGAAATAAAGTTTTCACGAAATGTAATGCAAAAGCAGATGGTATGGATACTATTTTTGGACATTATGCTGAATATAGTGATGAAGGAAAACTAAAATTTTTTCTCACCTTCGATGATACCCTTAGTATGTTTAATGCAATGAAATAAAAACCCCTCGATTAAAGGAGAAGTCCAGATAGCTTAGTATTTAATATTAAACATAAAAAAATGAAAGCTATTTGTAAAACTAATTTTCATAATGAGGATTAAATTTTATGAAATCTTAAGGGAGTTTTTTAGCTTTTTTTTATTTTTATTAATAAATTGCCAGTAAATGCTCTGGATTCAGATCCAGAGACTAATTTTTATATTAAATATTATTAATCTTAAATAAAAATGAAAGACATACTTGTTGTGGCAAAACTTAAAGTGGATAAGTTTGAGAAATTTATGGGCTTTATGAAATCTGAAGAGGGGATGAATGAAAGAAGAAAAATTGCAGATCTAACTAAAACTTTAGGAACAGTTTCACCTGATAAAAGTTCAGTAATGTTTAAGATTGCAGTACACAATGAAGGTGCTCTAAGTTCATTTTTGGATGGTTCAAATCCTGTATCAAAACCTATTTTTGAAGAGGTTATGGAAAGCTATGAAGTTTTTGAGTTAAACAAAGTTTAATGATACTTCGAATCATCGGTATATTATACTCTTCGTAAATTTCAGGAAATTCCATATTTTAAACAAGTCAAACTATCATTTATAAATTAGTATCCAATCGCTTCAAGGCTTTTTTAAAAGATCCCTAATTTCGGTTAATAAAATAATCTGTTTTGGTGTTTCAACTGATTTATCTGATATATTCTCAGATTTTTTTCTTAAGGAATTAAATAATTTGATTACCAAAAATATTGTAAATCCTACAATAGTGAAATCAACTATGTTATTTATAAATAATCCATATTCAATCGTCACTTCACTATAGCTTTCAGTCGCCTTTCTTAAAATTATTTTTTTTTCTTGAAAATTTATGCCCTGTGATAACATCGACAGTGGTGGTAATAAAATATTTTTTACTAATGAATCAACAACTGAATTAAATGATGCACCAATTACTATTCCAACCGCCATTTCAATCATATTCCCTCTTAAAGCAAATTCTTTAAATTCATTGATAATTTTCATAATCTTAAATTATTTTTTAGCTATTCAATTATCTAATATAATTCATTTATTTTCATCTCCATTTTAATTAATTATAACTATTATTAAAGGTCTCTTTGAGCCAAATTTAAAGGTTTTATAAAGGTGCTTTTTATAAAACATATGTTTTCCCTAAAATATAAATTACTTCATACTTAGTTTTTAAAAGTTGATTAATTTTTTTAATCATTGGTACATCGTATCCATAAAAGTTCTAGGGCTTATTTGTATATTGTATCTAGTTAACTGCAAATCAAATTTATGAGATATATATTTCTTTCTTTATTAATTTCAATATTTGTCTCTTGTGGGCAATCAAAAAAAATTTCTGAAAAAGAGGTAATGGAAACTTTGAATGAATTCTTCTATTTACTAGACAATGACATTGATAAAATTAGAAACTACTTAACTGAAGATTTTATGATTTTTGAAGTAAGCAGAAAATGGAATGCTGAAGAATTTATTGAATTTGTAAAAGGATTTGGAAAATTTGAATCCAAAAGAAATTTTAAAAATATCAAAATAGATACGGATTTAAATTCAGCTCATATCAGCCTTGAACATACAGGTGAATTTGAACTTGAAACACCAACTCCTGGAGGTGTAACATTTTTATCGTATGAATGGCTAGAAAGCGCATTTTTAATTAAAGAGAATGGCAAATTAAAATTCAAGTTTTACTTTTCTGAGCAGATAAATGATTAAAAGAATAATTTATATCGATAGCATCTCCTAACAACGAATCATTATAAATATTGAATAATTAATGCGAAATCTTCATGCAATAGTAATAGGTGCTACCGGTGCTACTGGGAAAGAACTTGTTATTCGTTTACTGGAAGACTCAGATTTTAGTTCAGTTTCAATCTTTGTAAGAAAAAAACCTACGATAAGTCATAAAAAGCTCAAAACTTATGAAATAGATTTTTCTAAGATTAGTGATTTCAGAGAGTTAATTAAAGGAGATGTTCTTTTTTCTTGTCTAGGAACGACCTTAAAAACTGCTGGGAGTAAATTAAATCAATATAAAGTGGATTATACTTACCAATATGAATTTGCTAAGTATGCTTCTGAGAATGGGGTAAATCTCTACTCCCTTGTTTCCTCTACTGGTGCTAATTCAAAATCTTCTTTTTTCTATCCAAAAATGAAGGGTGAACTAGAGGATTCAGTTAAAAACCTAACGTTTAAAACAATCCATATATTTCAACCACCTATATTAATTCGTCAAGCCGAACTTATGAGAGCAGGTGAAAAATTTGCCATTAAAATTTTCAGAAGCCTGAATAATTTAGGAATACTAAAGTCTCAAAAACCCCTGCCAGTTTCAACTCTTGCCAATAGAATGGTTGACGAAATTAAAAATTTCCAACAAATAAAATTTAAAACATTCTCAACGAAAGATTTAACATCATCTTCTCATCCTCTTCATTAAGCTCACAGATTAATTTGTATTTTGTATGATTAAGCATAAATCAATTTAAATGAAAAATATTTTAGGAACAATCGGGAATACTCCAATTGTAAAACTTCAAAAAATTACTCCACCAGGTTGTGGTGAAGTTTATGTAAAGTTAGAAGCTAACAATCCAACAGGATCAAAAAAAGATAGGATGGCTCTTTCTATGATAGAAGGAGCAGAAAAAAGAGGTGATTTAAAGAAAGGAATGTCTGTTGTTGAGTATTCTGGTGGAAGTACTGGAGCTGGATTAGCTTTTGTTTGCGGTATAAAAGGATACCGTTTTAGGTTGATTACTGCAGATGTTTTTGGGGATGAAAAAATTGCCTTAATGAGAGCATTAGGTGCAGATCTTGAAGTCATTAAAAGCGAGGATGGAAAAATCACCAAAGAACTTATTGGTAAGATGATTCGAAGGGCTGAAGAAATTTCAGTCGACCCTAACACCTTTTTCACGGATCAACTAAATAATATTGATGTTATTGAAGGTTTTGTTCCCCTTGGTGATGAGATAATTCAACAGCTTGATGGAAAAGTAGATGCAATTTGTGACACCATCGGAACAGCAGGAACATTAATGGGAATAGCGAAATCATTTAAAGATAACGGAATTAACTCTAAAATTGTAGCTCTTGAGCCTGCTAGTTCCCCAATATTATCAAAAGGAATTAAAGGGGCTCACAATGTAGAGGGAGTTGGCCTTGGTTTTATTCCTGCTATTTATAATTCTAAATATGTTGATGAAGTTATTGCAATTGAAGAATCCTTGGCGAGACAAACTTGTAAAAAATTGGCTTCAAAGGAAGGTATATTTTGTGGCACTTCAAGCGGTATGAATGTCGCTGGAGCAATAAAATTATCCATGAATTTAGGCCCAGAATCTCAGGTAGTTGCCGTAGCTTGCGATACAGGACTCAAATATCTTTCTGAAGGACTTTTTTATTAATTTTTGAAGCCTAAATCATAAGCATGTCCTCTTCGATAAGTTTAGATAGTAATTTGTATATTGTTACTCAATTAAAATTGAATTTAAATGAAAATCAAAACTATTTTTAAAATCAATATTGCCTTAATTTTCTTACAAGGTCTTCCTTTATTTATTTCTTTATTCTCTCCAGAGTTTAAAATGATGTTATTAGGTGATGTCTTTGGAGATAATCCATCTGATGATGCTATAATAATGTTTGATCAATTTGCGCTTGTTTTAGGTCTCGTAATTATTGGAATAATCATATTAATTTATGGGTCACTTTCATTCAATGACATAAACATTTTAAGAAGATTATCTCTACTTTATTTTGCTCTTGCTGGGTTTTTTGCGCTACCTGATTTAATAAATGCCTTAAAGGGTGAGCCAACGGCCCCTTTTCCTGTAATTATTTTAGGCTTAATTGGTCTTGGTTTATTTTATTATGGCTCAAGAAAAGGAACTATTTAATCTTCTGCATATAATTAAAATAAGATTTAGCGAAAGTAGTTTTCTAAATCTTTTTCAATTTCTCTTATTAAAATTGAATCCAATTTAAATTTACATAGTGAGGAGCTAATCACTTTATTGTGAATGGTTCTGATATAGTAAAAATACAAACCATAAAATTTAATGACAGATATTTATAATGATAACAGCTACTTAGAAAAAAACCCAACACTTCATACTGAAGATTCAGAATTTAAATTTCAAAATATAAAAAGATTTTTGAGTTCTATTGAGGTAAAAAATAATAAGATACGAATTCTAGATATTGGTGGAGGAGCAGGTATTATTGGAAAACTAGTTTTAGAATATTTTCTACAAAGTAGAATTATTGTTACGTTTCATTCTTTAGATTTATCAACGCAAATGCTCAAAATTCAATTAAAAAATAATCCTAAAATTAAAAAAATAATTAATTGTCCTATTAATGAATGTACTGAAATAAATTATGATTTAGTTTTAATGATTGATGTAATAGAACATATAGAAAAAAAGGAGGATACAGCTAAAATTCTAAATAAACTTGGAAAAAATATTATTTATAACATTCCCATAGAAATTAATTTTTTTGACATTTTAAAATATTTAAAAACATATTTTAGATATTATAAAATACAAAAAAAAAGGTGGGGACATATCCATTTTTTTTCCTTTACATCTTCTCAAACATTTTTAAAAAGGCACCATAATATAATTGATTCATATTTTCAACCGTATTGCTTTCACTATAGATATTCTGATTATGAAAATTATTTGAAATTAAGACGCGATTTTTTATGGAATATAGAATTAAAAATATCCTGCTGGATATTTAATCATTTCCCAAAGATTTCTAAATATCTTATTCAGGGATCCAATTATTCTCTTGTTAAAACAAAAAATAAGTTTTCATAAAACTTTCTTGATAGCAGATCTTAAAGAGACCAACCTTTTCTATATTCCTTATGGACTAATTCATTTGCCATTTCATTATTAGTAAACTTCATGTTATTGGAATCCCAAATCAATCTTTGGTCTTTTAGACGAATCGCAATCATTCCTAGAAGAGCCATTTCAGTTAAAGGTCCTCCGTAATCAAAATTTGATGAGGCCGGTTTTCCATCCTTACAAGCACGTATCCAATCGCCTTCATGAGATGTTTTCACACGGGGAATTGTTTTTTTAGGTCTAACATATTCATTCATTTTTTGTTTAGGTAATATCCTTAAGCCACTAGCACCGTGGGAATCGTGTATTATTTTCCCTCTGTCACCTACTAGCATAGCTCCACTTAAAGTAAACTTTTCACCAGGTTCAAATTCATCTGGAATTTCAGGCAAAATTCGCCCATCAGACCAAGTAAGATTGACTTCAGGATGTTTTCCTCTTTTTGGAAACTTCATTCTTACAATAGAAGCGGAGGGATATGTTTGAGATGATACCTCAGGTATCCAGTGGGTTGATGTTGCTTGTATTTCAGATGGAGAACCTAGATCAAGAGCATAAAAAGAAGGATCTAAAATATGACAACCCATATCTCCCATAGATCCAGTTCCAAAATCCAACCATGCTCTCCAGGACAAAGGATGGTAATCTGGATGATAATCGCGATATGGAGCTGGACCCAGCCAAAGATCCCAATCTAGACCTTCTGGAACATTTCGTTTTTCTTTAGACTTTGCTTTTACAGCGAATGTATCCCATGGATTTCCACCTACTGGTCTATCTGTCCATGCATGAATTTCTCTAACGGGTCCAATTGCGTCGTCATTAATCCATTCTCTTAAGCTCCTAATTTCGTCAGAAGATCTACCTTGGTTACCCATTTGTGTTTGTACATTCTGTTCTCTTGCTGCTTCTGTGATTTTCCTTGCTTCAAAAACTGTGTGAGTAAGAGGCTTTTGACAATAAACATGTTTTCCTAATTTAATTGCCATCATTGTAATTATGGCGTGATTATGATCTGGTGTAGCAACAATAACAGCATCAATATCTTTTTGTTTTTCAAACATATTCCTAAAATCCTTATACACCTTAGCCCTAGGGTATTTTTTAAATGTTGGTGCGGACTGTTTATAATCCACATCACACAAAGCAACAATATTCTCTCCGCTACAAGCGTCTATATTTACAGATCCCATTCCCCACTTTCTTACACCAACACCTGCAATATTCAATTTATCACTTGGAGCTTTGAATCCTTTACCCCCAATGACATGTCTTGGCAAAATCATTATTCCAGGAAGAATAGATGTTTTTTTGATAAACCTCCTTCTACTATTATTTTTTTTATGCATTTAAAATTTTTTGTTTACGTATGATTCATTAAGATACACCAAAAATTAGAAAGTTGTTTTTATTTATTTAAATATAATTAAAACTCTATTTTAAAATTCATAAAACTTTAACATCTAAAATAAAGTAGTTAATTATTCCAATTCCAAGTTTTGAACTAATTTTAGACATAATCAAATGAATGCACTATGAAATATCTATCAACTTTAATTTTTTTATTTGTAGTAATGTCTTTTTATAAAGAATCTAAAACTGATCCACTGAATATTTGGCAAAATGAACATATTCTTTGGTATGAGCAAGCCGCAAAAAAATGGGAACAAGCACTACCGATAGGAAATGGACGACTAGGTGCTATGGTTTATGGAGATCCAAAAAATGAAATAATTCAGCTAAATGACGATTCACTTTGGCCCAACGATTTAGGATGGGGAAATCCAGAAGGAACCCCTGAAGATCTGAGAGAAATCAGAGAGTTACTTTTTAAAGGAGAAAATCAAAAAGTAGACTCACTTTTAGTTGAAAAATTTTCAAATAAAACTGTAGTTAGATCTCACCAAACCCTTGGTGATTTACTAATAAATTTTAAGCATAATAATATTTCTGATTATAAGCGTTCTCTTAATTTGAGCAAGGCTATTGTTGAAGTAAATTATAAAGTAGATGGATATTTCGTTAAAGAAAAGGTTTTTGCTTCGGCAAAAGATCAGGCTATTGTTGTCTCATTTAAAAGTGAACATCCAAATGGTTTAGATGGAACGTTAAAACTACATAGAGAGGATGATGAGGGATATCCCACTGTTAAATCATTTTCCAAAGACGGTTTTCTAGTTATGAAAGGAGAAATAACACAACGCAAAGGTAAATTTAATTC
>CACMUP010000003.1 GCA_902616905.1 uncultured Bacteroidota bacterium
AAAATACCTGAGAAATTATTACACCTACCTTTATGGTTTGCCAATGAAATTAAATGATCCTGGAACAATTATTGAACCAAATGTTGAAAAGAGAACAATTAACGGAGATGAATATTGGGTTTTAAAAGCTACTTACGAAGAGTCTGTAGGAAGAGACACATGGTATTTCTACTTTGATAAACAAACTTTTGCGTTAAAGCGTTATCAATTTTTTCATGATGAATCTAAAAATGACGGAGAATATATATTATTAAATGATGAAATCCTTGTAGAAGGAATTAAAATGCCTAAAAATCGAAGTTGGTATTTTAACTCTAGTGATAAATTTTTAGCAAAAGATCGCTTAAGTGTTGAATAAATAGTTTTAAAATGAAAAATATTTTTTTGTTTTTGGTCCTATTTTCAATAAATGTTTTTGCTCAAAATAAAAATGCAATAACAGGAAAATGGGACCTAGAAGTAGAAATAAATGGGAAAAAATACCCATCATGGCTTGAAGTAAAACAATCTGGAAATAAGGCATTAGTTGGTTATTTTGTTTTTAAAAGTGGAAGTGCAAGACCAATTTCAGAGGTTTTTTTTCATAATGGAATTATAGATTTTAGTATACCACCCCAATGGGATGGATTAAATTATTTGCATTTTCAAGGCATCCTAAGTAAAGGTAATTTAAGTGGAACTATTTTAACTAGTGAAGGTGAGAGTACAACATTTACTGGATCACGTGCGCCAAAACTTATTAGGTCTACGAAAATAAAATGGGGTAATTCTAGATCTGTTTTTAATGGTAAAAATTTACAGGGGTGGAAATCTTCTGATTCAAAAAGAATTAATCAATGGAAAGTTGAAAAAGGAATTCTTATAAGTCCTAATCCAGGTGTGAACCTTATTACCAATGAATTATTTACTGATTTTAAGCTACATATAGAGTTTCGTTATCCTGAGGGTAGTAATTCTGGTATTTATTTAAGGGGAAGGTATGAGGTACAAGTAGAAGATAATTATGGAAGGGATCCAGAATCTACTTTGTTTGGAGGAATATATGGATTTTTAACACCTAACCAAATGGTAGCGAAAAAACATGGTGAATGGCAGAGCTATGATATTACATTGATTGGCAGAAGAGTCTCTATTATAGCAAATGGTATTAAAATAATTAATGACCAAATTATTCCAGGAATAACAGGGGGTGCTTTAGATAGCAAAGAAGGAGATCCTGGCCCAATAATGCTACAAGGGGACCACGGAGTTATAGAATATCGAAATATTTCAATACAAACTCCTGATTAACTAAATGGCATTTATTTTTTTTTTGAACTTGTAAATCCATAAAAAAATTGTCCAATAAAACCTTTAGGTAATTTTTCATCTCCACTAAACCCCAATTTTATAGCCCCACTATCTTCGGGTATATAATTTGTTTTAAACAAATAATCCCATATACTTAAACTAATACCAAAATTTACTCCAAACTTTCCTTCTGGTAGATCTTTAGCATGATGATAAAGGTGCATAACTGGGCTGTTAAGAATATATCTTAGTGGTCCCCAAGAAAGTTTAATATTAGCATGGTTTAGATGACCAATACAAATTGTAAAAAAGTGAACTAAATAGGCGTGTTCTGGTTCGAAACCACCTAAAAGCATAATTCCAATGGTCTTTAACGGTTTGTATAAAATGTTTTCCATCCAATGGTATCTAAAATGTGATGCAAACCCCATTTCTTTAACACTATGATGAACTTGATGGAATTTCCATAAAAAAGGGATTTTGTGAAGTAAAATATGAGTTGCCCATTGTAAAAAGTCCAATAAAATGAAAAAAACAAAAATTTCAACCCAAAAAGGTAAAGTATTTGAATATATAATACTAAAGCTGGTATTTGTTATGCCATAATTATTGAAGAAAACTTCTAGAGAACTATACACACCACTTATTGCTATTGAAAAAATGAAAAAATTAAAAAACATATAAAAGAAGTCCAACCAAAAATCTTTTCGAATAATTGATTGTTTTTTTCTCCACGGGAAAATAATTTCTAAAACCCATATAATCAAAGATATCAAAATCAGTCCCCAAAAATAGTTTATGTGCCACGGGACTTGAAAAAGAAAAGAGTTTAGTGTCCAATTTATCGACCCTAAAAATGCTGAATAAAACTCATCTACATAAATCATCATACAAAAATAGTATATATCTTCAAATATAATATAAAGAATTTACAGACTTAATGGAAGTTATTTTGACTTTTTAATACCAAACGTTTTCTTGTAATATTTTATCAAAGGAGGATACGGACCATATTTATGTTGTTCTGATGAAAAGTTATCTGCCCACGGCCCATAAGGGGTTGATATAGGTTTCAGTTTTTTATCTGGATAATCCATTTCTTTATTTCTTTTACTTGGTCTAGGAAAACTATTTATATATCCAGCAACATGAAAAGCCTCTTCATCTGAAAGTTTTGGGTTTTCCCAACTTGCTTGAAGATATGGCATATTATTTTTAATGAATGCCGCAGCAGTTAATACTCGATTCATGCCTGCACCATCATTATATGTATCATTGCCCCATAGTGGGGGATATTGATAACCTCGCTTTGATTCTTGGTATAGTATACCTTCTCCTTTTGTGCCATGACAAACAACACATTCTCTTACGTAAATTTCTTCACCCCTTTTTTTGTCAACAGCTTTGAAGGGTATCACAATGCCAGGATATCCATTAACCTTTTTTGAATTTAATTTAGGAGCCCCATAGTCTAGCCATTCCATGTAAGCAATCATTTTTTTCATTTGCGAAGCATTTTCTGGAAAAGCTATTCCATTCATACTTCTTTCCATACAGCCATTTATACGCTCAACAAGTGTACCTACCTTATTAGACCTACCACTAAATTGAGGAAATTTATCGATCATTCCAAACCATGGTGCAGCTCCTGATTTAGTACCTCCATTTAGATGACAATTTGTGCAGGATAATTTATTACCGGAGAATCTAAGTTTTGGATCTTTATTTAATGGACCCATATATATTGCAGAGGAATCGAGAAGTAAAAAGCCCTCTTTCACGTCTTCTGGCACATCTGAATTATTTAAAACTATATCGTAAGGATTCCACTCCAAAATAGGATCTTCTAATTGAGTACTCCAAATTTTATCATGGTTAATAACCCCAAATAAAACCACAATGATTAAAATGGTTAAAAGAGCTATTAGGTACATTAGTTTATTGACTAATTCTTTATATAATTCCATAGATTAGTTTAAGAATTATACACAATATAGTATTTTATGGTTTTTAATTTATATGGCAGTACAAATTAAAACTTTATAATAGTTTGAGCCTAAACTTTAAAACCATAAAAATTATTTAAAAAATTAATTTTAACAAAATAGAAATTATTATAAAAAGTAATCAAGTTTAAAATGGTGTTAACAAAGGAAATTGGACTATAGCTCGCACTTTAAATTTATTTGAACTATCAGGAATACCAAATGAAAAAATTGAATTAGTAGCTTCAATCCGTGGTGGAGCTACTTTTATCACTCTAGATAACAATACAAATTAAAATAAATTTGGATGAGATAATCCAAACCTAAATTTAATCAAACAGTTAAAAGAAAATGGAGTTGAACTTTACGTCTTTTCACAATCAACTGCTTTAGGAAAAATTAATAATAAAGATCTTAATATAAATGTAATCACAGCTTTGTCTGGTATAGCCCTATTATCAAATCATTTACTTCAAGGTTTTACCTATATGCCAAATTAGAAATTTATCAAGACTAGCCTGCGAAAATATATGCACAGTTATTATTTTGTGCTCTACCCAAAGCCCATACTCCAGAGGGAACCAATTTAACTCCTGGAAGTATTCCTTTTACCATTTCTTGGTAAACTTCGTCAGGGTTTAAATTCATTTTTTTTGCTACAGCAGAGCCATATACTTTTGTTGCAAGGTCACAAACACAAAATAAAGACCCTCTTTTTTGTAAATCTTTAATTCCTTGTATTGGCGGCAAAGGCATGTCTCCTTCTTGTGGCTCATAAACAGTATTTCTCAAAGATGGCTTACCTGTTTTATTATCATTAAAAGAAACTAATTCTCCAAGTTTAAATTTCTTCCAAATTTCAGAATTGAATGCAAATACTATTCCCGAATGTCTAAGAACTGTCATTGCTGTAACATTTGAATCTTTTACTCCCACTGAATTATTTGATTCTAAGAAAGCCCAATTCCAAACAATCGGAAGAGTATTATGGGGTTGACTTCCGTCATAAACGACTCTATGTTCACCTTTAATGTTTTTGAACCAATTTGCGAGTTTTTTCGGGTCAATATTTGTATTCAAATTTACAGGCTGCATGTGATCTAAATCTTTTATAAAGCTTGGAAAAGCCGTTGCTCCTACTCCCAAGGCAATTGAGGTGAAAAATTTTCTTCTATCCGTATTCATAATAATTAGCTTACAATTTTGAATTAACCAATATAATTAGAATTAGTTATATACCCAAAAAACACAAAATTTATTGTTTTAAATATTACAGAAAAAAACCTCCAATTAGGAGGTTTTCTTAAGTTTTAAGATTTGTTAGTTTAGCATAATTACTTTTCTTATTATGACAGACTCTCTAAGGTCTCTAACATCCATCATACTTTGATAACTTTTATCTGCGTCCCATGCAGGGGAACTAGCTGCAGCTTTAACATAGTCAGTGTAACTACTAAACCAATTTACAGTAAAATAATTCCAGTAAAGATCTACACCATACTTGTCTATTCTTTTTCCTAAAGACCACCCAGTTCTCAATCCATTTTTATTTAGCCCTTTTGAGTAAGCAGATTTTTCCATATTTTCATAAGTTTTAAATTTACCCTCCTTTACTTTCATCCAATTAACAACTCCAACATCATCTGGTAAATTCACTTTGTTATCTCTTTTTATGTCAGTTACTGTAACAAACATTGCTTCTGCTACTAGTTCTCTTTTCTCCCTAACATCTTCCATAAAAGTTCTCCAATCTGAATCGGTCATACTAGGGACAGCTTCTTTTCTCATTTTTAACCAGCCCTCTCTGGTTCTTTCTTTTTCCATCTGACTTATCGTCATTGGCTCAACGATCATGTGTGTAAATGGAGCTTGAGGATTTCCTACTACCTCCCACAGATGCCAACCTGACTGCCATCCAGCGTCAATCCTTTTTTGAGCCATTTCTCCAAACTTTGTTTTTAGATCTTCAGCATAATTATTGCCAGGTTTTACTTTTATGAATGTTTGTTTTAGAACAACTTTATCTTGAGCATATGATGAAATTGATAATGATGTAATAAAAAATAAGATTAATATTTTTTTCATTTTGAATTGATTTATAATTAATAATTTTACTAATGTATTAATAATGAACTACAAAATTCATTATCTTCAATTCGTAATTTTGGATTTTGATTATAAAATGAGGGTGAATAGAAACGAAGGCTTTATAATTAGAAAAGAATTTTATTTACTTTTTCTTTTAGCCATACTTAGTTCGTGTAAGCGTGAAAATGAAATTGATTTTAATACTCAAATTAAACCAATTATAAATAATAAATGTATATCATGTCACGGCGGAGTAAAGAAGACTGCTGGTTTTAGTTTATTATTTGAAGAAGAAGCACTTGGAAATACAGATCAAGGATCTCCAGCAATTATTCCTGGAAACTCAAGAAAAAGTAGATTAATTAAAAGGCTTCATGAAACAGATTTGGAACTAAGAATGCCTTATGATAAACCTAAACTTGATAAAAATGAGATTTATCTTTTCACTAAATGGATTGATCAAGGAGCTAAGTGGGGAACCCATTGGGCTTATATACCCCCAATAAATGAACAAATACCAAAACCTAATCGAAATATATTTAACATAGATTTCTTCGAAAACCCCATAGATAACTTTATAGCTGCAAGGATGTCTGAAAAAAATCTTTCACCAAACCCAAATTCAAGAAAAAATGTTTTGGCGAGAAAAGTTTCATTTGACATAACAGGTCTGCCACCAGAAAAAAAACTTTTTCAATTGTTCTTAGAAAATAAAATAGATTATGAAACTTATGTTGATTCACTTCTGTCTACAGATTACTATGGTGAGAAATGGGCTAGTTGGTGGCTAGATTTAGCAAGATATTCAGATACTAAGGGATATGAGACTGATAGAGGAAGAAATATTTGGGAATATAGAGATTGGGTAATTAGATCACTAAATAAAGACCTTCCATTTGATAAATTTACTATAGAGCAATTAGCTGGAGATCTTTTACCGAAACCATCCTACGATCAATTATTAGCAACTGCATTTCACAGAAATACGATGAATAATGACGAAGGTGGAACTAATGATGAAGAATATAGAGTTGCTGCCGTTATAGATAGAGTAAATACTACATTCGATGTATGGCAAAGCACAACAATGTCTTGTGTTCAGTGTCATGATCACCCCTATGATCCAATCCGCCAAAAAGAATATTATCAACTGATGGCATTTTTTAATAATACAAGTGATGAAGACCTAGTTGGAGACTCTCCAAACCTAAGATTTTATGACGACGTTATAACCAGTAAAATAGATGAAGTATTAGAAAAGATATCCCAAAGAACAAATCAAAAAACTTTTAATATTTATAGTAATTTTTTTAAATTCTTAGAGCCTATATATAAGTCCCATAACTCAATTGTTCTTAATTCTGAAACTGGTTACATATCAGGAGAAACATTATTTTTAAGAAATAAGGGTTTAGCTGTATTTAAGGATATAAATACTAGAGGCTTTGAAAATCTTTATTTTAAACATTCGGGGGGGAAGTTAAATACAAAATTAATTTTTCGAAAAAATTCTCCTAATGGTAAAATAATAGGCTCAATTAAATTAAACAACCCCAAACATTGGATTAACGGTGAAAAAAATTCATTTTTCAAAATTAAAATTAATAAAGAATTAGAACCATTTGATCTATACGTAGAGGCAATAAATAATGAATTAATTACAAATAACACTATTTCTTATGACTACAAAGATTTAGCCGTTAGTATTGATTGGATTTCATTTCTACCTAAAATACCCGTATTGAATAACATCGAACTTGTAAAATTAGATGCAGATATCAATAAAATTTTAAATACTCCTAAAAATCTCACTCCTATAATGGTTGAAAATGAAAATTTTATGAAACGCAAAACATATTTTTTTGATAGAGGAAATTGGACAAACAAAAAAGAGGAAGTAAAACCTAACGTACCAAGGATTTTAAATAAATGGGAGGTTGAATGGGGAAAAAATAGATTAGGATTATCGAAATGGATAGTTAGTAAAGAAAATCCCCTTACAGCCAGAACACTTGTAAATAGAATATGGTATCAAATTTTTGGTAAAGGTTTGGTTTCCACTGTTGAAGATATGGGGACACAATCTGATCCACCGACACACCCTGCACTCCTTGATTGGTTGTCTTATAATTTTATGAATGATATGAATTGGAGTGTAAAATCATTAATAAAAAAAATAGTGACCTCCTCTACATACAAACAAAGCTCGAATATCCCAGAAAATAAATCATCGATTGATCCCAACAATTTATTTTATTCGTGGGGGCCAAAACTAAGACTTAGCGCAGAATCGCTTAGAGATCAAGCGTTATTTGTTTCCGGACTTTTAAGCACTAAGAAATATGGTCCTGGCGTTATGCCCCCTCAACCTGACGGGATATGGGAACACCCTTATCTAGGTGACCTATGGAAAGAAAGTAAAGGTGAAGATAAACATAGAAGGGCAATTTATACTTATCTGAAAAGGACAAGTCCTTACCCTTCATTTATCTCATTTGATGCAAGTAGTAGAGAAATTTGTTTGGTTAGAAGAATGCCTAGTAACACTCCCTTACAAGCACTTGTAACTATGAATGATCCAGTTTATATCGAAGCTGCTTTTAATCTTGCAAAATTCAGTAAGGAGGAATCTATCGACTCTTCAATAAAAAAAATGTATAAAACAGCTCTTTACAAGGAAATAGATCCCAAAACATTAAGTAATTTATTAAGTCTTTATGAGAAAGCAAATAATGAATTTTTAAAAGATAATTTAAAGTTGAAAGATTTTTTTAATCTAGGTCACAAAATTGACATAAAATTAGCCTGTCTTTCAATCGTAGCTAATGCAATTATGAATCTTGACGAATTTTTAACCCATGGATAATTTTAATAAACTAAATAGTGAATTTAAAAAAACTAATGCAAGATTCAATACAAGAAGACACTTTATAAAAGATTGTACCCTTGGTTTAGGTGGAATAGCTTTAGGATCTTTTTTAAATTCATGTAAATCAAATAATACTTCATTTAACTATAATGCTAATAGAGATTTAGATCCATTAGCCCCAATATCTCCTCCTTTTACACCAAAAGTTAAAAGCGTGATATACCTTCACATGGTTGGAGCACCCTCTCAATTAGAATTGTTTGACTACAAACCAGAGTTAGAAAAGCTTCATAATAAACCTTGTCCTAAATCCTTAATTGAAGGCAAACAATTTGCGTTCATAGAGGGTATTCCTAACATGTTAGGTCCTCAAGCAACATTTTCTAGGGAGGGAGAGTCTGGAAATTGGATTTCCAATCACATCCCTCATTTTAAAAATATAGTTGATGAGGTAACTTTCTTAAAAGCTGTCAATACAGATCAATTTAATCATGGACCTGCTCAACTTTTAATGCAAACTGGCAGTCCAAGATTAGGAAGACCTTCTATTGGTTCGTGGGTCACATATGGTCTTGGATCTGAAAGTAGCGATCTACCAGGTTTTATAGTTCTCACTTCAGGGGGAACTCCAGACGGAGGTAAAAGCCTTTGGGGGAATGGTTTTTTACCATCAATTTATCAAGGTGTCCAATGTCGATCAAAGGGAGATCCTGTTCTTTATTTAAAAGATCCAAAGGGAGTTTCAAGGAATCTTAAGAAAAACATTGTTGAGTCCATAAACAAAATAAATTTTGAAGAATATAAAAAATTTAAGGATCCTGAGATTTTAACTCGAATAAGCCAATATGAAATGGCTTATAGAATGCAAAGCTCAGTACCTAGTGTCATGAATATTAATGATGAACCTGAGTATATAAAAGACATGTATGGGGTTGAACCTGGTAAAGAATCTTTTGCAAATAATTGTCTCTTGGCAAGAAAAATGGTTGAAAAAGGTGTGCGTTATGTTCAACTTTACGACTGGGGGTGGGATTCACATGGTAATGGAGAAGCAGAATCGTTAAGAAAAGGGTTTTTAAAGAAGTGTAAAGACTCTGATAGACCAATTGCAGCTCTAATACTTGATCTAAAGCAAAGAGGGCTTTTAGACGAAACTTTAGTAGTTTGGGGTGGAGAATTTGGAAGAACACCAATGTGGGAAAATCGTGCTGGGGTTCAGAATACTTTAGTTGGCAGGGACCATCAAGGAGAGGCGTTTACAATGTGGATGGCAGGTGGCGGACTTAAGAAAGGTCATGTTCATGGTGAAACAGACGAAATCGGTTATAGAGGTATTAAAGGAAGGGTATCTGTATATGATATTCAAGCTACAATTTTACATTTGCTAGGTTTCGATCATGAGCTATTTACTTATGAATTTCAAGGTAGACCATTTAGACTTACAGATGTCGAGGGAGAGATTATACGTGAAATTTTAGCATAAAATATTGAAAAAACTTTTTTTGTCTTTTTTATTTATTCTCTGTTCATCTAAAATGACTGCACAAAAAGAGATTCTCTTTTTTCAAACAGATTGGGGTTTTGATCAAGGAACTGAAGTTTTTATTAAGAAAGCTAAGGCCTCAGGATACGATGGAATTGAAATCTGGGCTCCAAAGGATTCAAAAAAGCAAGTTCAAATTTCAAAATGGTTGAAAGAACATAATATGAAAGTAATTTTTCTTTGTGGTTCTAATCCAAGTCTCTCATTCGAAAAAAGTTTGACTAATTATAAGGACTATATAAAAAATACTTTAGAGCTAAATCCTATTGCTATAAATTCTCATACTGGAAGTGATTTTTATACTCTAAGTCAAAATATGGCATTCATTGAAGTAGCAAATGAACTAAGTAACAAATATAAAATTCCAATTTATCATGAAACCCACAGAGGAAGATTTAGTTTTTCTCTACCTAAAACAATAGAATATATAGAAAAGAATAAGGATTTGTTTCTTACTTTGGATTTAAGCCATTGGTTAGTTGTCCATGAATCTCTTTTGAAGAACAGACAAGAATTATTAGATAAAATAATAAAAAGAAGTAATCATATACATGCAAGAGTTGGTTTTGAGGAAGGGCCACAAGTTAACGATCCTTCAGCACCTGAATGGAAAAATATTGTAGAAAGACATTTAGATATTTGGGAAGCTGTGATTAAAAAAAACTTAAAGGAAAAAAATAATGCAACGATAACTACTGAATTTGGGCCGCCTAACTATATGCCAACATTACCTGTTACAAAAAAACCAACTAGTGATCAATGGAATTCAAATGTTTTTGTTATGAAGGCATTAAAAGAAAGAATTAAAGGATAAAAAATTATGCTGGATGATTTTTTAATATTGCTTGGTCGTTTTCATCCACTATTTGTTCATCTACCAATTGGATTTATTATACTTGGTATTTTAGTCGAACTTAATAAAAAAAAGCTAGGATGGTCAAATGAAGCATTAAAGTTTATTTTCTTTTGGGCTAGTGTGACTGGAGTATTTTCAATAATTACTGGTTTTTTGCAATATCAAAATGGGGGATATCTTTGGGAAACTATTCAATTCCATTTTATTGCAGGAGTCTTAACTACAATTTTATCTTTCACTTTTTATCTCAAATTAATCGAAAATTCAATTTTTAAATTAATACCTAGGAAACTATTTATAATAGCAAATTCGGTTATATTAATTATCACTGGACATTTGGGTGGTAATATTACTCATGGTGAAGAGCATTTAATAGAGCCTATAAATAACTTAGTAGGTGTTGGTGAGAAGGAAACCTTAACTTTTAATTATTATGAGGATTTTAAAGAAAAACCTTTATACTCCACCGTAATACAACCTATTATTGATCAAAAGTGTGTTAAGTGTCATAATTCAAAAAAATCAAATGGTAAATTGAAGATGCATAATTCCAAAGAATTAATGAAAGGGGGAAAAAATGGATCTATAATAAATTATGATACTCCTGAAATGAGTGAAATGTATATCAGAATTCATTTACCGAAAGAAGAAAAAAAACATATGCCTCCAAAATCAGGAAAACAGTTAACAAGACAAGAAATTAGTTTAATTAGTAAATGGATTAAAAATGGAAGTTCATTTGAGAAATCAGTTATAGATTTTAAGCTTGAGGAAAATCTAATAGATTATTTTTTTGATACTGAAAAGCCATTTTTTCCTCTGATAAAAGTATCTGCTCCAGATAATGAATCAATTGAAAAAATAAGAAAAAATAAAATTTTAATCAACCCTATAAATAAGAATTCAAATTTTTTAAAAGTTAGTATTATTAATAATTTGGATTTTAAGAATGAAGATATATCCCTTTTGTCAGATATTGCCAAAAACATTGTATCCCTTGACCTCAGCAATAGTATGATTACAGATTCCATTTTTTCAAAATTAAAATTTTTTACTAATCTAACCGTCTTAAAATTAAATAACACAACTATTACTGGTGAAAAAATCAATCAACTTATTGAATTAAAAAATTTAAAACGTATTTATTTGGTCAATACTAATTTTAAAGATGAATACATAAATATTTTAGCTGAATTCACAAATATTCAGAAAGTTTACCTATATAATGAAAAAGACAATTTTCTAAACCTTGATAGATATTCTAAGTTTGATAATAAAATCTATGAATTTGGTAATTACTCATTAGAAAATTGACAATTAAATAAATGCAGTATGTAATTAATTATAGTAAATAAAAGAAAAACCCCCCATTTAGGAGGGTAATTTAATTTATTTTTAGTAAGTGGCTAACATAATTCTTAAGAAACTTCTTACTATTTTACCACCTCCGCTGGTCTCTAAAAAATTATCCCATGCTTTTTCATGTTCTTTTTGACTGTACTTCGAGGGTAATTTACTATGACCACCTATTGCTCCTTTAAAATCTCTAAAACCTTGAACCACCCACGCGTTTCCTCCGGAGATATGGTGATGTCCAGCAGTAAAATTACCTGCAAATGTTAATCTATCAGGCTTGTTATATTTAGAATTATATTTTTCATACGCTTCAAGCCATTTATCATATTCATTTACCTGTAGAGCTAAAATTCTTTGAATTGGAAATTCGTCTGGGTCTCCGCTTGCATAGGCAGCATCAATTTCACCCATAAATGCATTATGACCTTTTATATGATTTCCCATTTTTTCAAGAAATAGCGACCATGCATCATTTGGAGGTGATGAATATTGGTTTGACATAGCGTCTAAACTGCCATTAAATAATATTTGATGACTGAAATTCCAATCAGGATCCTTGAAATGGTTTTCAAAAAGTGTTACCGTTACACCTTCAGATACACCATATTTGCTGAAGTATTCATCAAACAATTTCAAAACTAATTCTTCACTGCCTGGATTAACATCAAATTGGTAAGCTGTCCAATAACCTACTTGCGCTTGTGCAGAAAAACAAACTACAAAAAATGTTATCAAAATATATTTTTTCATTTTAATTGATTTATAGTTAATATGTTCTAAATATAGAGAGAATGATAATAAAAGGAAAATCGTTTATTTATAAAGTGTAGGTCCTTTGTAAATGTTCTATAGAAAAATAAATTATTCAGGAAATACACTTTTGCGAATGTTGAAGGGATTAAGTAATATTTTTCCTCAATTATTATATTATATCATTTTCATTAAAAATTGTATAAACATTAAATGTATAGGTCCTTACTTCCTATGAAACATAATTTTTAAAAATGAATTATTACAAAGAAACAACCATATTTAATTTTTAAAAGTTCAGTTATATTTGTTTATTATTGGATATTTACCGACTCTCTCAATTTTTTTGAGATTACTTTTATTAAATTTAATGAAAACAAATAATGTTTAAATCCCAAAAATATATTTTAGTATTAATTTATCTATCTAGCTTTCTAGTGGGAAAATGTCAAACTAACACTTCTTCATATCTAAAATCACCTTTTTCTGATTTAGATACATTAGCAACTAATGATTGGTGGAACCGGAAAAGTAGCAAGATTTTAAATATGAAGGTACCCAGAGATAAGGTTGTCGCTTTTGGTATTTACACTGTTTCTGACAATACACTAAAGCTTACAGCACAGCTTTTCCCTCTATATCCAAAAGAAAGTAAGATTGCGAAATTGCACTTATATTTAAATGACAATTGGAAAGAAGTTCAATCACAAAAAATAAATGAGATAGGGTGGTCAACCTTATTTAGAATTGAAAATTGGGATATGAGCGAATCTGTCAAATATAAAATAACTCACGGGCAAGATGCCTTTTTTGAGGGTACTATTAGAAAAAATCCTGATAATAAAAGTGAAATAACTATGGCAGCTTTATCATGTAACAGTAATAAAGACAGGGGTGACCGAGATAAATATGTCAGTAATATAAATGCCTTGAATCCAGATATCATTTTTTTCGCTGGGGACCAGTCCTATGATCATAGAGAACATACCGCCGCATGGTTAAAGTTTGGTATGCAATTCAGAGAAGTTTTTAGAAACAGACCTTGCATTACTATCCCAGATGATCACGATATTGGGCAGGGTAATCTTTGGGGGGAAGGAGGTAAAAAATCTATGCTGAAGGACGGAAGTGATGGGGGCTATTATTTTAACGCTGAATACGTCAAAATGGTAGAGAGAGCGCAAACCGCCCATCTACCTGATGCTTTTAATCAAGTCCCTTTAGAACAGGGCATTAAAACGTACTTCACTAGCTTGAAAATTGGAGCGGTAGATTTTGCAATTATTGAAGATAGAAAATTTAAGTCAGGACCAAATGGAAAAATACCTAAACAAGGTCCAAGGGCAGACCATATCAATGACCCCAATTACAACCCTGACACCATAAATTTACCTGAATTAGTTTTGCTCGGGGATTTACAACATCAATTTTTGGAAGAATGGGGAAGTGACAAAAGTTCTAAAATGAAAGCTGTCCTATCCGCTACAGGTTTTTGTGGAGGAGCACATTTACACGGTAAAGCAAGTAATCGTCTTCATGCGGATTTAGATTCTAATGGATGGCCTCAACACGGAAGAAATAGTGCTTTAAGCCTCATTAAAAAAGCAGGTGCAATTCATGTAGCCGGAGACCAACATCTTCCAACTGTAATTCATCACGGTATAGATGAATTTGAAGATGGACCTTGGGCCTTTGTGGTTCCTGCAATTGTTAATAATTATTACAGTAGATGGTGGTGGCCCAAAGATGAGATGGCTGGTGAAAACAACAATGATATTCTCCCATGGACAGGTCGTTATTTTGATGGTTTTAAAAATAAAATTACCATGCATGCTTACGCTAATCCTGATTCTGAATCAAATGGATCGGGGTTTGGTTTTATAAGATTTAATACTGAAACAAATGAAGTCACTTTTGAATGCTGGCCCAGAAATGTAAACGTAAGAAATCCTGAAGCAAAACAATTTAAGGGTTGGCCAATAACTGTAAAATTGTAGATCCTAAAATGCAATAAATACGTATGATTTAATAGGATTGGAGATGTTTCAATGGATTAAAAGAGATTATCTTCTCTTTTCAATACCATTTTAAAAATACTAGCTACTTCTAGAGATAAATAAACTAATTTTTTAGCAACTTAATTTTGAAAATTGTAAATTGTTTTCTGATAAATCATTTTAAATTTTAAACAAAGTTTTTTATTAAATCGTTAAGAGATAATTTTAAAATAGTTATGTTAAGAATTATTATTACTATTGGAGTAATTTTTAGTTTAAATCAAATTTTTTCACAAAAAAAATTAAACTCTAGTTATACTGATGAAATTAATTGGGAAAACCCTGAGTGGGAAAATCCTGAAATATTTCAAATCAATAAGGAGAAACCAAAAGCTACTTTCTATAACTATAAATCATCTCAAAAAGCGATTGAAAATTCAAGCTGGGAAAATTCAGAATACTATAAATCATTAAATGGGGATTGGTATTTTTTTTATTCTGAAAACATAAAATCAAGACCACAAAAATTTTATAACAAAAATTATGATTATACAGGTTGGGACTTAATCGAAGTCCCTTCTAATTGGGAGTTAAAAGGATACGGCATACCCTTTTACACAAATACTGAATACATGTTCCCTGCTAGTCCACCAAATATTCCACACAATTTAAATAATAACGGGTCTTACATAAAATTTTTTGATATACCCAAAGACTGGTCAAATAAAAATGTTTATCTCCATTTTGAAGGTGTAAGTGGAGCAATGTATGTTTGGCTTAATGGTAATTTTGTTGGTTATAATGAAGGAAGTAAAACTCCTTCAGAATTTAATATCACTGATTATTTGGTAAATGGAAAAAACAAGCTATCAATTCAAGTTTTGAGATGGTCTGATGCCAGTTACATGGAAGATCAAGATTTTTGGAGGTTATCAGGGATTGAGAGAAGTGTATATCTCCGTTCTGAAAATATTATTAGTATTACTGATCTTGAGGTGAAATCTGATTTAGTAAACAATTATGAGGATGGTGATTTTAACTTAAAATTAGAAGTTAAAAATAAAGACTCCAAAATCTACGAAAGAGAAATTGAAATTAAATTGATTGAAAACAATATTGAAATATATAAAACCAAAAAAACAGCTAGTATAATTCCTGGTAATAACGCTATATATTTCAAAAGAATATTAAAAAAAGTAAAGTCTTGGAGTGCTGAGACTCCTAATTTGTATGATCTTTTAATTGAATTAGAGGGTAGTACGATGCAGGTGATAAATATTAAGATTGGTTTTAGAAATATTAAAATTGAAAAAAACCAACTTTTTGTAAATGGAAAACCAATTCTTATTAAAGGTGTTAATCTTCATGATCACGATCAAAAAACAGGCCATACAGTTTCTGAAGACCTTTTAATTAGAGATTTAGAATTAATGAAAAAGAATAATATTAACTCAATAAGATGTAGTCATTACCCAAAGAACCCTTTTTTTTATAGAATGTGCGATAAATACGGTTTTTATGTTGTTGATGAAGCTAATATTGAGACTCATGGAATGGGAACTACAAACCAAGGACTTGAAAATAGCCCTGATAGGCAGAGTGTACACCCAGCTTATTTAAAAAATTGGGAAAAAATGCATCTAGATAGGACTATTAGAATGTTTGAAAGGGATAAAAATTATCCATCTATAATTATTTGGTCATTAGGAAATGAAGCTGGAAATGGAAGAAATATGTTTAAAACATACGAATGGTTAAAAAATAATGATTCTTCAAGACCTGTTCAATATGAAGGCGCTACAAAATTTTCAAATACTGATATTCAAGCTCCTATGTATCATACAGTTGAGATGATAACAAAATATGCAGAAAACAATCCATCAAGGCCATTAATTCTTTGTGAATACGCTCATGCAATGGGTAATAGTGTTGGTAATCTTAAAGATTATTGGGATGTTATTGAATCTTATGATGTATTACAAGGTGGATTTATTTGGGATTGGGTAGATCAAGGTATTTTAACAAAGAATGAAAATGGTGAAAACTTTTGGGCATATGGAGGAGACTTGGGTGGTGAAAATTTTCAAAATGACAAAAATTTTTGCAATAATGGTCTTGTAAATCCAGACAGAACTTCTCACCCCTCACTTCTAGAAGTTAAAAAAGTATATCAGAGCATAAAATTTAATTTTGATAATATAAAATCAAAAATATTAAAAATTTCAAATCATTATGATTTTAAAAATTTAAATGAATTTTATTATGAATGGGAGATTTTAAAAAATGGAGAGAAAATATCAGATGGATATATTAATGAATTTGACCTTGGTCCACAAAAGACAAAATCAATTACACTTGATATTCCAAGTATTGATTCTAATAATGAATATTTTTTAAATATTTACGCCAAAAAGAAAAAATCAGATGCCTTGGTACCAAAAAATTATATTGTAGCTTATGAACAGTTTTTCATTGGTGGAAATAAAAACCTAGAAAGTAAAATATCTCAAGGCTCAAAAATCAAAATATCTCAAAATAAAAATACATTAAATCTTGAAGGTCAAAATTTTAAAATCATATTTAATAAAAAAAATGGATTATTGACTGAAATAGATTATGGTGATGGAAATATTATTGAACAAGGGATTAAAGCCAATTTTTGGCGTTCACCAACAGATAATGATTATGGATTTTCTATGCCATATAAACTCAAGGTTTGGAAACAGGCATCAAACTCTCAATCTTTAAAAAGTTTTAAATTTAAAAATCTAAAAGAAGAAGGAGTTGAAATAAAATCTAAATATTTTTTACCAAGTGTTAAAGGGTTTGTAGAGCTTACCTATAATATATATTCAACGGGTAAAATAAACATTAATACTTCTCTTTCTGAAATATCATCCAAACTCCCAATGTTGCCAAAATTTGGAACTAACTTAATAATTAATAAAAAATTCAAAAAAGTTAGATGGTATGGACGTGGTCCTCACGAAAACTATCAGGACAGAAAAACCTCTTCACTCATAGGTATTTATGAGTGTAATGTCTCAGATTTATATTATCCATACATAAGACCCCAAGAAAATGGAAATAGAACTGATACAAAATGGATAACTTTTACTAATTTAAAGGGGAAAGGAATAATCATTGAAGCATCAAAAAAATTTGAATTTAGTGCCCATAATCAAAAAAATGAAGACTTTGATGGAGGCAATCAAAAATCTCAAAGACACACAACGGATATTTATAAAAGGCCCATTGTAAATATAAATATTGACTACAGGCAAATGGGCGTTGGTGGAGATAATAGCTGGGGATTTCTACCTCTCAAAAAATATCAAATCAAAGCAGAGAATATTTCATTCAATTATTCTATTTCACCACACAAAATAAAATAAACTTATATTTTTTTTGATCAATTTTGACTCATATTGAACTTTTTTGTCAAAATTAGAGGTTTTTAATGTGATTGCGAAATTGCACATTTAATTGATTAAAAAGTTCAGCTTCTATCAATTTCTGTTTGCATATATTTGAGTTTCTATCCAGTTTTTGATTTTTTGTTCTAACAAAATTAAAGGCAGACTCCCTGAATTTAAAATCTGATTGTGAAATTCTCTTACATCGAAATTATTCTTAAGTTTTGTCTCCGCTTCGACTCTTAGCTCTCTTATTTTAATTTGTCCTATTTTATATGACAATGCTTGTCCTGGTGTTGCCATGTAACGCTCAATCTCTGCAATTATTGATTGTTTTGATGCTGCCTCATTGTCTAAAGAATATTGAATTGCTTGTTCACGAGTCCATCCTTTACTATGAATTCCTGTATCGACTACTAGTCGAATAGCTCTGTGCATCTCCATGCTTAACATTCCAAAATATTGAATAGGATCTTGATAAAGACCCAATTCTTTACCTAATGACTCTGCATATAATGCCCAACCTTCTACAAAAACACCCATACTTTCTGGATGTAAAAATTTGGGTAATTCTTTGTTTTCTTGTTGTAAGGATAGTTGATAATGATGACCAGGGACCGCTTCATGAAGAAATAATGCTTCATCAGAAAATTTATTGTATTTATTAATATCTGGTATAGGAACATAAAAGATTCCTGGTCTTGAACCATCTTTAGTTCCTGGGACATATTCAGCACTTGCTGAAGCTTCTCGAAATGCTTCTGTCCTTCTTACTACAAAACTTGCTTTGGGTCTTAATTTAAAAACTTGGTCAAACTTTTCATTAATTTTTTCTTTAATTCTGTTAAAATTGTTTAATACCTCCTGAGGTTTCTTAAAGGGCATTTGTTTTGGACTTTTACGAATGAATTCAAAAAATGCTTTTATATCTCCTTTAAATCCTATTTTATTTTTTGCCTCTCCCATCTCGATTAAAATTCTTTTGACTTCTTCCTTTCCTAGCTTATGAATTTGATTGGCTGATAAGTTTGTAGTAGTATGTAATTTTATAAGGTAATCATAGGTTTCTTTACCTTTTGGTAAATCTTTAAATCCTGAAGTCTTTCTGCAAACGGGTAAATACTCTTCTACCAAAAAACGTTTGAGTTTAACATATGCAGGTTTTAATTTATTAGTTATCATATTGCTATATTCATCCTCTAAACGATTCCGTTGTTCAGCATCAATACCTTTAGGCATAGATTTTATGGGTTTATAGAAAAGGTGCTCAAAAATAGACTTATTGATAAATTCATCTAATTGATTGATTGTTTTTTGAGTAAGGACTGAAGGAAGTACAATTTTTTTAATCATGCCTTCTTTCATCATTGAAATGGATGTATCCAAAAAAACGATGTAGTCATCAATTCTTTTTAACCAATCATCATAATCTTTTACTGTATTAAATGGGTGTACACTCCCTCCTGCTCCTAATTGAGCAATATATAGATGTAATGACTGTATTTGAGTTAGAGGCATCAACTCAAAGCTGGGTAAATTATACATTGGAGAGGTAATGACTACTATTGGGCTTTTTAGGCCTTCTAACTTTATTTCGCAATCCCATTTCATAACTTTCATGCTTAACTGATCAGCTTCAGATAATTCAGATTCGTCTAGTTCATCTAAACGATTCAAAAAGCTAGTATAGCTCTCTATTATTTCTTTTTGATAAGAATCAGAAATATAATTAGCTACGCAATCATTGTATTGAAAATTTCCTCCTTTAGTCGCTTCAATGGGATTGATTTGATCTTTAAATTGATAGTAATCCTCGAAAATTATTGAAAGGATCTTCTCTGTTGGATTTTTACTTGTGAATGATTCTTTACAACTGCTTAATAGAAGAATAAGAAGAATTATTATTTGTATTTTTCTCATTTACTAAAATTAAAGAGATTGTTTTACATATCAAATCTCAACCCCTTATTTACAAAAAAACTGTTTTTTTGAGACCTACCTCCTGTATTATGGATAGGATTGAAATACAATATCAAAATCAAGATATCCTTTATATAAGTCTGAAGACTAATTTGTATATTGTTAATATGTAGTTAAAAATAAATTAAAATGAAAAAATTATTATTTATAAATCTTCTGTTATTTGGATTATGCTCGTGTAATAATGTTCCAGCTACAGTTGAAAAAGAGAATATAAATGTTAGTGATGAGCCAAATTTACCTCATACATCAACTGAATGGAAAATATGGGCTTTAAGTACTGCTGCCCCATCATTTATTGCAGAAAATTGCACTGTCATTGATTCTGACGGTAAAACTATTTTAAGGGAAGGGACAAATGGTTGGACTGCTATGGCAGGTAATCCTCGAGGTATGTCCGATCCTGAAAATGGGTGGAAAGATCCACATGAAGCAATGCCAATGGTAATGGATGCTGAAGGTATGAAATGGGCAATGGCTTTTATGACAGGGCAAAAACCTGAATTAGATCGAGACGGTTGGATGTATATGCTTCATGGAGACATGGGTGAAGATAATACCAAACAATTAGTATTTAATAAAGAGGACGCAGCAGATGGTCATTGGATAGTATCTGGCCCACATTTGATGCTAATGCCTAAAGATCCTTCATCTTTAAAAGGATTAACAACAGACTTTAATTCTGGGGGGCCATACATTATGTTTGAGGGAACAGGATATGATCATGTAATGATTCCTATTGAAGGATATTATAAATATCAATCTCAAAATTGATTCATAAAACTCATTCTTTAATATTTGTATAGGAAGGAGTACTCCAAAAGATTTTGATTTTCAAGCACAACAAGCATTGTATTTGGTTTTCGTAACAATAAATATGCTAATTAAAGCAAACATTAATTATACTTTTGATTTCAGCCAAATATTTAATTAAACCAGTCATATTTTTTTAGAAATTCAGAGTGCATGAAGAGAAAACAAATTTTTTTATTGAATCAATTTTTTATAGGTTGTTGGTAAAGTAGTCGGGAATAAAAACCAATATAAAACTCGATAGATTAATAAAAGTGATTAATCAATTTTCAGTGATTTTTGAAGATATTTCTGTTGAGATGTGTGAAAATGTTCCAATTACAAGTCAAAACGCAATTATTCATATTTTATTTAAATCCAGGACTTAAATAAACTAAATAAAAATTTATTTCTATACTTTTAATATTAAGTTTTTATATATTTCAAAAAAATTTGTCATGAAAAAAACACTCATAAAAGCACTTGCTTTTTTTTCATTTGGAATTGCATTACCACAGGATAAAACAATAATTTCAGATCTAGAAAATTTAACCTTAGACGTTGGACAGGTTTTCACACCAACATCTAAAGTTGTTGACTCAAGGGGTGGTAATGTAGACTGCTTAAGAATAATTTATTACAATAAAAAGGGTGTTTTTAGTTCAGCTAAGTCGATAACTTTTGACAGAACAAATGGGACATTAAAAGCAAATGATCCTGGAAATCACGATGTAGTTGCAGTCTGTATTGATTCTAACGGTAAGAGACTCACAAGAACATTCAATATCAGTGTCAATTACCCTAAAATAAAAAAAGTTAGATTGTCTGTTGCAGAAAATAAATTATATGTAGGTAATTATATACCTCTAGTTTATGAAATAACTGACGAGCTCAATAAAAAAAGGATTATTGATTATTGGAATTACGATAAAGCTTACAAATACTTTTCCAAAGTTGATGTTTCACTGAGATCTAATAATGGAAAAGTGAAAATTGACCCTTCTAATAACATTTTAGCAGTTCAAGAAGGTAATTCTACCATAACAGCTACATTTGATGGAGTTACAGATAAAATTGATTTAAAAATTCAAAAAAATCCTGTAGAAAAACTCGAACTAATTTCAGGTGAGTCTAATGTAAAAACCGGAGATGTAATTCAATTTAAAACTAATGCCATCGATAAAAAAGGAAATAGTCTTAAAGGTATTCCCATTGAATATTCCTTTACTGGGAAGTCATTTGATAAAAGTAATTCAGCATCAGGATTGATTTTAGAAGATGGTAGATTTGTAGGTGATGTT
Organism: uncultured Bacteroidota bacterium; assembly: GCA_902616905.1. Taxonomy (GTDB): domain Bacteria; phylum Bacteroidota; class Bacteroidia; order Flavobacteriales; family Flavobacteriaceae; genus MS024-2A. The sequence continues at coordinate 22,224 of CACMUP010000003.1, forward strand.
CCTGGTAAATACATTGTATCCGCAAGTATTGGAAACATTACCTCATCCAAAATAATAAATGTTTTCCCAAGAAATGTAAAGCGAGAGGTTAATAATGTTGGAAAAGGTATTGTAAATGATAAACACACCTCAGATTTTTGGGTTTTTGAAGGTACTGAAGGAGGGGACTATGCAGTCACAGGTACATGGGGTGCAGATGGGACAACCTATTTTTGGGACGTTAGTAACCCCTCGAATCTAAAAAAAATAGATAGTGTTCAGGTTGACGCAAGAACGGTAAATGATGTAAAAGTTTCTAAAGACGGGAAAATATGTGTTATTAGTAGGGAGGGGGCCTCAAACAGAAAAAATGGCATAATTATAATAGATGTATCAAATCCACGAAATGTAAAAATAATTGCAGAGTACACAAAGAATTTAACTGGTGGTGTTCATAATGTATTTATAGACAATAATCATGTTTATGCACTAAGTAATGGTGAAAAGTACTATATAATCAATATAGATGATCCTTCAAATCCACAACAAGTTGGAATGTTTGAAGTTGGTAAGGAAGGTCAGTCAATTCATGATGTATGGATTGAAAATGGTATAGCATATTCATCTAATTGGAGAGACGGTGTTTACTTAGTAGATGTAGGAAATGGAATCGCAGGAGGTTCTCCTTCTAACCCCGTATCTTTTGGAAACTACTCTTACGATAGTGGAGCACATCACGCAACATTTCCATATAAAAGTAAATCAACAGGTAAGTTTTATACCGTACTGGGGGATGAAATTTTTCCAAATGGTGTTAACCCACATGGAACAAATGAAACTGCTGGATTTCTTCACTTTGTAGACTTCACGGATTTAAAAAATCCAGTTGAGGTAGCAAAATATGAACTGCCAACTCACGGATCACACAACTTTTGGATTGAAGATGATATCCTTTACGTTGCCATGTATACCGGAGGTTTAAGGATTGTGGATCTAAGTGGTGATCTTTTAGGCGACTTATATAAACAAGGAAGAGAAATTGGCTACATTTTAACAGGAAATCCAGATGCATACATTCCAAACGACACTATGGTATGGGGTGCACAGCTTTATAAGGGGTATGTTTTTTATTCAGATTTTAATTCTGGACTTGGTGCAGCCAAGGTTTCAAATAATAAGCCAGATAATAGTAAAGCAAACACATATATTGATTAGTCATATATGAAAAAATTTGAGTTTTTTTTGTCGGTCCTTAAATATTTTTTATCTATTAGATGTAAGAATTTACTCTCTTTTTTAGTATTCTTAACAGCAAACTTTCTTGTTGCGCAAAACTACTATTTATATGTTGCATCTGAATCAGATGACACTGTATCACTTTTGAAATTTAACGGAAACAAGATTAATGAGGAAAAAAGAATAGACGTAGGATTTTATCCAACTGAAATAGAGGGGCCACATGGTATTACAGTCGATCCAAATGGTAAGTTCTGGTATTTAACTTTGGCTCACGGAAATCCCTATGGTAAAATAATTAAATACTCAACTAAGGATAACACGGCTATTGATCAAACTACTCTAGGTCTTTTTCCAGCTTCTATGCAAGTTTCTAAAATCACAGGTTTTATTTACTGTGTAAACTTTAATCTTCATGGGGATATGAAACCATCTTCCGTTTCTGTAATTGATGCTGAAACAATGACGGAGATAACAAAAATTAAAACAGGAAGTATGCCTCACGGCTCAAGAATTTCAAAAGATGGCCTAAAACAGTACTCTGTAGCTATGATGTCAGGAGAACTATTTGAAATAGATGCTCTAAGCCTTAGCGTTTCAAGGAAACTTGATCTCGACAATCATTCTTTAATTGACCACGGCAAAATGGATATGGGTGAAAATAAAATGAAACATTCACCAATCAAGCCAACTTGGGTTATACCACATCCAAACAAATCTTTAGCTTACGTGGCTGGAAATGGTTCGAATGAGATCATTGAAATAGACTTAAATAAATGGGAAGTATCCAAAAGAATCAAAATTGAAAAAAATCCATACAATGTCGAGATTTCACCAAATGGCAAATTTATGGTAGTAACTTTAAAAGGAAATGGCAAAACTGCTATTTGGGATCTTAACACAGGAAATTTAATTAAACTAATAAAAAATTCAACGTCAGTGCCCCACGGTGTTGCCATATCAAGTGATAGTAAATATGCCTTTGTTTCAGTTGAAGGAAAAGGCGGTGAGCCCGGAATTGTTGATGTTATTGATCTTAATAAACTTTTACTGATTGATAAGGTTGAGGTTGGAAAGCAAGCTGGTGGTATAGCATTTTGGAAAAAAGAGATTTAAATCTCCTTCGATTAATGAATCTAAATAAAGATGCAATAGCAACTATAATAGTTTTCTTTGATATTTATTGGGTTTAAGCTATACTAATGATCTTAATGCAAGATCTATGGAAGATCATAATTTAATTGGTTTTAGATTCGATTTTTCTCAGTTATTAGTTAGTTCATTCAAAACTCACTTCTATCAAATAATTTATAAATCGCATAGGCAGGTAAATTTTATTTGTATTTAAGAGAAGATAGGTTAAAAAAAGAACTTTTTCTGATGGATATTAAGTTCTATTTTTATATATAAACTATAATCCAAAATTCATCAAAAATGTTTAAAAATAGCCAAAATTGATTAAAAATGATTAAAAATGTCAAAAATGAGCCAAAATTGATCAAAAATGAATATTTTTAAATTTTACAATAATGGTACTAAATACTGTTTTATATCAATCACTGTAGCAGTAATTTGTGTGTAAAACTTGTGAGAAAAATCCTTGTATAAATTTATAAGATAGGGTAGTGATTATCTTTTTGCAGTTGCAATTAGCTTATATTTTAAAAGAATTAAATTTTAAAAACCTCAGCTTGAGATTTATGATATTCATCACATGGAATACGGTAAGACCTTTCCCCTGGATTTTTGTAGGCTTTTAAATGTCCTCTTTTGATCATTTTTGACCAATTTTGGCTCATTTTTGGCATTTTTTTATCATTTTTAGGTGATTTTAGATGTTTTTGATAAAAAACTGATCCCCATAACGTATCCAAAATAAAAACCCAAAAAAACACCCCCTAAAAAAGGATTCAGAAATCCTAACTAAGGAAATGATTTACATTGGATAAGATAGGATTTGGATTGTGTGCATTGTGTAATTTACTGGTCTATGATTTGTGCCAATAAGCATATAAATGTGTAGATTGTTTTAGTCTTCTTTATCTCTCTTTTTTACAAAGAATGCCTGTTTTACTTTGTTAGATCACTTTAGAAGCTTCATAAGCCAGTTCCTCACCATCATCGTATTGATTCTGTAAGGTGTTCTCCATGTGACGAAGTAGTTCCATTGTAATTGCTGGAGGAATGATGCGTAATCTTTAGATGTATTCATAGGGCTTAAGTTTATGCAATAGCAGGGATTACGGCAATCCAAGCCCTGCTAATTATATTAATGATATGATTGGAGTGAATTTTATTTGAATACATAAAGATACTCAAAAATTAAACCACTAAATTTGGAGTGTAGAATCAATGGTTGTAAAACAGAGAAAAGGAAACGCTCCAGGCAACTAAAAAAAAGAAGCCCAGAAAACACAAGGCTTTCAGGGCTTAATAGTGGAGTCGGCGGGATTCGAACCCGCGTCCAAACAAGCGATCAAAGAGCTTTCTACAAGTTTAGGTTTCGTTTAATTTTCGAATCTGCACTGACCGAAAACTGCCCATACAGATCTTAGCATCCTAATTGAAAAATACTGTCGATGCTTCAGTATTTCGATGTTGACTTTTATGGTGCCTCATTTGTAATCGCCGTCAACAAGGGCTATTATGAGACATCCAGCTTCCTAGCCTTGCTAGAACTTGGCATGAACTTACTATAATTCGGTTTTATGCAGCTAGAGCGTAGTTATTCTCGCCATTTAAAAATATGAAAAATGAGATTCACGAGCTATTATTCAGCGCTCGACTTGCTTACTTTTTCATGCGTCTTGCTGTCAAAACCAGTCGACCCCATGAATTGTCAATGAACTATTTATTTACAAAATTAAGAATATTTAATTTTTTTTAAAGAAATTATATTTAATGAAATTAAAATGATTTATTTTTTTGTTACTACTTCTGCTAAAGCACCATTATTGCATTGGAAAATTTTTCCTGGAAATTTAACAATCATATTATAGTCGTGAGTTGCCATTATTAAGCTTATTCCGCCCTCATGTAATTTTTTGAATAATTGCATTATTTCTTTACTAGTTTCAGGATCTAAATTTCCGGTTGGTTCATCAGCAATTATTAGTTCAGGATTATTAAGTAAGGCTCTTGCTACAGCAATACGTTGTTGCTCCCCGCCTGAAAGTTCGAATGGGTATTTGTTATAATTCGAATCAATATTAACCATATCTAATACATCTTCAACTCTTTTTTTAATTTTAATTTTATCTTTCCATCCTGTTGCTTTCAAAACAAAAGAAAGATTGTCATAAATACTCCTATCCGTCAAAAGCTTAAAATCTTGAAAAACTACCCCAAGTTTTCTCCTCAAAAGAGGTATTTCTCTATCTTTTAGTTTATTTAAATCAAATCCTAAAATATTTCCAGTCCCAGAACTAATAGGTGTGTCTCCATATAATATTTTAAGGAGACTGCTTTTTCCTGAACCAGTTTTACCAATTAAAAAAACAAACTCACCTGAATTAACATTAAAATTTATATTGTTGAACACAACATTTCTGTTATTTATTATTGAAACGTTCTGAAGATTTATCATTAGAGTATAAATTTTTCAAATTTAAATTTTTTCAATCAGTCTTAATTATTTTGTTGATAAAATGAATATTTATTGATTATAAAGAGGACACTATATGTTTCGAATAATTTAACTTTAATATTATGTATCAATCTTCAAAAAAAAAAATCAATATTTTCTTTTATGTCACGTTGATTCCATATTTATTAGCAGCTCAATTATATAATAATAAGAATTTTACAGAATTATCTAGCCATTTTTTTGGACTGAATTATTACTATACAGCATGGCAGTCAAGTATTTTTGAAGAAGATATTTATGATAATTTTTCAATAAGGGAAAAGGTTACTTTTAACAAACTTTCTAATGCTCTAAGATTAAATTATTCTGGAGCAGAAAAAATGTTAAGTCAATTTAAAGAAGATTTTTTCAATATATATAATTTAAAGAATATTGACTTTGATATTGCAAATTTTTATTTCCAAAATGAAAAGTATCGATACGCTTTAAAGTGGTTTAACCGTGTCTCAGAAAAAGATGTACCTAAAATTGAATTAGACCATTATTATTTTAATAAAGGGTATACTTTATTTTCTGCAAAAAATTATAATAAAGCCAGAGAATTACTAGAGATGGTGAAAGACAACAAAGATTATGAATCCGATGCTCATTATTACCTAGGCCACATATCATATCAATTAGATGATTATGATGGAGCACTAAAGTCTTTTAAAAGTATATCTGAATCAAATAAAAAAAATGATCTTCTATATTTTCAAGCGGATATGAATTTTCGTTTGGGTCGTTTTAGCAATGCAATACAATTAGCCCAAAAAGCTCTTTTATATAATGACAAAACTTTAAAGTCAGAACTTTCTAAAATTATAGGTGAAAGCTATTTTAATCTAGATAATTACGAAATGTCAATCCCTTATTTAGAATTATATGAAGGAAAAAATGGTACCTGGAAAAACACTGACTATTATCAGTTAGGGTATGCTTATTTTAAGCAAAAAAAATATTACTTAGCAATAAGTCAGTTCAATAAAATTATAGAGGAAAAAAGTGAAATTGTTCAAAATTCATATTTTGCTCTAGCCGAGTGTTATTTAAAAACAAATAAAAAGCAAGAAGCATTGAATGCTTTTAAAAAGGCCTATGATATAAATTTTAATTCACCAATTTCCGAGGATGCATTTCTAAACTATGCAAAGCTCAGTTATGAAATAGGTAATTCATTTGAGGAACCCCTTAGTGTTATAATTAGATTCATAGAAACGTATCCAAAAAACGATGAAAATAATTTTTTAAAAGAATTATTAATCGACTCTTACTCAAAAGCAGGAAATTATTCTGCAGCTTTAAATATTTTAGAAAGAAAAGGTACTTATAAGAACAATAAAGTGCTACAAAAATTATTAATATTAAATGCTATTCAAAAATATAAAAATGGTCTTTATCAAGAATCTAGTAATCTATTCAAGAGAGCGTTTAAATTAAAAGAAAATAAATCATTAGAAGCTTACGCTCTATATTGGTGCGCGAGATCAGAATATGAACTTAATTTATATGATCAAGCACTAGATTTGTACAAGCAGTTTAAAAAACACCCAAAAAAATCAAATGTTGAAAGTATTTTTAGGGTAAACTATGATGTTGGATATGTTTATTTTAAACTAGGTGAATATGAATATTCTTTAAAATCATTCAAAGCCTTCAACCAAGAGAATGATTATTTAGATAAATCTTATCAAACAGATACATATTTAAGGATTGGGGATTCCCAGTTCGCCTTAAAAAAATATTGGCCTGCTATGGAGAGTTATAACACCGCAATTGCATTAAACCCAAAATCTGCTCCATATGCAACATACCAAAAGGCAATTAGTTATGGATTTGTTGATAGAAATATTAAAAAAATTGAGACATTAAATGATTTTATTAAAATATATCCAAAAGATCCCTTAATAGATGAAGTTTTGTTTGAATTAGCAAATGCATATACAAATGAAATGGAATACGATAAAGCATTGAGCAAATATGATGAGTTAATCAGTAAATTTAAGGTTAGTCCATATCTATCAAAATCTGAGTTAAATAAAGGATTGATTCTCTATAATTTAGAAAAATATAATTCATCAAGAAATATTTTAGAAAAGGTTGCTATAAAATATAAAAAATATTCAATTGGTGAACAGGCCCTTAGCGTACTGAAAGAAATTGCTGTTGATATGGGCAATGTTTCTTATTTTTCAAAATGGATTAAAGAAAAAAAACTAGATAGGTTTACAAATGTTGAAATAGAAAAAACCCTATATAATTCTGCGGAGAAAAAATTTATTGAAGGCAATAAAAATGTTGCGTTAAAATTATTTGAGGAATATTTAGAACTATATCCTGAAGGACCATTTAGTAAAGAGACAACCTACTATTTGGCAGAGATTTATTTTGAAAAACAAAAATGGGATGAAGCTCTATTAGCCTATCAATCTTTAGTGAGTGGTGAAATTTCAGTCTATTCAGAAAAAGCCTTAACCAGGATAATTATTCTACTTAAAAATAAAAATCAACAGATTGAAGCAATAAAATATATGGAAAAACTATCAGAGATTGCATCTTTTGAAGAAAATAAGCGGTTTGCAAAATTTAATTTAATGCGAACTTATTTTGAGTCCCAAGAAATTGAAAAAGCGATAATGGTATCTGACGATGTCTTGAAGTTCAAGGATTTAAATGAAAAAATATATTGGGATGCACATTCAATTAGAGCACGTTCTTTTATTATGCTTAATGATAGTATTAAGGCAGCTGAATCCTATAAATTACTTGAAAAATCTTCTATAGAAGAAATGGTTGCTGAGGCAACTTATTTCAGAGCATTTTTATTGAATAAAGAAAAAAAATTTTTAGAATCAAATAAATTGATAACCAAAATAGCGAGAAGTTCAAGTCAAGAAAGTAATTGGAATGTAAAGGCTTTACTTTTATTAGCAAAAAATTATTACGCGCTAAATGATCCTTTTCAAGCAATTTTTGTATTGGAATCATTGATTGAAAACTTTACTATTTATCCCGACATGGTTGAAGAGGCCAAAAAATTAAAGAAAGAATATGAAATCTTCTTAGAAAATTATAATAGTTCTACAATTAATAAAGAAAATTAATGAATGTATTTAGATTGATATTATTGTTATTATTTTTTTCATTTGAATTACTAGCACAGAATGATGACAAATCTAAAATTGGAATACAAGAAATTATTATTGTTAAGTCCTACTCACCGAGTTTAAATGAGGCATTTAAAATTAAGTCTAATCCAAAAGTACCTGATAGTCTAAAAACATCAAAAAAAAATATCTCATATAAGGTATTAAATGTGCCTGTAATTTCTACATTTCAACCAAATAAGGCAACTCCATTAAAATTAAAACAAAGAAAGCTTTTTTTACCATTTAATACAATCTTTAGCGGTGCTTATGGAAACAAAAATCAATTATTTCTTAATGTTTCTAATGTTACTGAAATAGACCGTAATCAAAGATTTGGTGTACGTTTTTATAAAGATGGGTTTAGTAATAATATTAATAACACCCTTTTGAAGAGTAACCAAAACTACACTGATTTTGGGCTTAATCACAACCTTAGAAGCACTGATTATAATGTAAATACCTACTTTACATTCACATCTAACATAAATAATTATTTCGGTCTTAATAATAACTCATTGGATACATTTTTTTTAAGAAATATTGATCCTGAAATCAGAAGAAATAATTTAAAAATTAGGACTCATTGGAATTGGTATAATTTTTTTCTTCGAAGTTTTACATTTCAGGCAAATATGGCATCTGATAATTTTAATACTTTAGAACAACAGTTAGCATTAAAAAATAAATTTGATTTTGACTTAGGGGCTGGAAAACTTACAGGAGAATCGAAAATTTTTGGTTTTAAAACTAATTTTGAATCTTCTTATTATGAAAAAAGTAATCTAGAATTCACTCAAGGTTTAGGTGCAATTGATCTATTTTGGCATTCAAATAAAAGTAATTTGAAAATTAAAATTGGAGCTGGAGCTTCATATATTCTTGGAGTTGATAAGATTTCTAATAATCTTGTTTACTATCCTCAAATTGAACTATTGTATAAAAAACCAGGAAATGTTTTACTACCATACTTTAAAGGAGATGGAGGAATAACTTTAAACACTTATAGTTCTTTAACAAAAAAAAATCCATATTTAGCACCTTCATCAAATTTAACTCCATCATTTAGCAAGTATAATTTAAATTTAGGAATTCGTTCAAAATTGGCTTCAGTTTTAAATTTTGATATAGGGTTTATATTTGATCAAATTGAAAATTTTAACTTTTTTGAGAGATTACCTTTTGATAATGATAATAACCTTATTCCGTATAGACTTTCTAATTCTTTTCAAAGCAACTATTTAGATACTAATCTATATGGAATTAAGACCTCTATCAGAATAGACTTAGTAAAGGATAATTTTGTATTTTTTGAGACACGATATAATTATTATGAAACAGAAGAAAAACAAATTCTATGGAATACCCCTTCTTTGGAAATGAATTGGGAGAGTCAAGTTAAATTAAGAGACTTTATTGCTTTAAGTATTACTGGATCACTCTGGGGAATTAGGGATTCATCATTAAGGCCAATTTTTTTTGAACAAAGTTTAGTGGATGCTCAAGCTATCCCCCCCGATAAAGAAACTCTTCCTTTATTTTTGACAACCTCTACCCATATTTCATTCAAGATTACAGAACAATTCGACCTTTTTGTAAAAGCAAGACTTAATTCGTCCGGAATACATGGTAGATGGGCATATTATCCAGAAGCACCATTACTTGTTTTAGGTGGATTAACTTATAAGTTTGATTTTCAGTACTAGTGGAGAATCGTAATTTTTGAATTAAACAATTCAAACCCAAATTGAATTTATTACATTTGTCCTTCAAAAAAATAAAACAAATATTCCCTCTAGAATTGAAAAAAATGGTTAAAAGAATCTTTTTTTATTTAAGCCTTTCACTAATACTAATTTTACCTTCTTGCCAAAAAAAAGTTGATCTAATTGTTCATAACGCAAGTATTTATACAATGGCAGACAATATAGGTAAAGCATCCTCTTTTGTTGTTAATAAAGGAAAATTTGTCGCTGTTGGTGGCGAGGAACTATTAAATATATATAAAGCAAAAAAAATTTTAGATCTTAAAGAACTACCTGTTTATCCAGGTTTCATAGATTCTCATTGTCATTTTGTAAGCCTAGGATTAAGCCTTCAAAAAGTAGATTTGACGGGAACAAGAAGTTTTGAAGAGGTAATAGGTAGAATTAAGGATTTTGCAAAAAATAAAAAATTAAAAGCAATTATTGGTAGAGGCTGGGATCAGAATGATTGGGAAGAAAAAACATTTCCAAACAAATCCATTTTAGACGAAATGTTTCCTGATATCCCAGTGGCACTAAGGAGAGTTGACGGCCATGCTATGCTTGTAAACCAGAAAGCTTTAGATATTGCTGGAATAGATCCAGAAACAAAAATTAATGGAGGGAATATAATAAAAGAAAATGGAAAATTGACTGGAATTTTAGTTGATGCCCCAATGAGGCTTATTTCGAATATACTTCCCAAGCCTTCAATAATTGAAAAGGTAAAGGCTTTAAAAGATGCCGAAAAAATAAGTTTTGAAAATGGGCTAACTTCTGTATCAATAGCTGGGCTTAATAAAAATGATATTTACTTAATAGATAGTTTGCAAAAGTCAAATGAGCTTTCCATAAGAGTATATGCTATGATTGCAAATACTAAAGATAATTTTGAGTACTTTCTTTCAAATGGTCCAATTATCACTGACAAATTAACTGTACGTTCTTTTAAAATATACGCTGATGGTGCACTTGGATCAAGAGGTGCTGCATTAAAATCAGATTATTCTGACTTAAAAAAACATAAAGGGTCTTTTATAACATCAAAAGATTCATTAGAAAAATTAGCATACAAATTGGCTACTACATCTTTCCAAATGAATACACATGCTATCGGAGATGAAGCTAATAAAGCTGTACTTGAAGTATATAACAAGGCCCTCGTTTTTTCAGATGATCCAAGGTGGAGAATTGAACATGCACAAATTATTGACACTTCTGATATTAAATTATTTAATAGAAAAATTATCCCTTCAGTTCAACCTTCACACGCAACAAGTGACATGTACTGGGCTGAAGACAGATTGGGAAAAAAACGTCTTGAAGGAGCGTATGCTTATAAATCTTTATTAGAAAAATCTGGCCGTATTGCACTTGGTACTGATTTTCCAGTTGAAAATGTAAGTCCAATTAAAACCTTTTTCTCAGCAGTTTTTAGAGAAGATAGTAATCTATTTCCTGAAGACGGTTACCTTCCGAGTAATAAACTGAGCAAATTAGAAGCCCTAAAAGGAATGACAATTTGGGGAGCTTATTCGAATTTCGAAGAAAATATAAAAGGCTCTATAGAAGTTGGAAAAGTAGCTGACTTTGTTATTTTGGATAGAGACCTTTTAGATGAATCTAAGAAAAGAATTTTAAATGCTAAAATTGTTGCAACAATTCTTAATGGTAATATTGTATATAGTAATAGAATAAACTAAAAATTTTTTACATATTACATAATTTTTGCTCTAAAAATTAAAGAAATTTGTTTTATTTACCATATAAAATAAATATTATTAATTATAAATTAATATATAATAAATATATTTAAATACATGTTGTATTTTTGTAAAAAAAGATAACATATGTGTGGTATTTTATGTGCCTTTAATTTAAAACAATCCAAAAACAAGTTGCGTCCCCAAGTATTAGAAATGTCAAAAAAGCTTAGGCATAGAGGACCTGACTGGAGTGGAATATATGATTGTGAAAAAGCAATTCTCTCCCATGAGCGTTTAGCAATAGTTGATCCTACATCAGGTAACCAACCAATTATTAGTGTTTCCGAAAATTTGATTTTAGCTGCTAACGGTGAGATTTATAATCATTTGGATTTGCGAAAAGGATGTAAATATAATTTTAAAACAAAGTCAGACTGCGAAGTAATTTTGCCACTTTATGAAAAGGAGGGAAAAAATTTTGTGAGCAAGCTAAATGGGATATTTGCTTTCGCAATATATGATGTAATTAAAAATGAATACTTTATTGCTAGAGATCATATTGGAATTGTCCCGTTATACATGGGATGGGATGGCAATGGGACTTTTTTTGTTTCTTCTGAATTGAAGGCCCTAGATAAGTTCTGTTCAAAAATCGAACTATTTCCACCAGGACATTATTTGTCAAGTAGCGATTCAAAGCCTGTTAAATGGTATAATCCAGATTGGAAAAATTATAATTTGGTCAAAAATAATAATACGAGTATAAATGACCTTCATGATGCCTTGTCAGATGCTGTCCATAGACAGTTAATGAGTGATGTACCATATGGTGTTTTATTATCTGGTGGGTTAGATTCTTCTATTACCTCTGCATTAGCTAAAAAATTTTCAGCTAAACGAGTTGAAACTGGAGATAGACAAGCAGCATGGTGGCCGCAACTTCATTCTTTTTCTGTAGGTTTAGATGGTTCACCAGACCTAAAGGCAGCAAAATCAGTAGCTAAACACATTGGTACAATTCACCATGAAATAAAATTTACTATCCAAGAAGGATTAGATGCGTTACGCGAGGTAATATACCATTTAGAGACATATGACATTACAACAATTCGAGCATCTACACCTATGTACTTAATGGCCAGGGCAATTAAATCTTTAGGAATTAAAATGGTTCTATCTGGAGAGGGAGCTGACGAACTATTCGGAGGTTACCTATATTTTCATAAGGCACCAGATTCAAAAGAATTTCATGAAGAAACAGTTAGAAAGTTGGAAAAGCTTCATCAGTACGATTGTCTTAGAGCTAATAAATCTCTTGCAGCATGGGGAATTGAAGGAAGGGTGCCTTTCCTTGATAAAGATTTTATAGAAGTTGCTATGAGAATAAACCCTAAGGATAAAATGATTAACAATGATAAAATGGAAAAGTGGGTTCTACGAAAAGCTTTTGAAAAGTATTTACCTGAAAGCGTAGCTTGGAGACAAAAAGAACAATTTTCAGATGGGGTAGGATACAGTTGGATTGATAAACTTAAGGAACTAGTAGAGAATGAAATATCTGATGAACAAATGAAAAATGCTCATTATCGTTTTCCAATTCAAACACCACAGAACAAAGAGGAATTTTATTATAGAACAATTTTTGAATCTCATTTTCCAAGCGAAGCTGCTGCTTTGAGTGTACCCTCAGTCCCTTCTGTCGCATGTAGCACACCTATTGCACTTAAGTGGGATAAAGCTTTTCAAAATCAGAATGATCCTAGTGGAAGAGCAGTATTGAATGTTCATGAAAAAAGCTATAATGATTAATATTTTTTTATAATATTAATTATTATAAATTATGAATTTTTATTCACTTTTATGTTGATAACTTAATCAACAAATACAAGGGTTGAGCGCGTTTTTTAAGGAGTAATTTAGGTATATTTGATGGTTGTTGGTTCTGCCAATTTAACCGTATAGATATGAGTGAAGAAATCCAAAAAAATCAATATTCTGCTGATAGTATTCAAGCATTAGAAGGAATGGAGCATGTAAGAATGCGACCATCAATGTATATTGGAGATATTGGTGTAAGGGGATTACATCATCTAGTTTACGAAGTTGTTGATAATTCAATTGATGAAGCTCTTGCTGGACATTGTGATAAAATATCTGTAATTATTAATGAAGACAACTCAATTACAACGAAAGATAATGGTAGAGGAATCCCAATTGGGATTCACAAAAAGGAAGGGGTATCAGCTCTTGAAGTAGTCATGACTAAAATAGGTGCTGGAGGAAAGTTTGATAAAGATTCTTACAAAGTATCAGGTGGACTTCACGGAGTAGGTGTTTCATGTGTCAACGCTCTTTCAGAGAGTTTAACTGCAACGGTTTATCGACAAGGTGAAATATGGCAACAAAAATATTCTAGAGGAAAGGCTGAGACTCCAGTAGCAAGTATTGGTAATACTGAAGAAACAGGTACGGAAGTTACTTTTAAACCAGATCCAGAAATATTTAACCAAACACTAGAGTATAGTTATGAAACTTTATCTCTTAGAATGAGAGAACTTTCATATTTAAACAAAGGGATTAATATTGTTATAGTTGATAAACGAAAAAAAAATGATAAAGGAGAAAACCTATCAGAGACCTTTCATTCAAAAGAAGGACTAAAAGAATTTATTCATTTTTTAGACGAAAATAGAGAAGCAATTATTGGAAATGTTATTGCAATGGAAGGAGAAAAGAATGGTGTGCCAGTAGAGGTTGCTATGATATACAATACTTCTTTCTCAGAAAATTTACATTCCTATGTAAATAACATTAACACTCACGAAGGGGGAACACATCTTTCTGGATTTAGGAGAGGATTAACTACCACTCTAAAAAAATATGCTGATAATTCTGGTTTATTAGATAAATTAAAATTTGAAATATCTGGTGATGATTTTAGAGAGGGACTTACAGCTATTGTTTCCGTAAAGGTTGCGGAACCACAATTCGAAGGTCAGACAAAAACAAAACTAGGGAATAGAGAGGTAACCTCTGCAGTTTCCCAATCAGTTTCAGAAATGCTTGAAAATTATTTGGAAGAGAATCCAAATGATGCAAAAATAATAGTTCAAAAAGTCATACTTGCAGCCCAGGCAAGACATGCAGCTAGAAAAGCTCGTGAAATGGTTCAACGAAAAACAGTAATGAGTGGAGGAGGCTTGCCTGGTAAACTTTCTGATTGTTCTGAACAAGATCCAACATTATGTGAAGTTTTTCTAGTTGAGGGTGACTCTGCTGGTGGCACTGCAAAACAAGGTAGAGATAGAAATTTTCAAGCGATACTTCCACTAAGAGGAAAAATTTTGAATGTTGAAAAAGCCATGCAGCACAAGGTATTTGAAAATGAAGAAATAAGAAATATTTATACGGCTTTGGGAGTAACAATTGGTACTGAGGAAGATAGTAAAGCTTTAAATATAGATAAGCTTCGTTACCATAAAATCGTTATAATGTGTGATGCAGATGTTGACGGAAGTCATATCTCTACTTTAATTTTAACTTTTTTCTTCCGCTACATGAAAGAATTAATTGAGCTTGGTTATGTATATATTGCAACACCACCATTATATCTAGTTAAAAAAGGACAAAAGAAAGACTACGCATGGAATGATAACCAACGTGAAATTTTGCTTGAACAATTTGGACAAGGAGCTTCTGTTCAGCGATACAAAGGGTTAGGTGAAATGAATGCTGAGCAACTATGGGACACCACAATGAATCCTGAGGAACGAACTCTACGACAAGTAACAATTGATAATGGTGGAGAAGCTGATCGTATTTTTTCAATGCTAATGGGGGATGAGGTTCCACCTAGAAGAGAGTTTATAGAGAAAAATGCTATTTATGCAAATATTGATGTATAATTGTGTGTTTTTAATATTTTTAATATTTTAAAATGAAAGTTACCATTGTAGGGGCAGGGAATGTAGGTGCCTCTTGCGCAGAATATATCGCACAAAAACAGATAGCTAGTAAAGTTGTTTTATTAGATATTAAAGAAGGGTTTGCAGAAGGTAAAGCACTTGATTTATTTCAAACAGCTACAACCTTGGGCTTTGACACTTCGATTACAGGAGTAACTAATGATTATTCTAAAACAGCAGGAAGTAATGTTGTTGTAATTACCTCTGGTGTTCCAAGAAAACCAGGTATGACTCGTGAAGAGTTAATCGGTATTAATGCAACAATTGTTAAAAAAGTATCCGAAAATATATTGAAATATTCACCTGAATCTATAATTATTGTTGTTTCGAATCCAATGGATACGATGACATATTTAGCATTAAAAACTACAGGTCTCCCAAAAAATAGAATTATTGGAATGGGGGGTGCATTAGATAGTTCACGATTCAAAACATATTTGTCATTAGCCATAGATAAACCTGTAAATGATATTCAAGGTATGGTTATAGGTGGTCATGGTGATACAACAATGATTCCACTTTCAAGATTAGCTAGTTATAATGGAGTTCCAATTTCACAATTTTTAGGTAAAAAGAATCTAGATAAAGTTGTTTCAGATACGATGGTAGGTGGAGCAACCCTGACTAAGCTTCTAGGTACTTCTGCATGGTATGCACCAGGTGCGTCAGTTTCATACCTTGTCGATAATATTTTAAATGATTACAAAAGAATAATACCATGTTCAGTTCTTTTAGAGGGAGAGTACGAACTAAATGATATATGTATTGGAGTACCTTGCATTATTGGTGCAAATGGTGTTGAAAATATTGTTGATATAAAATTGAACGATGATGAAAAATATTTACTAAGAAAAAGTGCGGAAAAAATAAAAGACATGAACTCTTCATTGTCAAATATTCTTCAGTAGGCAATATTAAATTTTATAATTTCATTTAAGAGTTGTCTTTTCTTTGGTTTAATCCTATATTTGCTCGCCCTAAATATGGTTTAATTTAAATTAAAATGCAAAACAATTCTTTGATAAAAGTCTTCGGTATATTATTTGCCTTAGTAAGTATTTATCAGCTCTCTTTTACGTTTATCACCAGCAATATTGAAACACAAGCAGATAATTATGCTAAACAGGTTATTTCGGTTGAGGAATCTAACTATTTAGAAAAACGTGATCAGAAGGCTATCTCTTATCTTGATTCAATTGGAAATAGTCCACTTTATGGATTTACTAATTACAACGACGCTAAACAAAAAGAGTTAAATAAAGGACTTGACCTTAAAGGAGGTATTAATGTTATTCTTCAAATATCAATTCGTGATATATTAATTGGTTTAGCTGAAAACTCCAAAAACCCTCTTTTTAATAAAGCACTTGATGACGCAGATTTGTTACAAAAGTCATCAGATGAGCCTTACATTGAATCATTTTTTAGAGCATTTGAAGCCATAAAAGGTTCTGGAAAACTTGCTTCTCCTGAAATATTTGCAAATCGAACATTAAGTGACGAGATTAACTATGAAATGAGTGACCAAGAAACACAAATAATTATCAGAAGAAAAATAGATGAATCAATTGTTTCTGCATTTGAAGTTTTAAGAAAAAGAATTGATAAGTTTGGAGTTACTCAACCAAATATACAGCGTTTAGGTACTTCAGGCAGAATATTAGTCGAACTACCAGGAGCTAAAGATGTTGATAGAGTTCAAAATTTATTACAAAGTACAGCACAACTTGAGTTTTGGGAAACACATAAAAATGATAAACTTTTAAGTTTTTTAATTGAAGCAAACACATTAATTGGGAAGCAAATTAGTTCTAAAACAGCTTCAAGTGAGACTGATGAAAAAGATGAAAGCTCAAAAATAGATGATCTATTAGCTGACGTTGCTTCTCAAGATTCAATCGCTCAAACTAATAATCCAATTTTAGACCGAATAGTTGGTCAAGGTTTTCAAGGTGGGCCGGTTTTAGCTCAATTTAATGCAATGGACAGTGAATTAATTATGGATTATCTAAATCAACCTGAAGTACGAAGATTATTACCACCTGAGTATAGATATATTCGTTTTGCCTGGGGTAAACCGTTATCGGAAGGGAGTGTGGTTGAATTATTTGCATTAAAGTCAAATAGAGATAATATAGCACCTTTAAGTGGGGGAGTAGTAGTCGATGCACTTCAAACATTTGATCAACTTGGTAATCCTGCTGTATCGATGCAAATGGATTCTAGAGGATCAAGGATATGGGAAAGTATGACAGGAAAAGCATATAAAGATGCAAGTAATATTGCTATAGTCCTAGATGACATAGTTTACTCTGCACCTGGTGTTTCAAGCGGCGCAATATCTGGAGGCCGATCGGAAATAACTGGAAATTTTACTTTAAACGAAGCTGTAGACTTAGCTAATGTTTTGAGAGCCGGTAAATTACCTGCATCCGCGGAGATTATTCAATCTGAAATTGTTGGCCCTTCTTTAGGAAAAGAAGCTATTCAGGCAGGGATATATTCATTCATAATAGCATTGATTATTGTTTTACTCTGGATGATATTTTATTACGGTACTTCGGGAATTTTCGCTGACATAGCTCTATTATTGAATATTCTTCTGATATTTGGGATTTTAGCTGGACTTGGAGCTGTTCTAACGCTTCCTGGTATAGCAGGTATTGTATTAACTATTGGGATTTCGGTAGATGCTAATGTTTTAATATTTGAACGAGTTCGTGAAGAGCTTAAGAAAGGTAAAGGCTTAAGAAAATCTGTATCAGATGGATTCAACAACGCATTATCTTCAATATTAGATGCGAATATCACCACAGGGTTAACAGCATTAATTTTGTTTATTTTTGGGACTGGGCCTATAAAAGGTTTTGCTACTACTTTACTTATTGGTATAGGCACATCACTTTTTACTGCAATATTTATTACTCGTATACTTGTTGATTCCAGAAATGATAAAGGCAAGGATGTCTCATTTTCAACGAAAGCAACAAAAGAATTCCTTTCTAATATAAATCTTTCTTTTCTACAAAAAAGAAAGATTGCTTATTTAATATCTAGCTCATTAATTATTATAAGTCTTGTTTCACTATTTTCAAAGGGATTGAACCAAGGTGTTGATTTTGTAGGAGGTAGATCTTATACTGTACGTTTTGAAGGTCCTGTTAATCCATCTGAAATTAATTCAATTACTAATAATGTTTTTGGTAGTTCCGAGGTAAAAACTTTTGGAGAGGAAAATCAATTAAAAATAACAACAAAATATAAAGTTGATATTGAAGGGGTTGAAGTTGACGAGGAAATACAAAATAAATTATTTGCTTCACTAAGAGATTTTCTTCCTGAGGGTATTACATATGACGATTTTGTAAAGGGTAGTTCAGAAAAGTCAATTGGTATAATGTCTTCTATAAAAGTTGGACCTACAATTGCTGATGATATTAAGAATAATTCGTTTTTAGCTGTAATCGGATCACTAATTGTAGTTTTTCTTTATATTCTTTTACGTTTCCAAAAATGGCAATTTTCTTTAGGAGCTGTTACAGCTGTATTTCATGATGTCCTTATTGTATTAGGTATATTCTCCTTGACCTTTACATTTATGCCTTTCAACATGGAAATTAATCAAGCTTTTATCGCTGCAATTTTAACTGTAATAGGATATTCTTTGAATGATACGGTCGTAGTTTTTGATAGAATAAGAGAGTTTATTAATGACAGCTCCAAAAAAGATTTTGATGAAACTGTTAATGGGGCATTAAACAGCACTTTGAGTAGAACATTGAATACCTCACTCACAACTTTATTAGTTCTTATTGCTATTTTTACTTTTGGTGGAGAGTCAATTAGAGGTTTTATGTTTGCGCTTATTGTGGGTGTTCTTGTTGGAACTTATTCTTCAGTATTTATAGCTACACCAGTTATGTTTGATACCCAGAACAACAAAAAAACTTTATCAGAAAAATAGAAAGGTCTATTCTATTCTGGGGAGTTTTCATCGAAAGATTATTTAAATGATTTTATCTTTCTAAAGCAAGATCTATATGAGCCAAATGATGATTGCAATGCCATGCATATAAAAGAACAATACTACCAACGGAATATTCTTTCCCTTTCTCATGATTAATATATGTTCTATCAAACTGCTCTTCACTTAGGTTTTTAAGAAAATTCACCCAAATTGCATGAAGACAACTTATAAGTTCTAAACTATCTAAAATATTAATATTCGCACTATCAGGAAGATTTGCCCAATCTTTTTCATTATAATCCTTTATTTGTGGAGAATCTTCAACAATTGCATATTTAATTCTTAAATAACAATGCATGTGACTTTCAGCCAAATGATGAACAATCTGCTTAATATTCCAACTTTTTTCACGATAAATTTTCAAAAAATCCTCAAATCTTAAATCTTTTAATTTTGATTCTAATTTTTGAGGAAACATTGATAATTCATTTATCGCTTTATTGATTTCGTAATGTTTTGGTTTTTCAACCAATTTAAATTTACCTATTGGATATTTGAGAGATTTTTCCATTTTAAGCTCAATTTATGATTAATTATGTCATCAATTTTTAAATTTAAATTAAGACAAATTTCTTGGTTCACTTCTAAAACCGTTTTGATAGTACTTTTCAAGAAATAGATGATATAGACCACTGGGCCTTGAATTTATAAATAGAAACAATTTCTCTTTTTTTACATATAAAATTAGATCAAATGACACGCATGTTTTTTTATGTAAAAGTTAAAATACTTTCTTTATCAAAAATAAGTAACATGACTTGAATTTTTTCCATATTAGTTGTTTACTTTAATCCCGTTTTTTCTTTTATATGGACTGTTTGCAATTTTTATGTTCAATAAAGAAATTAACTCCCCGTTAGTTTACAATAAATCTAATGTTGCCTCCTTTTGAAATAGATTTTTTTTAATAATACTTTTTGATCTATTAAAATCTACACACCCTTTAAAATAAATTAAAATGCCTGTAAATAAAATCTTTAACGAATTTATAGGTTAAACTTTTTTAGGAACAAAAAACATTAAAAATAGTCCTAGAAGAATAAAAGGAATACTTAACCATTGTCCAGTTGAAAAAATACCAAGAAATTCTTCAAATCCCCCTTGACTTTCTTTTATAAATTCTATAATGAATCGAATACAAAACATGCCAACAAAGAAAAGCCCAATTAAATAACCTTCTTTGTGTTTTTTATCAGTTTTATAAACCTGACGCAATAGAAAAAATAAAACTATATATCCTAGTGCCTCATATAATTGAGCAGGATGTCTGGGAAGAATTTCACCACGATTTAAAAAAACCACACCAAAGTTTGAATTGCTATATTTTCCTACAATTTCGGAATTAAAAAAATTTCCAATTCTAACAAAACTAGCTCCAATTGAAACAGGAATTGTAACTCTATCTAAAAGCCACAGTAATGATCTTTCTTTAAATTTTAATCGATATAAGTACAAACCTATAAGACTTCCAACAACAGCTCCATGACTAGCTAATCCTCTAAATCCTGTAAATGTATATCCATTTGGCGTATCCCTTATGGGTAATAAGATTTCAACTGGATGATTTTGATAGTAATCCCAACTGTAGAAAAAAACATCTCCAAGTCTTGCTCCTAAGAGTATAGAGAGAACCATATAAACAAATAGTGATTCTAGATAGTCTAAAGAAATTTTTTCATAATTAAAAATATTTTTCATTAAATAATATCCTAAACTGAAGGCAATAATGAACATTAGGCTATAATAGTGGATACCGAAATCACCAATTTTAAATAAAGTTTCGCTTGGTGCCCAATCAATCTTAGAAAAGTACATTTATAAATGATTTAACTATGTAAATTTAGTTAATTTAAAACGATAAGAAATGTAATATTCAGGGAATTGGATCATACCCAGATCCACCCCATGGATGGCATTTTATTATTCTTTTAAAAGATAGACTGATCCCTTTAAAAATCCCATATTTCTTTAATACCTCCAGAGCATATTGAGAACAAGTTGGACTGTATCTGCATGAAGGGGGTTTAAGTGGAGAAATAACTAACTGATAAAGTTTAATTATAATAACTAAAGGAAAAACAAATATTTTTTTCAAAGAATATCTTTTATTTTATTTTGAAGCTGCTTCTCTCCTCAGAATCATTAACTTGTACGTTGAGTTTTAAAAGAGATTCTCTAATTAAGTCAGATGTTTTAAAATCTTTTGAATTTCTAGCTTTTTTCCTTAAGTCTAGAACCAAATCAAGTACTCCTTTTAATTGGATCGTATTAATCGAATTGTTAGGTGTTTTGTTATTTAATCCCAGAACATCAAAGTAGAAGTGATGAAACGTTTCCTTTAAGCAATTAAGATCACTTTTACTGATTTCTTTTTTGGAATTTGCAACTGCATTTATAAATTTTGCGGCATTAAAAAGTTGTGCAATTAGGACAGGAGAATTAAAATCATCATTCATTGCTTTATAACAATTTTCTTTCCAAGCCTCTATATTAAAGTAAGTCGTCGAATTAGAGGACTTTATTTTTTCTAATGTCATCAAAGATTCTGTA
Source organism: uncultured Bacteroidota bacterium (assembly GCA_902616905.1). Taxonomy (GTDB): domain Bacteria; phylum Bacteroidota; class Bacteroidia; order Flavobacteriales; family Flavobacteriaceae; genus MS024-2A. The sequence continues at coordinate 44,203 of CACMUP010000003.1, forward strand.
AGTCTATTAAATCCTTTCTCTGAGGCTTCTAAAGCATTTTGGCTTATATCGATTATACTTCTGTAGTGAGCTTGAAGCATAAAAAAGCGAACAGTCATTGGAGAAAAAGGCTTTTTAATTAGTTTATTACTCCCATTAAACATTTCATCGGGTAAAATATTATTTCCAGTTGATTTGGCCATTTTTTTACCATTTAGGGTTAACATATTTGCATGCAACCAATAGTTTACTGGTGATATATTTTCAATAGATTCAGCTTGAGCAATTTCACATTCGTGATGAGGAAACTTTAAATCCATACCACCACCATGGATATCAAATTTTTGGCCTAAATATTTTCGACTCATAGCAGTACATTCTAAATGCCAACCTGGGAAGCCCTCGCCCCAGGGGGATGGCCAATGCATGATATGTTTGGGTTCTGCTTTTTTCCATAAAGCAAAGTCTTGAGAATTTTTTTTATCATTTTGACCTTCTAAAGATCTTGTATTATGAATTAATTCTTCAATTTTTCTACCACTTAGTTTTCCATAATGATTTTCTTTATTAAATTTTAAAACATCAAAATATACAGATCCATTAACTTCATAAGCAAAACCTTTATTTATAATTAGTTTAATTAATTCTATTTGTTCAATTATATGGCCCGTGGCTGTTGGTTCAATACTAGGAGGTAGAACATTAAACTTATCCATTTTATCGTGAAAATCTACAGTATATCTTTGAACTACTTCCATGGGTTCTATTTTTTCAATTCTTGCTTTTTTTGCAATTCTATCTTCTCCATCATCTTCATCATTTTCTAAATGCCCAACGTCAGTTATGTTTCTAACGTATCTTACTTTATAGCCTAAGTGTTTGAGATAACGATAAATTAAATCAAATGAAATGAATGTTCTACAATTTCCAAGATGTACGTAATTATATACTGTTGGACCGCAAATATACATTCCCACGTTGTTTTCAAGAATAGGTTTAAATAGCTCCTTTTTACTTTTTAAAGAATTATAAACAAAAAGTGAGCTATTCATTAAAATCGGTATCAGGTTTGATATTTTCTAAAAACTCAAGTTTTTTATCTTTTTTTACAAATCTACCACCAAATTTACTTGTAACAGTAATACCAAAAATGTGGTTAACACACTTTTCATCACGATTTAATTCAAATTCGTTTTTTTTTATTGGTGTTGAGGTCTTTTTCGAAAAATGATCTTTGTCAGAAAAAAAGTCGTTATTTGGTTTTAGTTTTTCTATTTTCATATCACAAAAGGTGCTTATAAATATACAGATTTATAAAAAATTTAAGAATCTTTTTTATAATTTAAAATTGTAACTGATTGAAACTTGTGACAGCTTTTTGTTCAGATCATAAGAATCAATAAGACCTCTAGAAAAAAGTTGAATCTTCTTATTTTCGTTATATTGGATAAAAGAAAAATTTATAGCGCTTGCTCTAAAGTTGAATCCAAAACCAAAAGTTACAGCTTGGTCATTATTTATAATAAGATTTTGGTTTTTCGATCTATTATAAAATCCTGCCCTAATATTTACTTTTTTAAATCTGTATTCTCCCCCTACTTTAAAAGTATTGACAGGTGAAAACACATTATTGACATCTAAATTAATTTCGTCAAGATAAGAACTTGTACCCTCATCACTTAAATAAATATTAGATAAGTTTTGAGAGGAATATTCTACTGAAAATAGACCTCTTTCATTCAATATATAAGCAAAACTTGCACTTACTTTTGAAGGAATTTTGATATTATATGGGCTAAATACATTTGTTATTTCAGGATTGATGTTTTCTTTTATTTCAAATTCACTTTCGTATCTATATGAACTTATTTTTTGAATGGTTTCATCGTTAATTTCAAACCATTGAGGACTATCATATGATAATCCTACACGAATACTATTTAATTTAAGTATGGTTCCAAATTGCAGAGAAAATCCTTCACCATAACTTACAAGTTTGTTGTCGAAACTTACATCATAAATAAAAGAATTTAAATCTTGTTCTCCTTCGAAAAATTCTTGATTATTTATAAAGTCAATTCGATGCTGGTTAATATTAAATCCCAGATGTAAAATATTTTGATAAAGTCCACTAAAATTGAAACTAGTTTTTCTATGAAATCCATTGTTAATGACATTTAAAGAATGTCTGTTTTTACTTGATTCAATATTTGAAATATATGATTGTTCAGATGGGTTATTTGAGAGAGGGTCAATTATATAAGATTGGTATCCTAAAAAGGCCTGCTGAGCTCCAAAACCTATATCGTTACCGAGTAAACGATATACTTCAGCAATTGATTCATCATCATACAGTTGGATATTTTCAAAATTAATTCCATCGGCATAATATAGAAAATAATCAGCTATACTATTTGTGCTTAACCCATTCAAAGTAAATTGATTTTCAAAAGACGCTATTCTATTTACATTTATAGAGGCACTAATTCGCGTCCAAGGGTTTTCAGAATTTTTTTTATTAAAAACAAAAACAGCACCAAACTGGTCAAAATTGAATAGTTCACTCTCCCTATTTGATTTATTTCCAAAATAAACAGTTTCGTAATTAATATTATTATAATTAACTGTGCCTCCAATCTCGGTGTTTAAAAAAACTGATGACCCAGCAGGATTATCAATTATTGCAGAAATATCACCCCCTAAAGCACCAAAAGCACCCCCCATAGAAATGTACCTTGCAGAACCACTCAAGGATGAACTAGTTAAATAATTAATATCATTTCTAGTTTGAGCTGGAGAAAAAAAATTCAGAAAAAAAATTAGACCTGTGTAAAGTACTTTATTCAATTCAGTAAAAGTTATTTGTTAGTTTCTTCTTCCCGCACTTGAGGATGAGCCGCCCCTTCCAGATGATGACCTACTACTCCCAGAATTAAAAGAGGGTCTAACTCCCGAATTAGAAGATCTATTATAATTTCGCCCTGAATTGTTAGATCTGCTAAAGTTGTAATTATTTCTTTGATTTTTGCTTGATTGTTTTATTATTTGTTCTGCACGGTTTTTATATTCATTAGATCTTATTCTAGGAACTTGGACTTCATTACTCTTTTCACCTCTTCTTAAGTTAAAGTTATTTTGTTTAGGATTTCTATTAGCCAAACGAGATTGGGTTTGTAATCTCCCTCTGCTTCCATAATTTTCTAAAGAATTTTTATTAATGTTGGCATTTTCTCTTAGTAAGCCTAGTTTCTTATTTGCGGTTGATAAATTCAAGCCCGGCCTAAGGTTCCTTACTGAACTTGAACTCCTCGTCTGACTTAAAACTATTCTATTTCGATCATAACCGGTTATCGAATTTCTTCTAACCAAATTAGCTCCACGACCAACGTTTATTCTATTTAGAGTATTTTGAATATTTTGAGAGGAATTTTTTTTATCATTTGATCGTTCTCTACTTCTTTTATAATTTGAGTTGTTGTATGTTTTTTCTCCCCTTCCTGATTTAATTCGTGCTATTGTGGATCTATAGTCACGATTATTGCTTCTTATTAAGTCGTCGCCATAATAATCACTAAATCTGTTCCAACCATTTATTCCATATGGCCAGATATTGAAAAATCTATTTCTATAACCAAATCCATAACCATATGGGTTATAATATCCACCAAAACCGAAAGGGGAATAAAAAGGATCAAACCCTCCCCACATTCCCGTAAAACCTCCAAATGGGTTTAAAAAAGAATCGTAAAACCAGGGATTGATAAATCCTCCATATCCAAATCGATAAGGATTTGAATAAAATCCATTCCAAAAAGGAGAACTAAAGGCAAATCCAGAAAGACCCCACATAAAGTTTGGTCTGTTGTTAATTAAAATTATTTCAGTTTGTGATGTTAAATCTCCCCAAGGTTTTTGTGAAAAGTCATCTAAAATTTCGTCTTCCTGAATTTCAGTAACACTTTTGTATGAATCGACATCAGTAAATATTAATGATTCTGATTTATTATCTATAACTACTGATTCTGCAGCATTTTTAAAATATTGAGTGTAATAAATGTTGTCTGCATTTTTATTATTGTTTGTACTAATATTTCTTTCTGTTGAATATATTCCATCATTCGAGTAATAGGAAGAAAACTGGAAACTACCGCAACTAGTCACAAATATAGCAGCTAAGTAAACAATAAATTGTTTAATTGAAATGGAAAATAAACCTGTTGTTTTCATATTAATTGATTTTAGAAATGTGGTTCAAAAGGATTAGTTTTGTGTTACTATTTTCTAACAATTTAATATAGGCAAATTCTGTGCCAAAAAATTTATGGCTAAAAAAATAACCCCAAGAAAAGAAGATTATTCTAAATGGTATAATGAGATTGTTGTCCAAGCAAATCTTGCTGAAAATTCAGCTGTCCGTGGATGTATGGTTATCAAACCATATGGTTATGCGATATGGGAAAGAATGCAAAATGAACTCGACAAAATGTTCAAAGAAACTGGTCATGAAAATGCTTATTTTCCTCTATTTGTGCCGAAGAGTTTGTTTGAGGCAGAAGAAAAAAATGCTGAGGGTTTTGCTAAAGAATGTGCAATCGTAACTCATTACAGATTAAAGAACGATAGTATGAATAAAGGCAAACTAACTTTAGATCCCAGCGCTAAACTTGAAGAAGAACTTATTGTTCGACCTACAAGTGAAGCTGTTATTTGGAATACTTACAAATCATGGATTCAATCATATAGAGATTTGCCAATATTAATAAATCAATGGGCTAACGTAGTTAGATGGGAAATGAGAACAAGACTTTTCCTGAGGACAGCAGAGTTTTTGTGGCAAGAAGGACATACTGCACACGCGACAAAAGAAGAGGCTCTTGAGGAAGCAAAACTTATGAATAAAATTTATGCAAATTTTGTTGAAAACTTTATGGCTATTCCTGTTATTCAGGGGATTAAAAGTAAAAGTGAAAGGTTTGCAGGTGCTGAAAAAACATTTTGCATTGAAGCTTTGATGCAAGATGGTAAAGCATTACAAGCTGGGACCTCTCATTTTTTAGGTCAAAATTTTGCTAAAGCCTTTGATGTCAAATTTGCTTCTAAAAACGGAGGTTTAGAACATGTTTGGGCAACATCATGGGGTGTATCTACCCGATTAATTGGAGCATTAATTATGACCCACAGTGACGACAACGGCCTAGTTTTACCCCCGAATTTAGCACCATATCAAGTAGTTATTGTTCCAATATATAAGGGAGAAAAACAAAAAGAAGACGTTTTTAAGGTTGCTGAAAGAATAAAACGTAAATTAATAAGTAATGATATCAGAGTTAAGTTTGACGATAGGGACAAGTTTAAGCCTGGATTTAAATTTAACGAATATGAATTAAAAGGAGTTCCTTTAAGAATATCTGTGGGTCCTAAAGATATTGAAAATGGAAAAGTTGAAGTAGCTAGACGTGATGACTTTTCAAAAAGTTTAGTGAATCAAAGTCAACTAATAAATTATATAGAAAATCAGTTAATTAATATTCAAAAAGTGTTATTTGATAGAGCAAAAAAATTCCAAAAAGAAAATACAACTAGAGTAGATAATTTTGACGATTTTAAGGATGTTTTAAATAAAAAGGGCGGCTTTGTATTAGCTCATTGGGATGGAGCTGAGGTTACTGAAAATGCTATAAAAAATGAGACTAAAGCAACCATTAGGTGTATTCCTTATAGTAAAAAAGAGGAAACAGGTAGATGTGTTTATTCAGGAAATCCCTCAAAAGGAAGAGTATTTTTCGCCAAAGCATATTGATCAATATTTTAACTTTTATTTTGTACTTGCTTAATAATAATATTACGTGTACATTTGCGCACGTAAAATTTGGCCCGTTCGTCTATCGGTTAGGACGCCAGGTTTTCATCCTGGAAAGAGGGGTTCGACTCCCCTACGGGCTACAAATAAAAAATAATTATGGCAAATCATAAATCTGCACTAAAACGCATTCGATCAAGTGAAAAAAAGAGACTGATTAACCGTCTACAGCATAAAACTACTAGAAATGCTATAAAAAAATTAAAGGAGACTAGTAATAAGAAAGAAGCAAAAAAAATGTTTCCATCAGTAATTTCTTTGATAGATAAACTAGCTAAAAAAAACATAATACACATAAATAAAGCTGGTAACTTAAAATCTAAACTGTCGAAATACGTAGGCTCCCTTTAATTAGATATAAATGGGTCAATAAAAAAAACCGACTAATAGCCACGGATACATTTTGTTAAGAATTCATTGAAATTAAAAATTCTTCATTGTTTTGAGTCCGTGTAAACCTATCATTTATAAATTCCATGGCTTCAACAGGGTTCATGTCGGCTAGATATTTCCTCATTATCCACATCCTCTTTATTGTATTTTCGTCTAATAATAAGTCATCACGCCTTGTACTTGAAGAGACTAAATCTATTGCAGGGAAAATCCTTCTATTAGCAATTCGGCGATCTAATTGAAGTTCCATATTGCCAGTCCCTTTGAATTCTTCGAAAATTACTTCATCCATTTTTGAACCTGTTTCGGTTAATGCAGTTGCAATTATTGATAATGAACCACCGTTTTCAATGTTCCTTGCAGCGCCAAAGAAACGTTTAGGTTTATGCAAGGCATTAGCATCAACCCCACCACTCAATATTTTTCCTGAAGCCGGTTGAACAGTATTATACGCTCTTGCTAGCCGAGTTATAGAGTCAAGTAAAATTACAACATCATGTCCACACTCTACTAAACGCTTCGCTTTTTCTAAAACTATGTTTGCAACTTTTACATGTCTTTCAGCAGGCTCGTCAAAAGTTGATGCAACCACCTCACCATCAACATTTCGTTGCATATCAGTCACCTCCTCAGGTCTTTCATCAATGAGCAAAATTAACTGATATACTTCTGGATGATTTGCTGCAATGGCATTGGCGATATCTTTTAACAACATAGTTTTACCAGTTTTAGGTTGAGAGACAATCATTCCTCTTTGTCCTTTTCCTATAGGACAGAAAAGATCCATTATCCTTGAAGAAATTGTACTCATCTTTTCAGCAACATTAAATTTTTCTTGGGGGAAAAGAGGTGTAAGATGTTCAAAGGAAACTCTATCCCTAACTAATTTTGGGTCCAATCCATTAATTTTATCAACTTTTATTAGTGGGAAATATCTCTCACCTTCTTTTGGGGGCCTTACCGAGCCTAAAACTGTGTCACCAGTTTTTAAACCAAATAGTCGAATTTGAGATTGTGATACATATACATCGTCTGGAGAAGAAAGATAGTTATAATCGGAAGATCGCAAAAAGCCATAACCCTCTTGCATCATTTCAAGAACTCCTTCTGTTTCAACAATTCCGTTAAATTCAAAATCTGGTTGACGATAACGGCTTTTATTATCTCTATTGTGATTATGTTCACCTCGATTATTATTTGATTTATTTTTTTGATTTCCGTTTTTTTTGCTTTGATTGTTAATTTGATTATCTCTATTTTGAGTTTTAAAGTCGTTTCTAGTTTCACTAGTAGCATTATTTTTTAATTTTTGAACAGGTAAAACTTTTAAGGGAGTTTTTTTCTCATAACTAGGTTTTGACTTTTCTTTTGTATCATCGTTTTTTTTAGAACTTGATATAGGGCCTTCTTCAGGTTTTGAAGCGATTAAATCAACAATTTGATAAATTAAATCTAATTTTTTAAGACCTGCGGTTTTTTTAATACCTATTTTTTTTGCTATTTCCTGTAATTCAGGTAGTTTCTTTGTTTTAAGAGTAGCTATTTCGTACATTAAATGTTTTGAATTTTTGTGTGTGGTTTAATTTCCACTTAAATTTGAGAGTAAACAATATTACAAATTTTTTTAAAACTAAGAGGTCAAAACAAATTTAATTTTATAATTGGTTAATGATACAAAGAATACAAACGTTATTTATACTTGTTTTATCTGTTCTATCTTTTATTACATTTTATTTATCATATACACAAGAAAGCAGATCTTTAGTAAATAAAACAAACTTATTTTTAATTATTGCAATAGTTTCTTTCATTAATATTTTTCTCTTTCGTAATCGAAAAGCACAAGCTAGAATTTGTTTTATACTATGTTTTATTATTATTTCAATAATAATTTACTATTTATTTTATATAATAAGCGGGATTAAACTAGAACTAACTTATTTACATATTTCGTCTAGTTTAATTCAGTTAGTTATAGCATTTTTTGCTAGAAAAGCTATTTTAAAAGATGAAGATTTAATTCGTTCAGTTGATAGAGTTCGATGAAATTATCTTTTACCTATTTCAATAACTTCTAATTTATTTACTTTATCATAATTTAGTTGAAAGCGTAACATTGTCCTTGTTTTATGAAATCCAGAAATTCCCGCTGCTCCTGGATTTAAATGAAGATGTTTATTTTTTTTATCATATATAACTTTTAATATATGAGAGTGTCCGCAAACTAATATGTTAGGTTCATATGAAGAAATTAGTGTTTTAACACTCTTATTATATTTCCCTGGATAACCTGCAATATGTGTGATTAAGACCTTATGATTTCCATAATTGAAGAACAAAAATTCTTTTGTTTGCAATCTTATTTCTCTACCATCAATATTTCCATAAACTGCTTTTAATGGTTTTGTCTCTGATAAAGAATTGAGAATTTCTTTTTTCCCTATATCACCTGCGTGCCAGACTTCGTCAGATTCATTTACATATTTTATAATTTTGTCATCTAAATATCCATGAGTATCAGAGAGAAGAAGTATTTTTTTCAAATGTCATTTATTAAAAGAATTGATGAAATATGTTTTAAGATAAGAAAAATAGGCTTGAAAAATCAAATAGTTGAGACAATTAACTTTTTGTAGTAAGTATGAAATAGAATTATCTTTGCACGTATAAATTTAAAAATGCGTTTTTTTCTAGAATTTTCTTACTCAGGTACAAATTATCATGGCTGGCAACGCCAACCTAATGCTATTTCTGTTCAAGAAGTAATTGAGGATTCATTGAAAACCATATTACGAAATTCGGTCGATATTACTGCAGCCGGGAGAACTGATAGTGGTGTCCATGCAAAGCAGATGTTTGCTCATTTTGATGCGAAAATTAATAAAGAAAGGATATCAAATTTAGTTTATGAATTAAATCAATTTCTGCCTCTTGACATAGTAATAAAATCATTAAGACCTGTAGAAAGAGATGCCCATGCACGTTTTGATGCAATTTCCAGAACCTATGAATATCATATATCAAAAAATAAAAATGCTTTTGAAAATGATTTGCATTATTTTTTTAAAAAATCCTTAGATTTAAAATTGATGAATAAGGGATCAAAAATTATTCTCAATCAACAAGATTTTAAGTGTTTTTCAAAATCAAATTCAGATGTAAAAACCTACATTTGTGATATCAGAAAAGCTTATTGGAAAAAATCAAGGCAGGGATATATATTTACAATTTCTTCTGATAGATTTTTGAGAAATATGGTACGTGCAATAGTTGGAACATTATTGGAAATTGGATTAAAAAAGAAGACTTTGGAAAACCTTCAATACATAATTGATAGTAGAGATCGTTCTTTGGCTGGTTATTCAGTTCCAGCTAAAGGTTTATTCCTTACTGAAATATTGTATCCTGAATCTATTTTTAAATAAGGATGTCGAAGGTAAGTGGTAAAATTTTTGACTTAAAACTTTTTAAAAAACTTTTTGTGTTTATTAAACCATTTAAGTTAACATACTATTTTGTCAGTATTACCGCAATTTTATTGTCTCTTTTTTCAACTTTAACACCATATTTACTAAAAATAACTATTGACGATTACATTAGACCAAAAAATTATTCTGGAATGTTGTTTTTTGTAAGTTTTATGTTAATTACTTTAATATTCGAAGTTATTTTTCAGTTCTTATTCGTTTTTTATGCAAATTGGCTAGGGCAAAAAGTAATTAAGAATCTGCGCATAAAATTATTTGATAAAATAATTCATTTTAAAATGGCTTATTTCGATAAAACTTCCAATGGCCGTTTAGTAACAAGATCTGTAAATGATATTGAAACAATTTCTAGTATTTTTTCACAAGGTTTATTTATGATTATTGCTGATCTATTGAAAATGTCATTAGTAATAGCAATAATGATTTATGTTGATTGGAAATTATCACTAATTGTTTTTTCTATACTGCCAGTTATTTTATATGCCACACGTTTATTTCAAAAATCAATGAAAAAAGCATTTGAAGAAGTTCGTTTTCAAGTTTCAAATTTAAACTCATTTGTGCAAGAAAGAATTAGTGGAATTAAAATAGTACAACTATTTCATAGTGAACGAATTGAGTACAAGAAATTTGTTGAAATAAATGAAAAACATAAAAAGGCTTGGTTAAAAACCGTATGGTTCAATTCAATATTCTTTCCAATCGCTGAAATTTCATCATCTGTTACCATTGGATTATTAGTCTGGTATGGTGGATTTAATGTTATTTCAGGAGGTAATATTTCACTAGGAACAATTTTTTTATTTATTCAAATGTCACAAATGCTTTTTAGACCGTTACGTCAGATAGCCGACAAATTTAATTCGCTACAAATGGGAATGGTAGCTGCTGAAAGAATTTTTGATATTTTAGAAACCGAAAATATCATTAGTGAAAATGGAAAATATATTCCCAAAAATATTAAAGGGGATATTAATTATAAAGATTTAAAATTTTCTTATGTACCAGGAGAGATAGTTCTACGAAAAATAGACTTAAAAATTAAAGCAGGAGAAACAATTGCTATTGTAGGTTCGACTGGTGCAGGGAAGTCTACAATGATAAATTTATTGACTCGTTTATATGAATTTGATTCTGGAGAAATAACTATTGATAGTAGGTCAATAAAATCATATAATTTAAAAGAATTGAGAAAACATATAGCGGTAGTGTTACAAGATGTATTTCTTTTTGCAGATAGTCTTTACAATAATATTACACTTTTAAATCATAAGATATCAAAAAACAAAGTTGTAGATGCTGCGAAGAAAATTGGTGTACACGAATTTATTTCTTCTTTACCTGGAGGATATGATTATGATGTCAAAGAACGTGGTGCTATGCTTTCTTCTGGTCAACGTCAATTAATAGCTTTTCTTAGAGCTTACATATCCAATCCAGAAATTTTAGTTTTAGACGAAGCTACATCATCTATTGACTCTTATTCTGAGGAAATTATAAAAGAAGCAATTCAAAAAATTACAAAAGGTAAGACATCAATAATCATTGCACACAGGTTAGCAACTATAAAAAATGCAGATCGAATTGTTATGATGGAAAATGGAAGAATAGTTGAAGAAGGAACACATAAAGAATTGATCAAATTAAATGAAGGTCGTTATGCAAAGCTTTATAAAGTTCAGTTTGAAGAGCAGCTTTTTACCTGATTATTTGTTAAGGTCTTGTAAAACCAATTCATTAAGCATTTCACTGGATTTGATTTTAATAAATTCCCCACCTTTAAAATATACAATTTTACCACTTTGCTCAGAAATTACTACAACTATTGAATCTGTTTTTTCCGTTATTCCAAGGGCCGCTCTGTGTCTTAGCCCATAACTAGAAGGTAAATCATTACTTTCCGAAACAGGTAAAATTACCCTTGTTGCAACAATATTATTATTTTCAATTATAATTGCCCCATCATGTAGAGGACTGTTTTTAAAAAAAACGCTTTCTAGAACTTGTGGAGTTATTTTTATTCGTGTTAGATTACTTTCATTAAGTATAAAATCTAAAGAATTAGTTCTTTTTAATACAATTATAGCTCCCGTCTTATTTTTTGCCATTTCCATACAGGAATTGATAAAAACTGTAAGATTTAGATTCAGGGGACCTTGACTTTGATTTAAAAATTTAAAATAACGAATTACATTTTTTTTATTTGTAAAATTTGTAGACCCTAGTAGTAATAAAAACCTTCTAATTTCTTGTTGAAAAACAACTATAAGAGCGAAAAAACCAACACTAATAAAATTACCTAAAATATTACTTAATACATCCATACTAAGTAAGTCAGTTAATTTCCAGATTAGATATATAATTACAATTCCAATAAAAATATTAATAGCTACTGTCCCTTTTACAAGTTTATATAAGTAAAATAATAATAAGGCCACAAGCAATATATCAATGACATCTATAAAAGAAAAATCAATAAAATCTGTAATTTTCAATTTTTACTTTTTGTAAATTTAAAAAAACTAATGCAGCATTTTCCATAAACTAATGCATTCTTTCGCCTCCTTTACGTCATGAACTCTCAATATTTTTGCACCACGATCTAAACTCAATGTATTTAATACGCTTGTTCCATTTAAAGCTTGTTCTGGGCTACAATTTAATGTTTTGTATATCATCGATTTTCTCGATACTCCGACAACTATAGGGCACTTAAATGCATGAAATAAGGATAAATTCTTTAACAAAGAAAAGTTGTGATTTATATTTTTTCCAAAACCAAAACCTGGATCAATCAAAATGTCATGAATTCCAGATAATCTCGCTTTTTTTATCTTATCACTAAAGAAATAAATTATTTCACTAACAATGTCATCATAGTAAGGATTTACTTGCATAGTTTTTGGTATCCCTTTCATATGCATCATGACGTATGGAACCATATATGAACTTACAATAGAATACATATTTGGGTCTAAGTCACCTCCAGATATGTCATTTATCATGGAAACACCTAGATCTAAACTCATTTTCGCAACTTCACTATTATATGTATCAATTGAAAAAAACGTATTAGGAAATTCTCTTAAAAGATGCTTTAAATAAGGTTTAAGAATTTTAATTTCATTAGTTGGGTTTATAATTTCGCTACCTGGTTTACTGGTGGCAACACCTACATCAATAAAAAAGGCACCTTCTTCAATCATTTTTTTTGTTTGAAAAGTTGCAGATTTTATTGAATTATATTTTCCACCATCATAAAATGAATTTTCTGTTAAATTTAGTATGCCCATAATTTTAGGTGTAGCTAATTCAATTAAATGTTCACGTATGCGAATTAAATGAGATGATGAATTATTTTTGATAACTTTTATTTTTTCAAATTAATTATATTAAAATAAGTAAGAAATTTATACAAACTTAAATTAAATGGAAGCTACAGAAAAAGAGTATAAAAAAATTGTTTTTCAATGCAGAAGCCTCTTTGAAAAAAAACTCGAAGATTATGGCTCTGCTTGGAGAATACTCAGGCTTACTTCTCTTACAGACCAAATATATATAAAAGCTCATCGAATCAGAAGTCTGCAAACACGGAAAATAAGAAAAGTTAATGAGGGTCAGGAATCTGAATTTATTGGAATTATTAATTACAGTATAATGGTATTAATTCAAATGAAACTTGGTCTTGTAGATCAACCAGATTTAAATTCCCCAATAGCATTAAAATATTATGATGAACAAATCTATATCACATTTGAACTAATGAAAAATAAAAACCATGATTATGGAGAGGCATGGAAGGACATGAGAGTAAGTTCGTTGACAGATTTAATTTTGCAAAAATTGTTGAGAGTGAAGCAAATTGAAGAAAATAAAGGAAAAACGGTAATTAGTGAGGGTATAGATGCTAATTATCATGATATTATAAACTACGCAATATTTGCACTTATACACTTAAGTAGGTAATGCTTTATTTATTAAGCAAAATTTCACAATCATTTTTAGCACTTCTCGGTGTTGCATCGTTAGTATTTTTTTTGTTCACAGTACTTCCTGGTGATCCAGCACAAATGATGTTAGATCAGAATGAAAATAGCGAACAACTTAAAATCATTAGAAATAAATTTGGTTTTGATTTACCACTAATTCACCAATATTTATTTTATTTAAATGATTTGTCTCCAATTTCACTACACAGCCTTAATAAAGATAATTTTTCTCATTATGAGCCTCAAGTTTATGGAGGAAGAATTTTATTTAGAAAGAATAATAAAGTATTGGTTATTAAATTACCTTACTTTAGAACATCTTATCAAAAAATGGGTAAGCCAGTTAATGAGATTATTAAAGAAACACTGCCCAATACCACAATTTTAGCGATATCCTCAATGATTGTCGCTGTGCTTATCGGGCTCATGTTTGGAATTATCTCTACTATTTATAAAGACCAATTAATAGACCGAATTCTTATTATAATTAGTACTACAGGAATGAGTATTCCATCTTTTTTTAGTGCTATTTTATTTTCATGGCTATTCGGTTTCGTTTTAAATTCTTACACTCAATTAAATATGACAGGAAGTTTTTACGAATTAGATGATTTTGGAGAAACATATAGTATTATGTGGAAAAATCTTATTTTACCTTCAATTGTTCTTGGTATTCGTCCTCTTGCTGTAATTACTCAACTTACGAGAAATAATTTGATTGAGGTACTATCACAAGACTATATTAGAACTGCTTATTCAAAAGGGCTTTCAAAAAAGCAAGTGATTTTTAGACATGCTTTAAAAAATGCAATTAATCCAGTAATAACTTCTGTATCAGGTTGGTTTGCTTCACTTTTAGCAGGATCAATTTTTGTGGAATATATTTTTGGATGGAAAGGTCTAGGAAAAGAAATTGTAGAGGCATTAAATAAATTAGATGTTCCAGTTGTAATGGGCTCTGTTATTGTAATTGCATTTCTTTTTATTATAATTAATATTGTTGTGGATTTGATATATTCATATTTGGATCCAAGAGTAAAAATAACTTAGATCATGAAAAATAAAATTGTAGCAGGTAATTGGAAAATGAATAATAACAAAGAACAAACAAAAAGCCTCTTAAATAAATTAAAATCTTATAAAATTCCGGATGATGTTCGCATTATTGTTGCACCATCATTTACTCAATTAGACCAAAGCCTTCAAATATTAAAGGGAACAAAAATTGGTGTTGCGGCTCAAAATATGAATGCAGCTTCTTCAGGTGCTTTTACTGGCGAAGTTTCAGCTGAGATGTTAAAAGGAATAGGTGTAAATTCTGTTATTATTGGTCACTCCGAAAGAAGATCCTTGTATCATGAATCAGACGAAATACTGATTAATAAAGTAAAATCTGCAATTGAATCAAATATGGAAATAATATTTTGTTTTGGAGAAGAACTTGATGATCGAAAATCTGGCTTACACTTCGAAATTATCAATAAACAACTCAGTAGTACTCTTTTTAACTTTTCAGAGTCTGATTGGAAAAAAATAATTTTAGCTTATGAGCCTGTATGGGCTATTGGTACTGGTGAGACAGCTTCTCCTTCACAAGCACAAGAAATGCATTCTTATATCCGTAAAATTATTTCAAATAGATATAATGATAACTTAGCAAAAAATGTATCAATATTATATGGAGGTAGTGTGAAACCAAATAATGTTGAAGAAATATTTAAAGGTTTAGATGTTGATGGAGGTCTGATTGGTGGAGCTTCTCTTAATGCAGAGGATTTTATGGCTATAGTAAATGCATTTTAAATGAGAACCTATTTAGGATTGTACTTTAAAGTATTTCCAAAAGATCCTTGGACAGAGATTTTGCTTGCGCAACTACAAAATTTACCATTTGAAACGTTTGAGATTACAAAAAAAGGAATTAATGCCTACATCAAGGAGTTGGAATTCAAAGAATCCCTTTTGAATCAAATCGATCTTTTTAGTAATGATAAAATTAAAATTGAATTAAAATCAAAAAAAATTCCTTTTAAAAACTGGAATTTAAAGTGGGAAAAAAATTTTAGACCTATTGAGATTGATTCAAACTGTGTAATTAGGGCTGATTTCCACAAAAAGTTTGATAAAAAATATGAACTAGTTATCAACCCAAGAATGAGTTTTGGGACAGGCCATCATGAAACAACTTTTATGATGATGAAGTTTGCTTTAAAAATGAATTTAAAACACAAATCAATATTAGATATGGGTTGTGGAACAAGTATATTGTCAATTTTAGCTTCAAAACTTGGTGCAAAAAAAATTGACGCGATAGACAATAATCCATTATGTTTAGAAAACTCAAAAGAAAATATTCTGGTTAATAATTGTTGTAATATAAATTTAATTCTTGATGATAAGATTGATAAAAAAAAATCCTTATATGATGTTATTTTTGCAAACATAAATCTTAATGTATTAATCCAACAAATTCCAGATTTTTCAAATTCTTTAAATTTAAATGGTGATTTAATTCTTTCAGGCTTTTATGTCAAAGATATTTCTAAGATTAAAAAGAAGTGTAAGAGGTTCGGTTTGTACTTGACCGATCAAAAACAAAAAAATGATTGGTGTTCATTAAAATTTAATTATGCCTGTTAAAGATCCAAATATTAAACCAAAAGAAATAGAAGAGATATCCATTCTTGAATCTAAGGAACATGAAATAATTTTATATAACGATGATGTAAATACTTTTGATCATGTTATAGAATGTCTTGTTAAAATTTGTGATCATTCATACATTCAAGCAGAACAATGTGCTTATATAGTACATTATTCAGGCAAGTGTTCAGTAAAAACTGGTTTATTAGAAGAATTAATACCTAAGTGTACAGCTCTTCTTGAAGCTGGATTAAGTGCAGAGGTCATTTAATTAATAAGATTTTTTTCTTTAAAATAAATCTGCGACCTTTGAAAAAAATTGTTTAATACGGATCAATGGATTTAATATCTTTTGTTCTCATTTCATGTATTGATTTAAAAACAGCTAATGATATTTAGAAAACTACCTATTTTAATATTTATGATTATACCATTTAATTCGACTGCTCAAACAGACCTAGATACGACTATATACAAATTCAAGGTAACTAACATTGAAGGAGATATATTTGATTTTAATAGTTTAAAGGGGAAAAAAATTATGATTGTAAACACTGCATCAAGGTGTGGCCTTACTCCGCAGTACAAAAAACTTCAAGCCCTTTACGATAAGTATAATGACAAAAACTTTGTAATTATAGGCTTTCCAGCCAATAATTTCCTTTTCCAAGAACCAGGTTCTAATGATGAAATTGCTGTTTTTTGTAAAAAAAACTATGGTGTAACTTTTCCAATGATGAGTAAAATTTCAGTTAAAGGAAAGAATATGCATCCTATTTACCAATTCCTTACGCAAGAATCAAAAAACGGCGTTATTAGTTCAAGTGTCTCATGGAATTTTCAAAAGTATTTAATTGACCCTAATGGGAAATTAGCTAAAGTATTATCACCTAGAACACAACCTAATGACCCCTCGGTTATTTCCTGGATAGAAAATTAATGAAAAGAGAAGAAAAATTAAAAACTAGGTGTGTTCATGCCGGTGAACTTGTTGATGAGAAATATGGTGGAGCAACTTCACCAATTTACATGTCTACATCATATAAATTCACAGATGTTGAATTTAATCAGTACCCAAGATATTTTAATACACCAAATCAATTAGGTTTAGCAAATAAGATTGCCTCATTAGAAGGAGCTGAATCTGGACTTATTTTTAGTTCAGGTATGGCTGCAATATCTAACGCACTACTTTCACATTTAAAATCTGGAGATCATGTAATATTTCAAAACGATTTGTATGGGGGTACTCGTAATTTTATTAAAAAGGAATTCCCAAAGTATGGAATTGATTTTAGTTTTACAAATGGAATATCAGTTATTGATTTTGAAAACGAAATAAATGGTAACACCCAAGGTATTTATCTTGAAACTCCAAGTAATCCAACTTTAAAAATAGTTGATTTATCTAAAATTGGTGAGCTAGCAAAAGATAAAAATATCTGGACAATGATTGATAATACATTTGCAAGTCCAGTCAATCAAAATCCAATAAAACATGGAATTGATATAGTGCTTCATAGTGCTACTAAATATTTAGGTGGTCATAGTGATATATGTGCAGGAGCTGTCTTAGGCTCTAAAGAAAGTATTCAGAGAATTTTCAATTTAGCAAAAAATCTCGGAGGTAGTCTTAGCGAAATGACTGTTTGGTTACTTGAAAGAAGCATAAAAACTCTCTTTATTAGAGTTCAAGCTCAAAACGATAATGCTAAAAAAATAGCAGAATTTTTAGACAGTGAATCTTGGATTTCAAAAGTGTATTACCCAGGTTTGAATCATCACCCAAATCATGATATAGCTGTGAAGCAAATGAAAGGTTTTGGGGGAATGCTATCATTCGAATTAGTACCGGAGATAGATTCCAAAAAATTCCTTCTAAATTTAAATTTAATTAAGCCTACAATGAGTCTTGCTGGGGTAGAAAGCACAGCCCTAAGTCCTAGGTTGACTTCTCATGCATTATTGACAGATAATGAGAGAAAGAAACAGGGAATTAATTCTCAATTGATTCGATTTTCAACTGGTATTGAGTCTTTTGATGATTTAAAAAATGATTTATTAAATGCAATAAGAAGTATTTCATGACTCAAGTTGATATTTTGGCTTTTGGAGCCCACCCAGATGATGTGGAATTAGGTTGTGCAGGTACACTTTCACTCTCCATTAGTCAAGGAAAATCTGTTGCTATAATTGACCTTACAGAAGGAGAATTGGGAACAAGAGGTAACATTCAAACAAGAAAAAAAGAAGCTCAAAATGCAGCAAATATTTTAAATGTTAAATACCGTGAAAATTTAAAATTTAAAGATGGATTTTTTAAAAACGACGAGCATCACCAGATTAATGTCATTAAAAAAATAAGATCATTTAAACCTAAAATAGTTCTCTGTAATGCTTTTAGGGATAGGCATATAGATCATAGTAAAGGAAATAAATTAGTAAATGAATCATGTTTTTTAAGCGGATTAAATAAAATCGAAACTTTCGATAGCGCAGGAGCTGCTCAAGATTCATGGAGGCCAAAATTAATTCTTGAGTATATCCAATGGGATGATGTAAAACCAGATATTATTTTAGATATTTCTGGTCATTTAGAAAAAAAACTTCTAGCAGTAAGTGCTTTTAAAAGTCAATTTTATAATCCGGATTCAGGAGAAATTGAAACACCAATTAGTAGTAAAAACTTTATTGAAAGTGTAAAATATAGAGCGCAAAATCTAGGGCGCATAATTGGAACTACAGCGGGCGAAGGGTTTACATCAAAACAGCAGCTTTCTGTTTCCAATATATTTGACTTAATACGTTAATAATGGTTGTAATTAGGTGGGGAATACTTGGTCTAGGTAATATCGCACATAAATTTGCTTCAGACTTGTTAAAAGTTAGTGGATGTATACTTTATGGGGTGGCCTCTTCAAGAGAGCATGTAGCAGAAAAATTCTCAGAAAAATTTAATGTTAAAAAGTTTTATGACAATTACCATAAATTAATTTCAGATAAAGAAATTGATATAATCTATATAGCCTCACTAAATCAGGACCACTTCAAATATTCTATTCAAGCATTGTCAAATAAAAAAGCTGTTTTGTGTGAAAAACCCTTGGCAATAAATCAGAATCAAGTTCAAAATCTTATTAAGTGTTCTAAAGAAAACAAATCATTTTTAATGGAGGCATTATGGACTAGATTTAATCCAACCTTTGAGCAACTTTTAGATTGGTTAAAAAATGACATGATTGGCCCAATAAATTATATTAATGCCTCTTTTAGTTTCAATGGACTAAGCAGTAGTATTGATTCCCGTTTATTTGATCCTAGTAAAGCTGGAGGAAGCCTTTTAGATATCGGAATATACCCACTATTCCTTGCTTATTTAGTTTTAGGTAGACCAAAAGATATAAAATCTAATGCAATAAAAACCACCAGAGGCGTAGATAAGCAGATGGCAATTTTATTATCTTATGATAATGCACATGCCATTTTATATTCTAGTTTTTCGCATGATGAAGAAATGATAGCTAGAATATGCGGTGAAAAAGGACAAATTTATATAGACTCAAGATGGCATGAATCACCTTCTTTAACCCTTGTGAGAGGTGAAAAGAGATTAAAGCGTAATTTTAATTTCAAAGGCAAGGGTTATTCTTATGAAATAGAAGAAGCAAATCAATGTTTAAGAAAAGGACATATACAATCACATCTGTGGACACAAAAAAATAGTTTAGAGCTAGTAGCATTGATGGATGAGATCAGGGAACAAAATAAAATCTTTTATCCAATGGAGAATGAATAATATAAAATTTATAATATTAATTTTATATTATTCAACCCTTTAATATTCTTTTTAAACCAAGCTTTTTAATTTCCTTATTTTTAAGTTTATATAATCGTCCATCTCTTAACATAAAATATTTTTCTTGTAATTTGAATTCTGGAGGTTCATTTCTTCGGTAACCAGAAGAAGCTTCCCTTGCTATAAATAATTCTTTAATTGGCTTGTATAAATAAGATGTATTTCCATCTCTAAATAATAATCTGTACCACTTTTTATTAAAAGCAATCCAAGGTTCCTTGTTGTCCAGAAGTACAATTAAGTCATTTGATTTAGGTGAAACATTTTCGTTCCAATTTGGTCGAAAATTTACATACATCAAATCAGAATATGCATCAAACTTAACTTGAACCTTATTTCCATTTATTATTGCTGGTAAAAATTTATTATGATAAAACCTATCATCTTTTATTTTTTCCCACAAGATATTTGTGTCCTGGTCATGGTATTGATTAAAAATGGGTCCACCATATCCAATGTTACCAAAATTGTTGTTATCTTGAAGCTGTCCTACAATTAGAGAATGAAAAAAAACAAAACAAAATTTTTTCAATTTTAAAATAATTAAAACTTAATATTGCAGTAGGGTATTAGTTTGTTATTTCAACAGATTAGCATTATAATATAAATACTCTGTAACAATTATTCCCTCTTCATCAAAATCATGATATCCTCATTAATCCAAGCATTTGTAAATTTATTAACTGTTTCTATAGCTGGGGGTTTATCATAGACTTTCTCATTATTATTTTTTTTGTGCAAGCGATATAAATGAAATTAAAAAAAGTGTTAGTAAAATATTATTCTTCATTTTATATTAAAATTGTATTTAACGAATAGAAATTTACAATTAACACTTCTTAAAACAAATCAAGTCTAATATTATTGACTATCTGCTTTCTTTTTTCTTTTTCCAAAATTTTGCCTTAAAACAATTCTAAAATAAAAAAATATATATATCGCAAAAAATATGAATCCAACAATAAACATCAATATGTTTTTCATTATTTTTTATTTATTGTCATTTCTTCTTTGTCTTAATGCAATAGCAAAAGCTAAAATTGTTACTGGCCAAAGGCCAACATAAATTCCTTCCATTTCGTTTCCAGTAAACCATAAAAAAATGGAATAAAGAAAGCTTAAAAAAGCTAACAAAATAGGATAATATTTTTCTAAAAAATTCATAATATTTAAATATAAATAGTGTTCAAAATTTAATTTATACCACCAATATAACTTTTAACTACGGGATTCATTGCTTAAATTTTAGCTTGAAAACCCTAATTAACTTCTTCCAATACTGTTAAATTTTCAATTTTATATAACTCTCTGAATTTTAAATTCATTGGTGAATCTAAAACTTTGTTACCTAATTCCTCCCAAGCATTTGTGTTTTCAAATACCTCAATTAATTTCCCAGTACTATTACTTTTATTTGTAAACCATTCAAATCCTACTATACCAGATTCTTTTAATTTAAAAAAAAGAGGGCACCGTTTGTTCCTTATAAAATTTTTAACATTATTAAAATTTTCTGATGTGTATGATACGTCAACCAAAACAGTTACATGATTGTTATTTTGATTTAACTGTTTGATCATCTACAGTGTGTTTGAATTAATCGAATCATCATGGAATTCACTAACATTAAATATAAAAATATAAATCCAATAATTATAATAGTAGGCTCTTATTTTGTTTATTGTATATTTAGTATGCAAAGAATTTAATAGTTGTGGTTAAAATGCCTAACTTTGTTTTGACTAATGAAATCATTTTGAAAGAAAAATATTTTTTGATATCACCGTATATAAATTTATTAGGTTGTGAATGGCTTATGAAATCTAGCGAAAAAAACATTTTAATATTTTAGAATTAAATGTTTTAACAATTATTAATTACATATTAATAAGAGTTCATAAATATTCTCAAATTTTGTAAATCATTAAATAATTAAAAGAAAAAAAGGAGAGATAAGTGGTACTAATCTTCTTCCTAGCACTCCAATCCCTGTTAATTAAAATAAACTAATTAATAATAAAAAAAATAGATTGTAAAATTGAGCTGTAAGTTAAAATTCAACATAAATCATTCTTTATTGTACAATTAATCATAACCTATTTTAAAATTTAAATTTCAAAATAAACAAATATCATGTCAATTCAATAAAATTGATATATCTAATAATTAGATATTGAAAAATATTATATATCAAAATGAATAATAAGTCTTTCAATATAAAATAGTAGATATAACATGAATTTTAAAAATTTTTTAGAATAATAGGGTTTCATGACATAAAATTATTTTTAACGTAATATATTTGTGAACGATTTAAAAAAAAAAGATGAATAGACATCTATCATTAAGATCAGGTAATCCAGTCCTTTCTAGTAAAACTTTTTCAAATACAAATTTATCTGATAATCAGATGACTATTGAGGGAACTGTTAATAAAACAGCAATAAGTCTTTTACTTCTTGTAGGAACAGGATATTTTACTTTTGATGTAATTAACCCTGTTTTATTGGTTGGTTGTGGAATTGGGGGATTTGTAACAGCAATTATTACTGTGTTTAAAAAACAGTGGGCTCCGATAACTGTTCCTATATACGCATCTCTTGAAGGAGCTATGTTAGGAGGAATATCATACATGTATAATTCTTTATATAATGGAATAGTGACAAATGCAATACTTTTAACATTAGCGATATTGTTTTCACTATTGATAGCATATAGATCAGGATACATAAAACCAACTGAAAATTTTAAACTTGGAGTATTTGCAGCAACCGGAGGAATTGCTATAGTTTATTTTATAAATTTTATAATGAGTTTTTTTGGTTCAGGCATTAGTATTATAAATATCAATAATTCATCACCGTTAAGTATTGGATTTAGTTTAGTTGTGGTAATAATTGCTTCTCTAAATCTTGTCTTAGATTTCGATTTTATTGAGGAGGGTGCTGAAAAGGGTGCTCCAAAGTATATGGAATGGTATGGTGCTTTTGGTTTGCTAGTTACACTAATATGGCTCTATTTAGAAATATTAAGATTGCTGGCAAAAATTAATTCAAGAAAGTAGCCTGAAAATTATTCTTTCTATTTTTAACTAAATTATAAAATTATACTAGTGTTTAATTAATCCTTTCTTTGTGATTTGGAAAATTATTTGCCTCTCGGGATGAAAATATCAAAAACATTAAACAGATATTCCATTTACATTTATAATATTAAATTTTAATAACGATTATATAACCTAACGTCTATATGAAAATCATTTAAGTCTACCAATCATCTTCGTATTTACTTTCCAACATATTTTCATGAATTAAGTTAAATATATATTTCCCATAATTTTCTAAATTTTTAGAATAATCTTTTATGTGAGATGGTATTGATTCTATTAATAGTTGTTTTTTCTTTTTTGAAATAAGTATCCAATCTTTAGTTTTGACTTCATTTTTCCAAAAATAAACTTGTTCCGCGATAAATCCTGAAGTTGGACGCATTATTGCTAAATATGGACTTTGAGGGTTGCTTTTAGTTTTACCTGGAAATTCTCCTCTATTAAAATTAATTGTCATCTTATATCTTCCATCTCTACATGATACATTAAAGGTATATCTATGTAAATACATAATTTCATCTGGATATTCAATTATTGCGTTGGGATACATTATTTTATTTTGATTTGGTACAGGAATTTCTGTATTTGCTTTGATTATAATTTTATTTAATTTCGGATCATTAAATTGAATTATATCATCAGGAGATTTGAAAATATTATCTATGATAAAGTTTAATCTTGAAAAAATTTGATTTGCATTTAAACCATCAATTTTTTTAACGATACTTATTTCATTTGTGTCAACTTGTTGACCATACCCTATATAAGTAGCTAGAAATAAAATCAATAAATATTTCATCTTATAAATTTACTTACTGATCGAACTTTATCTATTATTAATATAATACATATAGAAAAAATAATCCAGCCTTAATCCAAATACCAGCTGCTATTAATAGTTTTTGAATCTTTTAAGATTACTCATGTTAATTGTAGAACACCATTTTAGTATCAAGCTAATTATTAATTGAAAATTACTCTTAACTATTGGATTAAATTATTTAAAGACCATCAAGTATTCTTATCCTGGTATATTACCAGATCCGTCACTAATACCGTTATAATCGTCTTTATTTTCTTTTTTATTTTTTGAATAAAAATAACCTATAAGTCCAATAATGATAAATAAAATTATTAATCCAAATATATTTTCATTCATATTTTAAAGATACAAATTGTGTAGATTACAAATTAATTGAACAAAAATAAAGTTTACATTACATAAGAAGAAGTTCAGCAGCATTTAAATAACAGAAGTTATTTTAAGCTTTGGAGATATCATGAATGAATGGCATGTATATCTTGATATGAAGTTTTAAGTATTTAAATAAGATGGAAATTTTGAACTATTCAGCGAAGTAAGGATGCTTTCCACTGAAACCTTATCTTGATATTTTTCAATAGCAACCCTATTTACATAACTACGAGTAAAATTTACATATCCACAAAACAACATTAAAATATATTTTCTAGTATAATATATATTTTTATTGCAACCTATTTTAGTAGGAAACTTTAAATTACTGAAATGGGAAATTTGATATTTTTAACTCTTTTGTGTCCAGTACTTCATCTCTAGGCATCAATAAATAAAAATTATTTATATTATAAGAAGAGGATTAAAATTTCCTAGTTTTTATGAAGTGGTAATATTTCTTATATCATTACTGCATATATCCTGGGAAAATTCCTTCTTTGGTAATATAAGTTCCTACTGAGCCTACTAAAGCTTTTTTCGATGATAAATTCATAAATTTTCGAATTGAGTAAGTTGAATTTAAACCAGTACAGTGAGCACCTACAAAGTATTGTACACCAAATTCTTTCATCTTTTGCGCAGTCCATTTTAGCTTATCCTGCCTAAGATTCAATAAATGAAAACCTCCAATAATTTTATAAATAGGTCTATTCGGGATAATATCTTTTATATATGTTAGTGTATTAATAAGGCCTGCATGTCCACAACCACTTACTAGTACAATTCCATTTTCTGTATCAAAAAAAAGAGATTGGTCTTCAGGTATTGTGTCTTCAACTAATTTCCCATTTGAATCAACTATGTTTCCTAATTCACTCCAATTTTTTTCATCATATTTTCTTGGAATTTGACCAGTAGTCCACAAACCTTTTATTATTTGTGATGGATTTATATGAGTTATAAATCTAACACCTAATGATTCAAGTAAGTACTTATTTTTTAGAATATAGTGACTTATTCCACTTGAATTAGGTCTTGAGTAAAAAATACCTTTTCCAGTATGTGCTTTTGAGAAAGAATTTGGAAAGTTTTTTTTTAAAGTTATTAATCCACCAGTATGATCTTTATGATTATGACTTAAAAATACATTTTCAATACTATCAAGACTAATATTTAATTCACTCGCATTTTGAAGTACTGTTTTTTCTCTTGAACCAGTGTCAAACAGAACTCTTTGACCGTCTGCTTCAATTATTGCTGAAAAACCCCATTCTCCTATGTGGGTGTCTGAAAGCATAGTTGAGAGTATAGTAATTTTGAAATCTTCTATTTTCGAATGTTGTGAAAAACAAATCAAGGTACCAAAAAGAAAAAAGAAAGTTAGATTTTTCATTATTTATCCATTTATATTTTGGGGTAGTAAAACTTTGTAAAATCAGTAGTTTTTTCTCCTGTATGTTTTATTCCTAATGGTTCAAAAAGTAAAATCCAGGTTTCTTCATCAGCTCTTGGGCGATGTTCAACTCCTTTTGGAACAACAAGTAAATCACCGGATGACAATTCAACTGTTTTATCTCGAAAATCTATGATCAATTTCCCTTTTATAACATGAAAAAGTTCATCCTCTTCCTTGTGACTGTGCCAAACAAAGTCACCTTCTACTTTAGCTATCAAAACTTGTTGTCCATTAAGTTCAGCAATACTGTGTGGACTCCATTTTTCATTAAACACCTCGTATTTATCATAAAGATTTATTGCTTCCATTGGTTATCGATCTTGATTATTTCTTCTTAAAATTCGTAATTATTTTTTGTCCTAACTAAAGAGGATGCAGACAAAAGCAAATCAGTATATTCAGTAGTAGAGGAGACTAAACCTTCCTCATTTATTTCATATATATACACATATTTATTATTGTATGTGTCATATAAAGCTTCACTTTCACCATGCCAAATAACTGCAGCACCTGAGTCATTAGCAATTATTTTATCGAAATTGAATTTTAACCCATCCGGTATTGTTGCTAGATCAGGGGTAAGGAATTCATTTATAAAAGAATCATATCCCTCATATGTTCTTGATAATGGCTTACCATAATTCCATTTTAATGTTCCGGATAAGATAAATTTAAAATCTTCACTAATAGTATTTTGAAAGGAATCCTTATCTCCGGAAGAGATATATTCAAAATTTTTAAGTATAAATTTTTCAGAAATTTCTGTTTTCAATTCCTTTTCACTTTTGTGAGTAGAGTTTTGACAAGAATTTATAATTAAAATTAACACTATTGAAAGTAGAAAATTTTTCATCTTTTTATTCATTTCGCTTAAAATAATTATATAGCTACCACCAAGAACACAAATTAGAGATATAATTAAATTATTCTCCATATGCCAAAAATAAGATTTTACCCAATCATTTTACATAGCTTATATATATTTTATTCCGTAAAATAAAATTCCAAAACTTTTATAAAATATAGAAAATCAATCCGATTTTTATAGATCTTAAATTAAATGATCTACCAGAATATTGGTTGTATAAGTTTTTCATAATTTGATTCAAACTATAAGAGAAATAAAAATTTAAAACATTATATCCAAAACTTAAATACAACTCCTTATTCCAATTATTAACTTCATTAGAAATGTTTTTTATATTGCCAGTAACATATTTTACTTTCGTAAGAAAATTTCTTTGAAATTTAAGCCCTGTGTAAACTCTCTCGAATTGATGATCACCATGTGGGTGATTTCTCAATCTTAAAGAAATGGGAAATTCAATGAAATTAAAAGATAATTTAGATTTTTGATTAAGGGTATAATTTACAATAAATATTGTGCTTCCATCATTAACATTAAAACTTACTAGATTAGAATTATAATTTTGAAAAGAATACCCTAAACCTAAACCAATTGCTAATTTTCGTGAAGAAATTAACGGAAAGTCTCTTACAAAACCAATTTGAAAATGTTTTGAAATTCCTTGACGTTTAAATTTTTCTTGTTCACTATTAAGAAGTATAAAAGATGAACCGAAATAAATTTTATCTTTTCGATAAAATGTTGTGTCATTATCTTTTGATTTCTCTTGTCCCAAAATATTGGAACAAGTTAGAAGTACTATTAAAATATAATTTATTTTAAATTCTACCCAAACCAACCCACAAAAATCACAAAGTTTCTCTTTCATAAAGCTAAAATAACAAATGGGACAATAACCTATAAATTTTGGACTTACCCATTAAGAGGATGGATTTGAGATTCCCGAACTTAATAAAGAGTATACAAGCTGGTATAAAAAAGTGGGGAAAAATTGATATTTTCTTTTTCATAGCAATTGACCCCACAATAACCAAAATCAAATAAAAACAAAAAAAGGGAATGTGAAGTGTAGTTTGTTATCAATCAGACATTTTCCATTTCATTAAACAAACTGACATTCCCTTTTTTGCCCTTGCAAATATCATTTTTAAATGATATTAAATCAGTTAATCAAAATACTATCTAACTATTGTTGTATAGACAAATGTTATTGTAAATAAAACAACAAACATTTTTCCTCTAATAAATCTATAAAGTACGATTAAGACTCTTAGGTTAATAAATTACATAAAAGTTAATTAACTGGAATTATATCACTAACTTTAAATAACTTAACAATATGAAAACTTGCAAATTATACTTTTTAATTACGCCATACATAAACTATAAGGGATGTGGTTGGCTGATTAAGCAATAAATAATTTACTTAGGAAAACAAAAATTTAATTTTTTTTTACTGAGGATTTGAATTGTATTTATAGTTGTACAAGTACCCCCTCAACAGGAGAGGGTTTGTATGGTATATAATAGGATCAATTAAAATTTAAAATATCTGTTATTCTAACATCCTTTATTTAAATCACCTCACCTCTGCTTTGAAAATACTCTGTTATGTCTTTAATATGTTTCTCCTGAAAATTTTTATGCATTAGTAAAAGACCATCTGTTTTAGTACCAGTTAATCCAATCCAATGTGTTGCTCCTGTTGGTCTACTAACATCACATGTTCCCATAGCTACAGTTCTATTTTTAAATTCAGAATTACTTGTTTTCTTAACTATTACTTGGTGCGCTTTCGCATAACTAGTAAGGCCTTTTATAATTACGTCATAAACTAACCAATTATCTTGTTCGTCATTGCCTTGCTTCCAATCTAAAATTTTGCCACTGTAAGCTTTTCAAGAGTCATCAAGATGTGCCCTAAGACTTGACCAAAAGGCAGAGTTTTCATAATCTTTTACGTTTCCATCTTCTCTTCCTCTATTTCCCTGTGGACACCACCATAATAGGCGTTGTGATCTTTCATCCGATCATTGCCACATTCTTTGTAATGCATAATCACTCCCTTTTTTAAACTTTGCATCTTTCATAAAACTTTCATTTAAATTGGAAACTGCATTACCATGTCCACCTTTAACACTAAGTTCAACAGCAGTAAATGCATTTTGAGCGTTAGTTAAAAGTTAAGAAAGAAGAAAGATTGATGACAAAAAGAGTTTTTTCATTTCTAATTGATTTATAGTTAAAAGTTACATTATACAAATTAATCACTGAATATAATGAATAGGATATTTTGGTGATTTAGAAATTAAATTACTTCAATTCCTATAGCTTGCTTTCCAGTCTCTTAATAAATACTAGATGATAGAAGAAAGGAAATATGATAAAAAAAAAAGTAAGCTTTAATATATTTAAAATTAAAAAACCTTAAGAAGATGAGGTAGCATATTTATTTAGAATAAATTACTATTTGTTAGACAAGTTTTTGAAATAAGGGTACTTTCTGTTAAAACCAACATCTTTAGGTTCTTGATCCCAAGTGACAGAATATTCGTAACCACAAATACATTTATTTACTTCGCAGCCACACGATAAAGAAAGTTGCTTTTTACGTTTGAAACTAATCATGGTTTCACCTTATTTTGTTTAACTTTATAAATATACTGAATTAATACTTATTTTATAAAATTTTTCATAAGTTATTGTAATTATGGTATTTGATAAGATAATTATTTAATGTATATTATTAAAGTTTTTAGAAAAAGATTAAACAAAATGAAAACTTCAAAATTTTCACCTGCGATCTTAATTAATTTTTTAATACAGAATTCTGATTTTAAGCAAATCTACCCAAAGACCAACCAATAGCTCCTCCCTGAATCGCACCCATAATTGCTGATATAAATATATCTGTTAGAGCAAATTGGATTGAAACAATGTTTGTTAAAGCCATAAATTGGAAGCCAAAAAAGGTAAAGGTTAGAGTTCCAAACCAAATTCCTGAAATTGATCCAGTTTTTAAATTTGTAATACCCATTTTATCAAAAGTTATAACCCATAAGGTTATCAATGCAGATGCACTAATTAATATAAATAAAGGGTCAGGCACTTCGTTTACAATACCTGGGAAAAGTTTACTTAATTCAGCTTGCTCAGGTTGATAGAATAATATTGTCGGTATTATGCTTGCAATTGACACTGATAGAAAGCAAGAAATAAACGCTATTAAGTATTTTTTCATTTTTGTTTAAATTTTTTAATCCAATATCTAATATAAGAATTGTTTATCAAACTTTTTTCTCATTGATATATAAACTTTCATTATTAAAATTGATTCAAAAAGGTATTAAAATACGAGTATTGTAAATATTTTGCTATGTATTATTTTTAAGTTTGTTTTTATTACATTTTGAGGTGAAGAACACAAACATAGTGTTAGGGGAGAAGAGGCATGGTAGACAGATAGACAGTTACAAATAATTAGATTATCTACTTTAAATTTAAAATTATGCAATGGTTTTTTTAGATTTTTTAAAATAAAAAAGGGTGCTATTTCAACACCCTTACATAATCATAAACCAATTCATATAAGAATTACTTTATAAATATAGAAACAAATAACAATTGTATCAACAACAATTAGTTAAAAAAATATTAAAAAACCACTGAAACAATCAAGTGTTTTAATCTTATTTAATTGGCTTATGATTGCACTTAATATCAAAGTGCATTTTAAACTAATAAAAATTATCTAAATATTTAATTTTGAAATGGTACCATAAATTTTCTTTTGAAGGACGTTATAACTACCAAAAAATATTTTTGAAAACAATACTCATTTGATACATTCGATATACAGTTTTAATAACTATGTATTGTGTCATTCAATCAATTTTGGATAAAAAAAGTGATATTGATGCAATATTACAGATTGAAACTAATTTATATCGGTTTGTATTAAGAAT
This sequence comes from uncultured Bacteroidota bacterium, assembly GCA_902616905.1. GTDB lineage: Bacteria > Bacteroidota > Bacteroidia > Flavobacteriales > Flavobacteriaceae > MS024-2A. The sequence continues at coordinate 75,007 of CACMUP010000003.1, forward strand.
GTATTTTACTCATCATCTATAAAAGTTTGTATTTACTAATTTAAGGGGTCTACAAAAACCTGAATTTAATGAAGAGGATATTTAGATGATTTTAATATTAGTAATAAATATAATTAGTATTGTTACCAATAATTGTTAATCCCTCTGTGCCACCAACAGCAAAGGTCAAGTGTTTTTGTGCTGCTCCAGATTCATCCTCATTCATCCTGTAATTAACATATTTCTGATGAGACTCAACTGAATCCCATTCTTCCAATAAAACGTGAATATTATTTTCCTTATTTACAAATTGAACAACACTCTTACAACCCTTAAATTTTCTAGTAACTGGTAGAACATTTTCACTGTCCATAAATGCGACCAAATCAGACATCATTCCATCTTTTACCTTTGTTGTGATAATTACGATAGCATTATTATTATTATTTTGAATGGGATTCTTGACTGTTTGTTGGCATTTTGTGAAAATTAAAACAGATAATAATAATAATAATCTTTTCATCATGATTGAATTATAATAATATTCAACAATATACAAATTACATCTTGAACTTAATGAAGAAGATATGCTGATGATATAAAAAAACCCTCCACTCGGGAGGGCTAATATCCTATTGTGCTGCCATTAATTCTGCCTTTAATGTGGCTGAATCGAAATAAGCTCTAATTTCAATTACCTTACCATTTTCCCATTTCTGATTGAAAACTCCTCTGTTGGTGTATCGTAATCCTGATGCATTTCCGGTCCCTATCCAGGTTAAATAAGTATTTGACCATATATTCCCATTTTTAAAATAGTTTGTGTGTGAGTATGAGTTCAAAAAACCAATATTATTAAAAATAGAATGATGAGATTTAAAACCTTCTATGTAAGAATTTTTATCCATCATGGTGTTGTTAACATATATTAAAGCTTTGTCCGAAATATTTTCATCCCAAACTTTAAAATTTTTACTCAAATAAGCATCATTACCTTCTATAACTTTCTTAGTTATCTCGTCATCTGTCTTTATTGTACCTATTGACTTTTGGGCATTTACCCCGAAAGAAATTGTAACAAATAGAATGATTATTTTTTTCATTTTTATTGATTTATGGTTAATAATATTAAATATACAAATAACTCCTTGAACTTAAAGAAGAGAATATATCTATGATTAAATAACAATCTACTCTGGTATCTCCAATGCTTAAAAAAAACCTTTATTAAGATTCAGAATCTTAAAATGATGACTTGAAATTCACAAAGCTATAATTAGTTATTTTCAATAAACATAAACATAAACATAAACATAAACATAAACATAAACATAAACATAAATATTTTGAATATGGATGTAAACTTAAAACTATAAAATACAGAATAGTTAATTATTAAAAATTATTATTTCATCTTCATCATATCCTGCACAAGTTGCTAAACAAAAATTGTTGAATTGTTCACCTCCTGCAATAACAGGCATATATTCTTTTGTACAAGCACAAATTTTTTCTTCATAGGAACAAAATATGAAAAGTAATAATCCAATTAACAAACACCTACTATTATACATTAGAACTGTGAATGTGATTTAATATAACCCTTCTGGATGCAGTACTTTGATTTTAAGAACTTTGTAAACTGTGGATGGTGTTCTTTTCCTATTGCAATTTTAAAAGGTATTAGATTGGGTTTACCAACTTCTAACCATACCCTTTTATAAGAACATTTAAAGGGATCAAACCCACAGGGGAATACTTCTGCAAGATCTGAATTTAATAGCATTAACCTTTCATTGCTTTTAGACCAAAATAGAGTATAGCAAACCCACCAACTATGATCAATACAGCAATACTTTTTAAGATATTTTTCATTTTGTTATAATTTATTTTTTTCTTCCTATAACTTTTGCTTCTACAATCTTGTATTAATAATATTGTTAAAAATTGACCCGAAGGTATAACTTAATCCGAGAGAAATAGTGTTTTGAAAATTAGTTGCAATTTGACGTTGTCTTAGTAATAAATCCTCAATAGAAACTTCACCTTTTGGTAAATTGATTTGATCTCTAATAAGTTGAAATCTGCCAGTTACTCTGAGTGCAAGTCCTTGTATAATTCTTAAATTAATATAATTATTAAAGGTTAATCTATTTTGATTTTGATTATTTAAAAATTGAGATGCAGATAAATAAGAATAAATGCCACCCCAGTTTTTTCGGTATCTTAAATTTAAAGTTAAAGAATGTACAAATAGTTTTTCATTTAAGTATCCGTAAATAGTTTCTTCTATATAATCATAATTACTATAACCTACCTTGTAGGCAAAAGTTATTTCACGATTCAAAACCTCACGATATGGATAAATATTATATTCCAAGGCAGGTGAAAAGTTTAAAAAAGATTTGAAATTATTAAATGTATCTTTCTGAAAACTACCAAAAATACCTGTAGAAAAATGGTTAGAAATACTTTTTACAACACTTCCAGAAAAATAGGTTCGATCTCTTACACTATTATAGTTTTCTTCTTCACCCAAAAAAGTATTCACATTATTTTGAATCCCAAAATCAGAACGTACACGCCATAAGTCAGTAACTCGGTCAATTTCAAAATCAAGTCTGTATTCTTTTTCGTTGATACTTTTTTCATCTTGATAATCAAATGAACCTGAAATTTCAAAAACCCAGTTTTTCCACTTATCAAATGTTTTAGTGGAGGTGAGATTCTCAGTCATATTATAACTAACCTCAAAATTTTTTTGATATGTTGTGTTTTGGAGCATAATAGCTAGACCTAATAAATAGGTATTTAAAAGCTTTTCTCTTCGTTCATTCGATGTAAGGCTAGGGTCGAGAAAAACTTCTACACTTTCCTCTCTATTATTTAATCTTTTCTTCCCATAAAAATTAAACGTATAGTCTATACCTCCAGTGCCACTACCTATCTCAAAAACAAAAACGTCAAGATCCGAAAGATTCTGGTCTCTTACATAGTCAATAAATAAGGTTTTTTGTTGAATGTAACGTGCATCACAATTACATTTCAAAAAGGTTTTAATCTTATTCTCTTGAGAAAGAACGGATACTGAAAAAAAAATCAAAAAACCAAAACCTTTAATTGTGGAATTTTTCATAATAATAAAGTTGTTTAGCAACTAGAAAATTAAATCGCTTTTGTTTACAAATTATTTTTTAGTATAACCACCAACACTGGTTCTATAATCAAACTCTATTAACTCACCTTCAGAATTTTTCATTGATTTGTCAAAACCTATATCAAGAAAAAATTGTTTTAATTCGCGTGTAACTGGGCCAAGTACAGTAACACCTTCAAATTTGTATCTAGCAAATACTTCCGGTAATCTATCTTTAAGGTCACCCTCTGTAATTCTTTTATCGTGGTGCATTAATCCTTTCCAATTTGTATATGATTCATACATTGTTACACGAGATCTGTCTTCATTAATAAAAAATCTCCAAGAGGTTGTTAAAGGCTCAGACTCAACAACCATTTTTGCCCAAGCTTCATTCCATTCTTCTAGGTCAACTTCAGTACCCTCGTTAATAGACCATTCGACTAAAACTATTAAATCTTCATTTTTAGCGTCACTAACAATGATGGGTTCATTTTTAGGTTGATTTTTTACACAAGAGAAAGTAATTAAGTAAAGAATTAATATATATATATATCTCATTTTAGTTGATTATGATTATAATGATAAATATACAAATTAGTCCCTGATACTACTGAAGAAGATATGCTGATGATATACCCCCCTCTTGTAAAAAAAGGGGGGTTGTTTTAATAATATTTTTTAAAATTACTTTATAATTTTAGTCTCTTGGGGAGCTTAATTCAGGCATAAATGTGTGATGTCTATTAAAGCCCCAATCATCTGCTAATGATTCTCCATACTTATCATAATCTACGTCCCAAGCTCCGAATAATTCGTTATAAGCTGCTTTGATTTTCGGGATACTATTTTTTCTCCAGTTTTCTTCATCCTCAAAGTTTTTAAATATCCAACGTATCATTACAACATTTTGTCTTGACCCTCCTGATATAAGATTTAAAACACTTCTATTATAAGGATGCCCAATTTTTTCGTACGCCTTTTTTATTCTCATTTGAAAGGTCCAAAAATCATCTTTTTTATCCTCTTTGTAACTTAATATAGCTATCCTTCTATGATTATTTCCTTCGTAATCACCTGTCCTGTAGCTGGCATCTTGATTAATATTCCATAAAGTTACCCTTCCTGATGTGTGAGGAACATTTTTAAACCAGTAATTGTTCCCCTTAGTGTTTTGATAATCTAATTCACCTAAATTTCTAACTACTCTTACTCTTGCATAATTTTGTGCATTTGGACCAGTTAAAATCTTAAAAGTGAAAAACTTTTCTTTTGCCCCTTTGCCATTAAACATTTGTGTTTTTTTTGCCACAGCCGCCTCAAATTCTGGAATGTCTTTATTCTCTACATCTAGGACTCTCATTTGTAGAATTTGCGAATTTACATTACTTAAAAATGTAAACAGAAATATTAATAGAATTAGTTTTTTCATTGCTATTGATTTATAGTTAATTAACTAAATATAAAAAATATTCCTTGAATTTAATGAGGAGGATATGCCTATTATATAAAAAATTCTCCACTTGGGAGGGTAAATAATTTACTTTGACATTTCTGCCATTGCTGTAGCTTCTTTAATCTGTAAAGTAGGATCATAGTAGGCCTGAAATCTTACAACTTTTCCATTTTCCCATTTCAAATCTGTATGCACTCTAGCAGAGGTAGTTTCTCCAGTGAAGTTTCCTGTTGCAGTATTAGTAAACCAGTGATTTGTCCAGATTTGGCCATTTTTAAAATAGTTTGTGTGAACGTATTCATCAGATGTTGTGAGAGATTTAAACAGGATATGGTCTCTTTTAAGGCCTTCAATCATTGATTTTTTATCTACTACCACATTATTAAATAAAACTTCGCAATCATCAGAAAGTAATTCTTCCCATAAACTAAAATTATTTTCAACATAGTTTTTTAAAAGGTTTATGGCATTATTTGTTAGTTTATCATCTTTTTTTACAACTGCTGTGCTTTCTTGTTGTTGGTTAGAACAAGAAAAGATCATAACTGACAAGAAAAGGATCGATAATATTTTTTTCATTTTACTTTGATTTATAGTTAATAAGTAACAATATACAAATAACTTCCATAAACTAAATTCGGAGGATATACTTATAATCTAGTTAGTATCAGTTATCAGAAATATAATAATTATTTAAAATTTCATTAAATATAAATTTAAAAGTATTGTATAACTCATTTGTAATTTCTTTTTTTCTTGGTAACCAGCCTATTAATAATTACCTCCATGTATTCGTTAATCTTCTGGAGTTAGTTCCCTTGTGACAAGACATTTTTTCTAATTTTGAATAAACCCCTAACAAATGAAAAACCTTGTTGTGAAATATTTAATTGAATTCATTGTTATAATAACCGGTATTTCTCTATCATTTTATGTAGAGAAATTAAATGAGACTAATTATCAAGAGAACTTAAAAAATCAATCTTTAGGCCGAATTCTTAAAAATATTGAAGCTGATACAAAAGATTTTAAATTTAATTTAGAAGCAAATAAAAAGTCTATATTATCAACTGATTGGTTAGGAGAACGAAATGATGATCTTCAATCATACTCAAGAGATTCTATAGGATTTCATTTAAATAGATCCATATTTTTAAATACAATTCTTGTTGACAATCAAGAGGAATATCGTGGGTTACAAAATTCAGGGTTAATTGAGTTAATTGATAATGAAAACCTCGTAACAAATTTGCAACAAAAATATGTGAGACACGAGTTTTTTAAAAAGATCGAGGATTTTATTTTGGAAAAAATGTCACTTTTTGAGGATTTTTCATCTAAAAATCTCAGATATAATAGTTACCGAACTGACGAAATAGGGATATCTAATGATCGAGTTTTTATAGGAGAGGAAAATATTCCGTATAATATTATTGAGTCATTAAAAGATAAAAGATCATATCATAATTTTTATATTATTCAAATCAAAGAAAGGCTTGAAGCTGATAAAATATTGGTAGAACAAATCAAAAAAGAAATAAATAGAAATTAAAAACGATATTAGTATTTAAAAAAAGTGGTCCAGATTAAGTCCATTTAATTAATACTATCTTCTTCAAAGAAGAATGACAGTTGCTAATGTGCCATAATTAGACAGTAGCCTAATTTATAACTATATGTAAAATCACCCCAGAGTTGTTATATACCATAAATTAGAAACCTAGTCTCAAATGAAATTCGACTTAAAAACAGAGTAAAATACGTGCCATAACCACGCTATTTTTTGTAATTTTAAGTGTAGATCGTTTATACATTTGTTCGCTTTTTTAGGAGAATGCGGTTGGTTAATTTCAAAAAAAAAAAGGGACTCAAAAGAATCCCTAGAGGGTGGAAGATCGGTCTCGAACCGTTGACCTCCTGAACTACAATCAGGCGCTCTAACCAACAAATCTGCTCCTAAATACCAATAAATAAAAGGCATATGAACTTTTTACGATTTAAACTAATTGTAAAATGCCAAATACGTGCCAAAAATGGAACTATCTTATCCCAAAGTAAAGAAACGTGCCGATGGTAATTTCTTTATTGAGTTTACACTAGCATCTAAAAGAATGAGACTAGTCAATGGACAAAAAATAAAATTTAACCTCCAACCTAATTTATATCCTCCAAAGGAAAGAAAGTCTAAAGCAGAATTACTTGCTAAAGAGGTATATAATTATCTGGTGAATAACGACTATACATTCAATCATGATACTCCAAAGAATGAATTAGAGCTATATGATTTACTTGTAAAAAATAAGCTTAATGAACCTCTATCTGATAAATACAAAAAGGCTATTGAATCTATAGCTAGACTTTTTAGGGAACAGGTAATTCTTCATAAAACTATCCCCATTAGATTCACAAATAATTATATTTCAGAATACATAAATCCAACGTTTTAATACAACTAGAAGCCATGTAAACGCCTTTTTAAGCTATTTGAAGCAGAATGATTTTCTAGTTGAAATAAGCTCCCTAAAGCCACGAAAACAAGCTGAAACACTCCATAAACCAATAGAAGATGTTAAGTCATTATTAGAGGAAATAAGGCAGTATAATTTCAATCTATTTTTATGTTGTAGTCTTACTTATGGGTGTTTGCTTCGTCCCCACAGAGAGATTAGACTTCTTAAGTGGAAAGACTTTAGTGACGATCTTAAATATGTTTCAATAGATGGAGGAAGAGTTAAATCAAAAAAGAATAGGGTAGTGCCAGTCCCTGAATTTATAAGAAAAAAATTATCACCAATAGGGAAGGAGTATAATATATTTTCTAATTCCACTATTGAACTTAACAAGGACTATTTTAAGACCCTTTGGAGTCGATTTAAGAAGCAATCTACACTTCTTAAAGATAATCAAACCATGTACTCTTTTAGACATTCTGGAGCAATAGATATCTTTAAAAGAACAGGTAGTATAACCAAGCTTCAGAAAGCTATGGGACACTCTTCTATAAATGTTAGTTTGACTAATTTAAGAGGATTAGAAATACCTGAACTTAATGAAGAAGATATGCCAATGATTTAGTTTTTAATGTACCTCATTCCTTCAACTCCTTTAGTCATTTGTACATTTACTTTTACTGGTTTATTATTTTTATTAATAAACTTAATTACTTCATCTGAAGCAACATATAATCTTAATTTTGCTTTTGGAGGTAAATCAACCCCTTGAGTATATTTACCAGTTTGTTTTTTTTCTCCCTCTATTAATACTTTAAAATTTGATGTATTAGTTATTTCAGCTCTATAGTTTTTTGTGTTGTATTCACCAAGAATAAAAGTTTCATTTGCAGGAATTGTTAGTCCAGATTTGAATGCAGAGCAGCTTACAAATAAAACTGCACACAAAAAAAATATTTTATCCATTCACAAATATATAATTATAACATATTATAAATACTCCCTGAACTTAATGAAGAGGATATGCCTATTATATAAAAAAACCCTCCACTTGGGAGGGTAATAAAATTATTTACTTTGAAATGCTTTATACATTATAACTCTTTGTTTTAAGTCTCTTAAGTTATTCATGTTTACACTTTCCTTATCTGGATCACTTTGAGCAATACCACCCATACCTGTTTTTATGAAATCTAAATAGTTATTATACCAATCTATTGTGGTGTGAGAATAATATGTGTCTGTTCCATAATTATCAAGGCGTCTATGCAAAGTCCATCCTTGTCTTGGAGAATTTGATGAAATGGATTTATTTAACTTTACTTCAGCTTGTTCATAAGACCCATATTTGTCATTTTTTAACTTCATAAAATTTAAAACCATAATATTTGCTGGTAAATCAACACCTTTCTTACTTACGGATTTCAAATTATTCCATTTATGTCTGTATACAAGTTTTCTTATGTTACTGGCATCATTTTGAAATCTTTCCCAGTCTTTTTCACTTGTATTAATTTCCTTTAAAGCGTTAAAATCATCATTTGAATTTTCCTTACTAATGTCATAAATGAAAGTGACCATATGTGTAAAATCTTCATCAGGATTATGTATAACTCTCCATACTGTAAATTCTTCTATTATACCTTTATCTTTTCTAGCTTGATTGTATGGAAGAAATTTTTCTTTGATTAATTCTTCATATGCTTCAACATCATCAGCTTTTATAAAATGCTGATCGTAAATAAAATTTGGATTTTGAGCAAAAATATTAAATGAAAGCATTAATGCTATAAAAAAATATTTTTTCATTTATTTTGGTTTATAGTTAATATTATAAATATACAAATTACTCCCTGAACTTAATGAAGAAGAACACCAATTCAAAGAAAGAATTTTTGAATGGATTATAAATATTCCTTAACGCTCGTTTATTATCAGTTATTCGCTAAATAATTTCTGTCTTATATACCCTGATAAGGATATTCTATTTCTTTTACATATTTCAAGTAGTTCTGCTTTGTCTTGTTTATCGATTTTGAAGATAATTACTGATTCCATAGGTTAATTAATGTTAGGTTATTAGTTAGATGAATAATGTATATTGGATATGTAACGGTATTTAGTTGACTCTATATAAAACTTTCGCTTTGGAGAATTAAATAAGATTAATTCCTCCACCCCTCCTCATAGGTAGATTTAAGTTTAATCATGTTTATCGCAGTAAGTTGAATGGAGGTGGGGCGGATACGAAATCTACAAAGGATGCCTCCGCAATTCTTACAGCTGGGTATACCTGATCCAACAGCCTTACACTTATGACTGAAGTATAGCTGGTTTAATATGAGCTCCAACATTCATTTATTAAAGTAACTAATAGGAAGTATTTTGTTTTATAATAACTATTACTCTCTTGGAGTAACTAAAAAAGAAGAAATAAAACTCGGTTTTAAATACAGTTAGGGCGTATTGAAAGAGACATTATATATTATTTTCGCTCCAAATATTGGGTTTTCTTTTTTGGGAGTATAACTATCTATTAATTAAGGATAACGGTTTGTAAATGTATAACTATCCCATAAGGAGTAAAACCTTATCCTCCGCCCACCAAAGTTATAAAGAATATTTTGCAATATCAAGTTTTAACTACTTGATTTACAAACATTTAGAACTGCCAAATTGTTAAAATCTCTATTCTTTATTTTCGCTTAATAACATTATCAAGTTCGATATTTTATCTGGAGCAGACCATTGAGGATTGTGATCTGATTCGAAATAAATAACCTCCCAACCTTTTAAACTTGCTTTTTCAGCTTGTGTTGCGAAATCGTCTTCTTCAGCCTTTTTATTTTTTTCAACTGTATGGATATAAACAGAGGGTATATTTTCTCTTTCTTTATTTGTAAGAATGATCTTATCTGTCATCGTATTTATTGGATGAGGAACGTCTTTTGGTGGAAGTTTATTTTTATCAACCCATGCTGGAACTATCCCACCTGTTTTAATATCGTTTTCTGTTGGAGTAAACCCAAATATTGAAAAAACACTTTCATTATTTACTGGAACAATTGCATCAAGATAAACTAACTTTCTTATTCTTTGTGGTATTGAGTCAGCAACGCCAGTTATTACCATACCTCCATAACTATGACCGACTAAAATAATTTCAGATAACTCTTCATATAATATTACATTAATAATATCATTGATATGTGTTTTCAAGTTTATATCCTTCGACAATAAATGGGCTTTTTCACCTAATCCGCTTAAAGTAGGTCTGTATACGTTAGCTCTTTTATTCGTAAGTAGTTCGTCAACCTTTTTAAAAGACCAACCGCCTCCCCAAGCACCATGAACAATTAAGATGGTAGGATCTGAATTAAATTGTGGAAAAACATTAAGTGAAATAAGAAATATAAAAGTGAATAAGAGTTTTTTCATTGTTATTTATTTAAACAATAATTGGTGTTAAGATAATTATATATTAAAATCTCTTCATCACTTATTGGAGAAAAGTCTTTTCCTATAAACTTATCAAAATCAATATATTTTGGTTTTCCAGCATCTTCATAAGCTTTAGAGTAGTTGCACTTACCAGAGCATTTACAAGGGTAACCATTTGGGAAGAGAGGGACTTCAATCATTTTATTCCAAATAGTTTCTTAAATGTTTTTATTTCACATTTATAAAACTTATTGAGACTTTTACTATCCTTACCCTTAATAATAAGCAAGAATTCACCTCCGAGACAACAGATTAAAGCTATTAGTAATCCATAATTCATTTTTTGTTTTTTTGAATATTTACTATAGTGTCATTGCCCATAATAATAAGTACTTTTTCTTTACTATTATTTTCTTTTTGAGAATTAGAATTGATGTGAATTGAATCCTCATCATTTATAATGTCAACCTTCACATCTGATAAATCGATTATCTCTATTTTATCTTCTATTTTATCTACTGCATTGAATATGAAACCTCCAATAGCAAATGATAATACAAGCCCTAAAATGAGTTGAATTACAAATAGAGATAAAGCAATTATTCCTAGTACTTGGAGTATTTTTTTTAAGTCCATAATTCTTGATTTGTCTTTCGAAATTACTATAATTTGTCAAATTATTTATCAAAATATTTATTGTTAAACAATCTATCAGTTCTAAAAGTGCCAGAAATAGAGAGTAGATCAATATATGTTTAATGGAGTAATCTCGTCAGAGTCCCTATATAGTTACAATGAGAGACATAGTCTCGAATGAATTTCGACTAAAAAAGCGTGCCAAATGCGTGCCAAAATCGGTCTGTTTTTCGTATATTTAAGTGTAAATCGTTCTTAAACTTGTATTCGCTTTTTTGGAGAATGCAGTTGGTTAGTCCCAATAAAAAAAGGGATTCAACAGAATCCCTTAAGGGTGGAAGATCGGGCTCGAACCGACGACTTCCTGAACCACAATCAGGCGCTCTAACCAACTGAGCTACAACCACCATTAACTTAAATCCTTATTTTATAGCATCTAGCGCTCTAATATTTATAAGGGTTTTTCCAAATGTAGATGTTTAAATTAGTATCCAATTTTGTATCCATTTAAAAAATGTGTTGATTTTTAGTAAACACCTTTAACATCCAGTAAGTTCAAAAATAATAAAAATTAATTCATAATAAATGGGATTTCCATTGCAGTAGGAGTAGAAACTTCTTTAGATTTTTTAACCATATTTTCCACTTCCTTCATCAATTTTGCATTCTCAATTACAATACCATCTTTGATTGTATAAATAATTCCACCTTTTCTAACCATTTCTCCAGAATTTTCGGTAGTTAAAGCACCAAAACTATACATATTTCTTAAATTGTATAAAGGACTCTCATTTATTACAATCAAATCAGCTATATATCCTGGTCTTACAAGTCCTAGTTTTTCTTGTCTTAATGTCATAGCGCTATTAAGCGTAGCTGATTTCAATACCTCTAATGTATGCATACCAGTTTCTCTTAAAAGCTGTAATTCTCTAATATTAGAAAAGCCTGGGGTCGCAAAAATATAACTATCATCAGTTCCATAAGCTACTCTACCTCCTCGCTTGTTAAATTCAAAAATTAAATCCCCCCAAAGATCAAAAGCTTTAGACCAATAATATTCATCATCACTAGTCCAATCATAGTGATATGCTCCATGATAATTTGGATCAGGACCATTACGTTCAATTAGTAATTGATGAGTATATTTTTTATGCCAAGGAAGACTTTGTGCTCTAATTATATCTCTATTTGCTTCATAAACTACACGAGTTGGAAGCATAGTTACACCATAGTGAAAAAGAGAATCGGCAACTTCAGTAAGCAATCTTTTTTCATTAGTTTCAGACCATACTTTTCCCGCTTGTCTAAATCTTTCATTTTCATCATTGTAATTATAAGTAGGTTTAAAATTTTGAACTTGTCGGTCAAGAGCAGATTCAGCATAAGCATAATGGTGTTCTATCATTGTTACTCCTAATCTTGCTGCATCAACTGCTTGTGTGACTGCAGTCGTACTAGGTGGAATATGATAAGTAGTAATTCCTCCATTTTTTGTAACCTCTTCGCAAACTGCCTTAAGTAATTCTTGACTCCATCCCAAATTTCCAGCATTAACAACATGGGCTCCTCTTGCAAACATTTGTTTTATAACTTCTGGAGCATTTTTTGGGTCATCTAATTCAACTTTATTAAAATTTGTCATTTCACCATAAGACCATATAGGGAATAATTTAGGAGCAAGAATTTTATTTTGTTCACTTAGTTTTGCCTGTTCCATACCTGATTTTAGTCCTCTATCAGAAGCTGGTACCATTGTTGTTACTCCATGCGCGAGTTTTAAATAATAAACATATTCTAATGGCATAGGTTCAGTTCTAAGATGCATATGGAGATCAATCATACCCGGCATTACATATTTTCCTTTAGCATCAATAACTCTATCTCCTTCTTCTCTTTTAATATTACCTCTTCTTTTTGCTGTTACAGGATCAAAAGGAATCATGTCAAATATTTTATTTTTTTTAATAATAATGTCATACGGTCCAACTGGGGGACCTCCAAATCCAGGAATTACCATAGCTCCTCTAATTACTAATTTTTTATAGGGACCATTTGCTAGACCATTAAATTTTTCTTGAGAATAAGCATTATTTATTGTAGCGAGGATTAAAAAAAGGAGGGGTAATTTTTTCATAACATTATTTTTTTTCAAGTTAGTTATTTACTTACACATTTACATTAAAACAATAGTGCTTTAATTAATCTTATTTATTATTGATTTTAAAAACTTTACCTTTGAAATATTTATTCCCTTGAAAAAAAATCTAGCTTTAAGGTGTTTTTTTTATTGCTTTTACATTTTTTTAAATACTTTTTTAGTGTATCTTTTATTATTTACGTGAGTTAATTTGAATTTTCATAAAGATTAAATATTTATTAATCATCTTGAAATCATAATATTATAAAAAGAGCTTGTTAAAAAACTTTTTTTAAATTTATTTTAAGATTTAAGTTGAATAAATACTAAATTTTATTGAATACGTATCATTGAATGTATGGATTTGAAAAAACTAATAAAACTTCTTACCGAAATTTAATTATTTGTTAATAAGTCAGATCAATGAAAAAATATTATTTATTATTTTTAATAGCTTATATCACATCTTGCACTAGTGCAAGCCCTTGTGATGACAATTACTCTCCAGTTTGTGGAATTAATGGAAAGACATACGGGAATGAGTGTTTTGCTGGAATTGATGATATTACAATATATACTATTGGAGAATGTTCTAGTAATTAGTATTATTAATATTAAAACTACAAATTTTACATAAATCCCTCATAACCCCCTTCTAATTAAGTTAGCATTTGTAAAAATTACTTTTTTCATTTTAAATATTTCATATTCTAAAGAAGATAAAATATACTTAAAAGGACTCTTGGAAGAGAATTAACGAATATGAAAAGATAGAAAAAGAACAAAATATATTAGTAAAGTTTGCTATAATGGGATTAAATCAGCTGGGTGTAGGCGAGAACTATCAGACTTGGTTTCTCGTATAAAGTATTATTTTCCAATTTCAAAAAAGATCAAATTAAATTCCAATCTTAAGGCTATTTAAACATTTACTGAAGAGTCGTCAAGAATATATCCATTATGGATAATTAATTGTCAACAATTTAATTATCCTCCATTTGATGTTCAGGCATTATTTCCTTTAATTCGAAAAGTAAAATTTTAGTTAGTGTTGCATAAACTAATCGATGAGGAAAGTAAGCCAGAGCTTGAGTTATTATTTTAAGACAACAAAATAAATTTTTTATTTTGCTTTTGCATCATCTTTTATTTATCTTATGATATAATTCTTTTATTCTTGATGAAACATATGTTTTAAATGTAAATGGTAAAATACCATGAATTACAGCAATTAGTCCCCATAGAAGTAATTTAATACCAGTAGAAACAGCAAATACAAAATGTTTAAAATAAGATTCACCAACAGATTTAGGATGTTCAGTAAAAATATTTTTCATCTTTGAAGAGATTAATAATTTTTATTTGTCATTTTATATTTTAATTAATATACAATTATTTTTAGTGCCAGTTAAAAAAAATCAAATTTTAGGTGAAACCTAAATCTATTTTATTACTTTTATATTGCAACTAATTAATTAAGTTGTTTTTCATAAACCAATTTGTTTAAAAAGCCATCACTTTAGTGATGGCTTTTTTAGTAACCTTTCTTTAGTTGTGATTAGTTTATATTATTATTAAACCTCAAGTAATTTTTATTTTATGATATATTTTATTTCTGAGGCTTCAGAGACTCTAAAGTAACCTAGAGGATTTAGATTCGAGTCAGATTCATGGACAAGATTACCAACTAAATTTACTGGATTTGTTTGAAAAGGTCCACCTTGTTGTGTGTTTTGCAGTATAAGTAAATACCAAAAATTATATCCAATGTTTGATAGACCATATTGGCGAATTCTTATAGAATCTCCTGTTTTTAATTTTGAGTCTAAAAGAAATCCAAAATATTCACCACCATTACTAAAATCATCTCTAAATACATTATATTCAGGAATTTCTAGTTTATCTCCAATAAATTCAAAAAAACTATAGTTCCTTTCATCTATAGGATCATAAGCGTGAGCTTCCAATTGTACAGATTCTCTTCCAAAAAGATTGATAGTTTCCTGTTCTACTCTTTCAATTGAACTTACTGAAGTAAGCGATTCTTTTGCAATATATTTTTCTCCTTTAAATTCAATTTTTAAAGTAAAAGTTTCATTTAATTTGTAAGGAATTGTATCGCTAGTTAGATATCGTCCTGAGTTACCTTGCTCATAAAATTTATAAATATTTCCTTGTTCATCTTCAATAACAACATTAGCATTATTAGCAGCTTTGAAATCAGTATTAAAATATGGACTACTTAAGGATAAATTAACTTCTTGTTCAGTGGTTTTATTTTCTTTAATCCAATTGATAAAAGCTTCTACAACTAAAATTTCTTTAGTATCATTTAAGGAAATATCTATTGGGTCTTCACAATTAATAAAAATTATTGAAATGTATATTATAAAAGAAAATTTTCTCATCGTTAAAATTTAAAGTTATAAGTCACAGAGGGAATAATTCCAAATATGGTTAGCCTTAAAGCTTCATTAATTCCACTATCTAGATTTTCTTGAAACCTTATTGATGCTGCATTTTTCCTATTATAAATATTATAAACTCCAAATATCCATTGTCCCTTATTATTCTTAGGAGTTAATATAGCTGAAACATCTAATCTGTTATATGATGGTAATCTGCTACTGTTTCTTGATTCAAAATTTGGAATTGAAAATCCAGAAAATTGATACTGAGCGTTAGGAAAGGTAATTGGCTGTCCTGTTTGGTATATAAAATTTAAGTTAAAGTTCCATTTTTTATTCAAATTGTAGTTTGATGTTATTGAAATATCATGTGTTTTGTCATAAGGGGTAAAATACCATTCTCCATTATTTATTCCTACTTCATTTTGATCTCTTCCAGGGGTTCTTTGTTCCGATCTTGATAAAGTGTATGCAATCCATCCTGTAAGTCTTCCCTCGTTCTTTCTAATTAAAAATTCTAGACCTAACGCCTTTGCTTCACCAGAAAGTAAGACTTGTTCGATGGCATCGTTAGCGATGAGTTCTGCACCATCAATATAATCTAATCTATTTTCTATAATTTTATGAAAAGCCTCTAATTCAATATTATAGCTATTATTTTTGAATGTTTTAAAATAGCCAATCGCAAACTGATCTAATAATTGTGGATCTATAAACTTTCCGCTTGGAGCCCACACATCTATTGGGGTAGGGGAGTTAGTATTAGATATTAGGTGTAAATATTGTGCCATTCTGTTGTAACTTAATTTAACAGATTGATTTGTTCTTATTCGGTAGGCTAATGAAAAACGTGGCTCTAGTTTTGTAAAAGTTTTAATTACATCTCCTTTTGAGTAAGTTATTGATCCTATTGGGACTGCTTCTTCATAAGCTTTTGATGAGTCTATATAAAGAAGAGGATTATTGTTCTGGTATGTATTTAATTTTTGTCCTAAGCGAAGAAATTGACTTAGTCTTAAACCTACTTGAAGATTTATATTTTTTTTAAGTTTATAATTCCATCCTGTATATAATGCATTTTCAAATGCAAATTTGTCTTCTAATTTTCTAGCTTGTATTGAAGAAGATTCTTCTGTTGGTCGAATTAGCCCTGGATCAAATTTGTAATAAATACTGTTTAATCCATATTCTAATTTTATTCTGTCACTTAAATAATTTTTGAAATCATATTTAAAATTAAAGTTTGTTATTCCTAAATTCCAATCAAATTCTGCGAGTCCAAAATCCAAGGTGTAATCGTAATCAGAATAAATTAGGGATAGGTTTGAAAATAATTTATTAGAAAATAAATGATTCCAACGAAAATTAGCAACCGAATTTCCATAAGCTAAATCAAATAAATTGTCAATATCAAAAACATCCCTTCCGAAATACCCTGACAAATACAGAGTGTTTTTTTCATTAAGATTGTAACTTAATTTGGTATTTAAATCATAGAAATAGGCTTTGTTGTTATCAATACTTTCAATTAATGGTAAAAATAAATGAGCATAACTGCTTCTTCCACCTATAAGAAATGAACTTTTACCTTTTTTTATTGGTCCCTCTAAAAGTAATCTACTAGATATTAATCCAAGCCCACCTTGACTTTTAAATTCGTTTTTATTGCCTTCTTTCTGATATATATTAAGAACTGAAGAAACTCTTCCCCCATATAAAGCTGGAATTCCTCCCTTAAATAATCGAATATCTTTTATTGCCTCAGGATTAAATACAGAAAAAAATCCAAATAGATGTGAGGAATTAAATATTATAGCTTCATCTAAAAGAATTAAATTTTGATCTGCAGCACCTCCTCTAACATTAAACCCAGAGGCTCCTTCACCAGCATTTGTTACTCCAGGCAAAAGTGTTATTGATTTAATAATATCAGCTTCACCTAAAACAGCAGGAATTTTTTTTATTGTATTTATTGCTAGCCTATTTACACTCATTTGAGGACTTTTTATGTTAAGGACCTCAATATTTTCTTCTAAAATTATTTCGTCAAGGATCTCTGATTTCTGATTAAGTTCAAAATTTTTGGTTATATCTTTATTTAAGTCAATATATTCCTTTTTTGTTTGATAGCCTAGATAGTTAATTTGTAAAACATATTTTCCCTCAGGCAATGTTAATGAGTAAAATCCATACTCATTAGTGATAGTCCCTATTGTTTGATCAGAAACAATAATATTTACTCCTATCAAAGTTTCTTTACTTTGCATATCCGATACATAACCACTAAGAGTAGCTTTTTCTTGTCCCAATAATAAATTGGAATATATAAGTAGTGCATTGATCGAAAGAAACAATATAGAGTTATATATTCTTTTTTTAAGAATAATATTTATCATAGCGATTTTGATGTGGCAAAGATAACAGTGATTATAAAAAAATCAAAAAAGCTAAATGTTCTTTTGGCTTTAAAAATAACTTAAAACGCAATACCAAATCCAAAGCTGCCAATTATTGTTCCACCTGAACTCAAGCCAGGAATAGGGGGTATGTCTTCAGAAAAGTTTTCAGTTATACCAGCTGATGTAGCTGTAAAATCTATAGAACTAGGTATATCTCCTATTCCGTATCCTACTTCAAATCGAAAATAAAAACTTCCGCCTGACTTTAGACCTAATTTTATATTTGTGGTGCCAAAATCAAAATCAGTTGAAGCACTTCCCGTTGCTCCATCAAAATCTAAATCATTAAATGTCAATTCAGTGTTAAATTGGCCTCTCCCTAATGAAACAAAAAAACCATTTCCTTTTCGATTAAAATAGATATTAGCTCCAAATTCAGAATATGAAAAATTAGTTTCTACATCATCTGCTTCTAAATTAAAACCGCTATAATCGAAATAAGGTGATATTCGATTATCAAGAATTGGAAGTGTTACCTCAGCTGAACCTCCTACAACATTTGGTATTCCAATTTTGAATCCTATGTTTATTCTTTTAATTTTTATGCTATCTAGGTTTTCAATAACGACTTCTTCATTTTGACTAAAAGAAATGGTTGGAATATTTATAACAATTAAAATAAAGAGCGTATAAATTTTAAATTTTTTCATTTTTATTGGTTTAATTTGATTTTATTTTCTTTATTGGCTAACTCCCAAGCTGTGTAAAAAATGAGTTTTGTTCTTTTCTCTAGAGTTTTGTATAATATTTTATCAACAGTATCTCCGGGTTTATGATAGTCTTCATGAGTTCCACTAAAATAAAATATTACAGGAATATTATTTTTGGCAAAGTTGTAATGATCAGATCTAAAATAATATCTGTTTGGCTTATATTTTCCAAATTCATAAACCAATGTATTGGGATCATTATATCTGTAGTCAAGTTCAAGTTTGGTATACTTTTCGTTCATTTTTTCTGACAATAAATGAAGATCATTTGAAAGAATATTTGAACCTATTAAATATATATAATTTTCTTCTTTTTTGTGTATAAGATCAGTTCTACCAATCATGTCTATATTCAAATTTGCCATTGTTTTTTCTAAGGGATAAAGTGGATTTTCTGTATAATATTTTGAGCCTAATAGTCCTTTTTCTTCACCAGTAACATGAAGAAAAATTAAACTTCTTTTAGGACCTTTTCCAGCTAATTCTGCTTTTTTAAAAGCCTCTGCTATTTCTAAAATTGCAACTGTACCAGAACCATCATCATCAGCTCCATTATTTATATCTCCGTTATCATCTATTCCTATATGATCAAGATGAGCAGAAATTACGATATATTCTTCCGGAAAGTCACTCCCTTTTATAATTGCCGCTACGTTTTCTGTTTTGACTTTTTTCCCTTTAATTGACAACTCCATTTTTTGAAGATAGTCTTCTGTTCCGTTTGCAGGGGGTATTTTCGAAGTTGAATAAAAATCTTTTAAAAAATTTATAGCTCTTTTTTGACCAATTTTACCAGTTTCTCTTCCTTGAAAATAGTCTGATGCGTAAACGTAAAGGGTTTCTTTTAGTTCTTTTGCAGTTATTGTCATAGCAAATTCTTTTGGATCTAAGCCGCTCTGACAAAAACACCAACTAAAACAAAAAAATAAAATGATTGAGTAAAGTTTCATCCTTTTTTTTGTGATAAATTTAAATTAATTTATCCTACTTAAGCGAAACTCAATTTATTTTTTTTATATGACAAAATACCATCCCAAAGGCCAATTCTCAACTGTAAAGCTTTTTTTGAGTATTTTAATGCCTCTTCCCATTTTTCGCTATCGTTACCACATAGCTGTTGAATCATTTCTAGTGCTAAAGGTCCGTGTTCGTCAGAATCAACTTCAATATGGCGTTCAAAATAATATATAATATCTGATAACTCTTCTTCTGTATCAATTTTTAAATTTTTGATAATTTGTATGAACATATCAGGGATTAGATCTTCCCTTCCAAATGTAAATACTGCAGCTATAACATGTATATTATTTGAATTAACAACTTCAAACGTAAACTTTAGAAAATTAATTATGTGTTTCGGGAGTGATGAATTATTTAAAATTTTAAAAATATCTTCTTTCTTTTTTAGAGCACTAATTATAAAATCAATCTCTTTAGTATCGGCATTAATTGACTTCATCGCCTCGATGTACATCTCGAAATGACTCATAGCAACTCCATTTTTATTAATGTCAGATTCTTCTCCCCAAACAATTTCATTTATTAATCTTGACGCTTTTGGATACCCTGATGGACTCCAAGGTATATTATTGCAGCTTAAATGATTTTGAAGTTGTTTTAAAAGTGACATAAAATCCCATACAGCAAAAACGTGAGATTCCATAAATTTTTTCAAATCATCTATATCATTTATTGATTTATAAATCGGGTGATCTTTTAATTCTTCTCTAAGTGGGAGAAGCTCTTTTTGTAATCTTTCTATCATCTTCAATTTCATTAATATAAAGTACAAATATATCTATAAATTTGTCTAAAATGGATTACAATACAATTTTACTTTTTATAATTTCTTCAATTAGTCTAACACTTTTACCTGGTCCAGATATTTTGTTTGTTATAACAACTAGTATTTCTGAAGGTTGGAAAAATGGATCAAAGATTTCTTTAGGTTTATGTACAGGACTTGTAATTCATACACTATTAATTATGCTTGGGCTGGGATCTTTTTTTGAAATATATCCACATTGGATCCGTGTTATAGAAATATCCGGCGGAGCCTATTTAATTTATTTAGCATTTAGTTTAATTAAAGCTTCAAATAATAATCAAAAAGAAGTTTCTGAAAATTTGAAGAAACGTTTCTTTTTAACAGGTTTTATTATGAATATAAGTAATCCAAAAGTGAGTCTCTTCTTTATAGGTTTTTTCCCTGGATTTATTTTCTCAAATAATTTATCATATAATATACAGTTCTTAATTTTAGGAGGTATTTTCATAATTCAGGCTTTAACTATTTTTTTGCTAATATCAATACTATCAAACAAATTAGGTAAAAGGATATTGTCTAATACTAGACAACCTGTTTGGAAAAAAATTCAGGTTGTAGTTTTAGTATTTATTGCTTTTGTCCTAATATATCCTTAAAATTTTAAATCATAAATATTATTCATAAAAGTTAAGATATACTCAACATGTCAAAATTCTAAAATTTTATCTGAGTTGTAAGATATAAATTTCTATTTGGTGAGGGTATTATTCCAGGACCAGGATAACCTGTTGCTCTTCGAGTAAAATATTTTTCATCCAATAAGTTATTTATACCTAATTCAAACTTGAAAATCCCCTTTTTAAAAGAAGAAGAAACATCTATAATCTCATAACTAGGGATTAGTCCAATAACACCACTTAAATTTCCATTTATTGCATTCGTTGAATCAGAAAATTGATCTGATAGAAAGCTGTATTGAACGTTAAATGAAAAATTTTTGAAACCCGCTCTTAGTCCAGTCTTTAGATTAGTTTTTGGTACAAATTCAACTTTTTTCCCCTCAATACCTGGAGTTTTAGAACTTATATACTCAGAATCTATTAAGGATAGATTAAAGAAATAATTTAATGAGTAATTTTTGTTATCAATTTTCAATACCTCAATAAAATTAAAGTCCACTAAAGATTCTAAACCATAAATGACTGCGTTTCCTACATTGCCTCTCTCTGTTTTTACGCTACCATCAGAAAATTTTTTTTGTGTAAAACCAATTCTATTATCATAACTTATTCTAAATACATTAACATCAAAAGAA
Organism: uncultured Bacteroidota bacterium; assembly: GCA_902616905.1. GTDB lineage: Bacteria > Bacteroidota > Bacteroidia > Flavobacteriales > Flavobacteriaceae > MS024-2A. The sequence continues at coordinate 96,905 of CACMUP010000003.1, forward strand.
AACAATTTTAAGTTTTTACCTCTTATTCCAATATCTGTTGTAAATCCACTTTCATCAGTAATATTTGGATTAATAATAAATGCAGGGTTTATAATACTAATATCTGCAAAGGTTACTGATCTGTAATTTTGTGAAATATTACCATAGAATTCTATCTTATCTGAAAAATTATAACCTATTCCTAAACCAAGTAGGGCAAATTCTCTTTTTCTTATTTCTGAAGACGGAATTACTCTATTTAAAATTACATTTCCTGCAGCATCAGTATTGATTTTTTTATATTCTCCAATAGATGATGTTTCTATATATTCAATTCTAAATCCTGGGGTAAAAGACAGTTTAGGTGTTAAATAAAATATATTTTCTGAAAAAATCGCAATATTTTTGTTAGGATAGTTATAATTAGATTGTTGATTATAATTTGGATACTCATTTAAATAAAAATTAAAGTCAGCGTCAAAATTTTCAGAACCAGGACCTTGTACTGAATTGTTATTTGATTCATAATACTTTCCACCGATTAAAAAAACAGATTTTTTCTCTTTAATAAAATAACTCTTGAGCCATCTTACCTCAGCTCCAAAATTTTTAAAATCACCCTTAATTAGATCTCTTTCTTGATTTGGATCAATTTGACTTACCCGATTGGATCTAAAACCTATCGAATTTCTTTCAGCATCAAGGCCAAATAAATTTATACTTAGGTTTGATAGATTACTAAAAGTATGTTCAAACTTCAAATTATATAAAAACCAATCTAAATTAAACCAATTTCTTGCTCTATTACTTTGAAAAGGATTTTGCTGGAACATATCATCTGACAAACCACCTCCTTGTTGGGCTAAGTAATTTAAATAAGTAATTTCTGCTGTTAATGAGGTTCTATTAGAAAAATTATATCCAGCTTGAAAGAAAAAATTAGAAGACCTAAATTTAGAATTAGGTCTGAAACCATTTCCTTTTTTTCCATTAAAAAATCCTAGATACTTAAATTTTTTAATTGTACCTGATGCCAATGTAAAGTTTGTTAAAAGTTGATTCGAACCTATAGTATTTCTTGTTAAAATAGAAAAAGGTTTGTACGGGTCTGGTTTTTTTATTTTAAAATTTATCAAACCACCAAATTGAGTGCCATATTGTAAAGATGCAGCACCTCTTATTATCTGAACTTCCTCAAGTCCTTCTGATGGCGGGGTGTAATAGCTTTCTGGGTATCCAAGTACATCTGCACTTATATCATATCCATTTTGACGTGTGTTAAAGTTAGATGTTCTATTTGGATCTAATCCTCTACCTCCAATATTTAGTTGAATTCCAGCATCATCATTTTGATATATATTTAATCCTGGGATTTGATTATAAATTTGTCTAGAGATATTTGATGCAAGATTGGCCATAGACTGTTCAACCAATATTACTTCACTCTTCTTTCCAGCATAAATTTCAGTTTTTTCAAAGTCATTCATTTTTTTTAAAAGAAAAATCTCCTTTTTTCTTGAACTAATAACAACTTCTGAGAGTTCCTCACCTTTGAGTTGAACTTTAATATAAAAATTACCATCTTTTAAAAAATCAATCTTTTTTCTTACAATAGGGTATCCCTCCGCAATAAAGATTAATTCGATCTTATCTTTAAAAACTTCTATTTCAAATGGAACATTCGGTACTGCAGTTGAAATTATTCCTTGACTTTTTTCATAAATATTTATTTCAGCATTTTCATTATAAACATCGTCTATAATAACTACTCCTTTAATTATTGTCTGACAATAAAGATTCGAAAGAAATAAAAAGAAAAGAAAATTATAGCCCTTTGATAACATCATTTAATGGTAAAATCCAGTTTTTATTATAAAATGATTCTTTTTTTGAGAGAAGGTTGACATTTGGGTCAATAAACCTTTGACTAGGTCTTCCATTAAGAGCAACAAAACTGTCAGCGAAAATTTGAATGTTTTTATGACCCTGTTTTTTGAAGTGTTCGCCTAGGTAATGTGCATATTCTAAAATGAAGTCTGGTTGAAAACTCATTTGTTTAATTTGAAAAGGAGTTAAAAAGTCATCATTTTTTACATAAAAAAAATTATTAGTAATGCTGTCTTTTACTTTAAATGTGGTTTCACCCCGCTTTTCAATTAGCATAACACGCCATGAGAACCTATAACCTTGCTCATTCCAAAATAGTTCTCCTGGGTAGAGAAAATATCTAAATGGAAAAAGAACTTGTATAAACAAAAAAGTCATCAAAATAAATGGGATGATTTTTTTGATAATTATTGGCTTGTTAACTGTTTTTAATGTATTTGATATTTTTATTTTAAAGAATGTCAAAGTATTATTAAGGACCATCTTAATTTTTTCTAATAAGAAAATATGAAGCTTTGAATCAAAAAAGATTACTGCACTAAAAATCATTATGTAGGGAAACATACCAATTGCAGGAAAAAATACTTTAGTAAGTGCGTGAAAAACAATAACAAAAAAGAAGGCTACGTATCTCGTTCTAGAATAAATTAAAAAAAATGGAATAAATACATCATATAACATTCCAAACCAACTAGCTAAATAGTGAATTGATTTTTGTTGAAGAAGTGTTTCTCCTATAATTGGTAAATCATATTTTGATTTTAGCCAAATGGAAAGAGGTTGAGCTTCAATTAGCCAATCACTATTTATCTTAGCGATCCCAGCGTAAAAATAGACAATACAAATAAAGAACTTTATCGTATCTACTGTCCAAACAGGTATATATTCGTGTTTTTGTCCAGAAATCAAATTATCAATAGAAAAATAGTTTCCTGCAGGAAGAAAACACATTATAAATGAGAGGCAGCTTGTCAAATAATAATGATTTAAATATGTTGTTTTGTCAATTAACTCAACATAAGTAAAGGCTAGAAAAAAACAAATTATTGAAATTCTGTATTTATAACCTATTGTAACAAAAAGAGACGAAATAAGACAAATAATGAATATTGAGTAAGTATATATTCCGAAATCTTGGACCCAGCTAAAACCAAAATACTTGAAGTGAAATTTAGGCTCTATATAAAGTGTATTGATCCATCCTTTGGACCAAAACCTTATTACTGACAAAAACATTAAGGCTCCGAATGTGACTCTAAAAAAGGCTAATGTTGAGGAATGAGTTTTTTTATTGTTAATATAATCAACTACAGTTTTTCTCATTTAAAATTAACATGATATTGGTGCAAAAATAATCAATCACCATCAGCATCCACATAATCGACACTGATATTTAGCACTTGTAGCATATCGACTTTTAAAAAAACTACATTAGCTTGAATTACATCATATGCAGTCAGCATTTTAAGATTTTCTTGATTTACTTGTTCGCTAAAATTTGTATTCAGCTCTGAAACTTTAGTTTTTATTTTTTCAAGCTGACTATTTATTTTTTCACTTAATTTTTCTTCTTTATCTGCTTCAAGATAATCCAGATAGTCTTTTATACTTAAACCTTTAGATTCTTTATCGTTTGAGTAATTTCCATTAAAAAAATAGTTTACAGCATCTGTTGCTTCTAGTGCAAGTATTTTAGAGTAGTTTTTCCCATAATACGCTTCAACTCTGTCAGGAAGCGGTTTGTCAGAAAACACACCCGCAGGAATCCCTATTTTATTTGCTCTATATCCTTTTTCAAAATAATATATGAAATCATTAACTACTTTGTTTATACTTGAGGAAGCGGTATTATCAGTTGAGCTAACAAATGATAACTTATATTCATCACTCCAACTCGATTTAATTTCATAAGTAAGTGACACCATCTTATCCACTAAATCTGTCAAATACTTTCCATAGTTTAAGTTCTCATTTGAAAATTTAGAAATAATCTCATTTTCATTTTCTCCTATACCAAATAAAAGATAATCTATACTATTTAATCCTTGAGCAGAGAAATTGACAGGCTCATCAAGGTCATAATTTAGGGTTGAAATGTTATTTTCAATCCTCTCAACGTTAGTAGGGTAGAGATTAATTCTGTTTTTATAATAAATTTCTTCAGAAAGACCGATGTCAAACATTTCTACATGTTGCCATTTTAAAAAACTAGACAGCCATGCTTCTTTCAGATTTGAAAGCGTTTCTGTTGTTGGGGCATTAACAAAAGTTGTAGCTGACTCCTTAAATATTTCTAGTGAATTATCAAAAATTGAAATTGAAGGTATAATAATATTGTCAACCCAATTAGTAAGCATTTCTTTGTGATCAAATGAGCTTGTTTCATTATCTAAAGAAGAACTATTTGAATTGTTATTATCATTATTATCTGTTGAATTATTATCCGAAACTATTTCTGTAGTTATTGTTTCATCAATAACTAAGTTGTCAGTGTCTTCAATCTCACTGGAACATTGGATTGAAATTAAAACTATTGTAAGTGGTAAAAATGTAATATATTTTTTCATAGCTTATTTAAAAAGATCAACTGCAATGAATTTTCATTGCAGTTGATTCAATTTGCACATTTAATTAATTTAAAAAACATTTGATATGAAACAGTTTATTTTTCAAACAATTACTCATCGGTTTATGGTTATAATCTTGCACAAATTTTTTTATTATTAAAGACCAGTGGCTTGAGCAATTTCATCTGCCATGGTTGTTAATTCCTCAGGTGTTCTTTCCCAAAAACCTCCATCTCCTGCTGACAATCTTGTTAGTAATGAATTTACTTCTTCATTTGTCATATAAGGATTTCCGTCAGAATTTTTAGTGAATTGTAACCCTAGTATGAAACCATAACCCTCAGATAAAGCATGAAGAGCGTCAGCCCACATTCCATTTGTGATATCTTTAGCACCATCTCTTAAGTAAGACTCTGCTTTGTAACCAATTACTTTTGATACTTCAGCAGAAACAATTGCCGCTTGCTTATCTCTTTCATCATAATCTTTTGCCACAATTGCTGCTCTTCCGTATACAAACGCATCGTATATTTTTTGTGAAATACCTTCTTCTTCTTTTGAATTTACCTTATTAAGATAGTAGTTAAGATTTGCCGTGTCTTTTCCCGTGGCAGCATCTCCTAATCCAGCCTTAAATTGGCTATCGAGACCATATAAATAACCAAAACCTTCATCCCAAAAATGTTCCATTTTAGTTATGTAATTTTCTGCCTGATCATTTTTATATCCATAAACACCATTGTCGTTATCTTCTCTTGCTCCGTCAAGTTTAGAAAAAGAAAGATAATTATTAACAATTTGATCAACCTGAAAAGCCCCTATTAATCCCTTTGAGAAAATTTGGTTTAATTCAAAACCTTTGGCATTTACTTTAACTGTTCTACCTGTAGTCCCATCATCTTTTGTGTCAGTATAAGACCCTGCAACTCCCAATGATGCTGTAGTGCCCGCAGATACTGCTGGTGCAACATTAGATGTAAAATCTTCAATCCATCCATCAAAAAGAGGTTTTACAGTAGCAGATGCAACAGGCGAAGATGCAGTTTTGTTACCTACTTTTTTCCCACTTGAATCCAATGTTGAATCGGTAAAACCTGTACCGGAATTAAACATTGTATCTAATTGATCTTTCGTTTTTGAATTATCATTCATATGACCTTTTAATTCTGTAGCCATTTTCAGTCTAGCAGTTTGTCCTGTATAGTACACAGTTTGAAGACCATTTCTTGTAAATGAAAATTCTTCTGGCAAAATGTATATATTTTGCGTTACAGTTTCAGTTTCAGTAACGGTTATTGTTTCTGTAACAATTTTCTCCACTTCAACTATCTCAGTTATTGTTTCAGTTTCCGTACAACTAAAAAATATTGTAGCTATACCTAATATCATTAAATTTTTAATTTTCATTTCTTTTATTTATAATTAGTCTAAATTAACAGTGCTAAAATATTAAAAAGTTTGAAAGAAAAAAAATTATTTAGAATTATTATAAATAAAAGGGGGCACCCCCTTCAAAATCAGTAGTTGTTAATCTAGACTAATTATAAAATGAAGAATGATGCCCTTATTATGATGACTCAAATTTAGATCGTATTTATTTTAGAATTAATATAAATTAAAGTATTATTATATTTTAGATATTTTAACTCTTTTATTGATAATGCAAGAGCTATAAAATTTGTATATTTACATGCAATTAATTATAGATTAATTGCTTATGGTTCCTAACAAATTTATTGGACAAGGCCTCACATATGACGACGTACTTTTAGTCCCAGACTATTCAGAAATCCTTCCTAGAGAAGTATCAATTTCTTCAAAATTCAGTAAAAATATTCCTTTAAATATTCCTATCGTATCAGCTGCAATGGATACTGTAACTGAAAGTGAAATGGCAATTGCTATGGCAAGGGAGGGAGGTATTGGTGTATTACATAAAAATATGTCTATTGAGGATCAAGCGAATAAAGTTCGTGCAGTTAAAAGGTCAGAGTCAGGAATGATAATAGATCCTGTTACCTTACCTGATACTGCTCTTGTTTCTGATGCAAATAAAAATATGAAGGAATTCAAAATAGGTGGAATTCCTGTAGTTGACAATTATAATAAACTTATTGGAATAGTAACTAATAGAGACTTGAGGTTTGAGAAAAACAATAATAGACCCATCAAGGAAATTATGACAAGCCAAAACCTTGTAACTGTAAAAGAAGGGACTTCACTAAAAGACGCTGAAAAAATCTTACAAAAACATAAAATAGAAAAGTTACCTGTTGTTTCCAAAGGAAATATTCTGGTGGGTTTAATCACGTTTAGAGATATAACAAAACATTCAACTAAACCAAAAGCTAATAAAGATAAATTTGGCAGGTTGCGTGTGGCTGCAGCTGTTGGTATAACACCTGATGTTTTGGACAGAGTTAATGCATTAAACATATCGGGAGTAGATGCCATTGTCATTGACACTGCCCATGGACACTCTAAAGGAGTGGGTGATGTTCTTAAAAAAGTAAAAAATCAATTTTCTGATTTAGATATTATAGTTGGAAACGTAGCGACTACTGTTGCTGCTAAATATCTACTTAAGAATGGTGCAGATGCGATTAAAGTAGGTATCGGCCCAGGCTCAATTTGTACAACTAGAGTTATTGCAGGTGTTGGCTATCCTCAACTATCTGCTATAATGGAAGTTAGAAAAGCTCTTGAAGGCAGTGATATACCCCTTATTGCAGACGGAGGAATTCGGTTTACAGGTGATATCCCAAAAGCTATAGCTGCAGGTGCAGATTCTGTAATGCTTGGGTCTATGTTAGCTGGTACAAGAGAATCGCCAGGAGAAACAATAATTTACGAAGGGAGAAAATATAAAACTTATAGAGGTATGGGGTCTGTTGAGGCTATGAAAATGGGTAGTAAAGATCGTTATTTCCAGGATATTGAAGATGATATTAAAAAGCTTGTTCCTGAAGGTATCGTTGGAAGAGTGCCATTCAAAGGAGATTTGAACGAAAGCATACTCCAATTTGTAGGTGGTCTAAGAGCGGGGATGGGCTATTGTGGTGCTGAAGATATAGCTACTTTAAAAGCGAAAGGTAAGTTTGTAAGTATTACTTCTGCTGGTATGAAAGAAAGTCATCCACATGATATAAGTATAACTAAAGAGGCTCCAAATTACAGTCCAAGCTAAGTCCTTTATAATCAGGCAACTATTTTAAATGTTTCAGCTTTTTTAAAGGTGATTACCCTTATTATATACATGTTTCCAGATTTTAATGGAAAAGAAATCTTTAGATCATTTAGGTTTTGAATTTCAGAAGTAGAAATTTTATTTCCAATTATTGAGTATATTTCAATAACACCAGGTCCATCAAAACCTTTAAATATAATACTCCCACCCTTGTAGAGTATTATTTTATCAACCTGTGTTGAAAAAATATTTTTTGAAATATTAGAGCTAGGTGATTCTGTTGCGAATGCAATAACTATATTTAGGAAGAGAATGAGAAAAAGTAATTTTCTAATCAACAGCTCTAAATTTTAAGCAATTTAACAAATTTATACGATTTATTAAAATTTTTTCAACAATTTAAAATGCTAAAAATCAATATAATAGAATATTTATTAAAGATTATTTTAAATATTGTTAATAAAACATCTAATTTTTTATTAACACGTATAATAAAAAATTATGTTTATGAATTTGTGATTTTGTCTCTTATATATTCTTGTAATAATTGGATACAAGTAAATGAGGAGGTTATAGCAAGAGTAGGTACCTCTTACTTGTATAAAAAAGATATTGATAATGCAACAAAATTATCAATTAGTAAATCAGATAGCATTCTAAAAGTAAATACGTTTATAGATAATTGGGCTAAAAAACAATTACTACTTAAGCAGGCAAAAATTATTCTTTCTGATATTGATTTAATAAAATTAGAAAATATGGTTAAAGATTACAGAAATGATCTTTACACTAATTCTTATCGTAAAGCAGTTTTAAATAAAAATTTAGATACAATTATAAGTTCTGATGAGATAAATACGTTTCTAAATAAAAATAAAGAATTTTTTAGGTTAAAGGCACCGCTATTTAAAGTCCGATATATACATTTACCTCCTGACAATGTAACGCAAAATAAAATTAAATTAAGTTTTCAAAGATTTAATAATGATGACCGAATTTTTTTAGACTCTTTATCTTATCAATATAATAGTTATCTCCTCTCTGACTCATTATGGATTAACAAAAGTAATTTGATCTCTAAAGTCGAATTTTTAAATCAGCAGAATTTTATTAGTTATGTAAAAAAATCAAAATTTTATAATCTAAAAGATACTTTGGGGGTATATTTGTTGTTCGTAAAAGATTTTTTAGAAAAGGGAGATTTGGCTCCAATTGAAATATATACATCAAAAATCAAAAACATTATTTTAAACAAGCGTAAACAAGAACTTATTAAGCAATTTGAAAATGATATCTTGCTAGATGCAATTAAATCTAAAACATTTGAAAAATATTAGACAATTAACTGTAGCTTTATTTTTTTGTAGTTTATTATTTGCCCAAAATCAAAATAAAAAAATAAACAGAATAAAAGTTGATGGTGTATCAGCTGTGATTGGTGATTATGTAATACTTGAGTCCGATATAGATAAAACTTTAGTTGAAATGGAATCACAGGGAATTCCAACAAAAGGAGTTTCACGATGTCAGTTATTAGGTAAATTAATGGAAGACAAGCTTTATGCTCATCACGCCATTCAGGACAGCTTAGAGTTTAGTATTGAAGAAATTTATAGTACTGTAGATCAAATTATTGACAATTTCACACAACAATTAGGATCAATTGAAAAAGTTCTTGATTTTTATAATAAGAGTGATGAGTCTGCTTTTAGACAAGAAATTTTTGAAATAAATAAAACTCAAAAACTTTCATCACTTATGCAAGCTAAAATTGTAGAAAATATAGAAGTTACACCAGAAGAGGTTAGAATATTTTTTGAATCCATACCAAAAAATGATTTGCCAGTTTTCGGAACAGAGCTTGAAATTTCTCAAATAGTTATAGAACCAGAAGTAAGTGAAAAAGAAAAAAATCGTATTATTAATAGATTAAAAACTTTTAAAGAAGATGTTCTCGAACGTGGTTCAAGTTTTGCTTCAAAAGCGTTGCTATACTCACAGGATCCTGGATCAAGATCCTCTGGAGGTAAGTATACATTACATAGGAAGAGACCTAGAATGGTTAAGGAGTTTCGTGATGAAGCATTCAGTTTAGAAGAAGGCGAAATCTCTGATCCATTTAAGACAGATTTTGGTTGGCACATACTAAAAGTTGATAAAGTACGTGGGCAGGAAGTGGATGTTAGGCATATATTGCTGACACCTAAGATCGAATCTTCCCAACTACAAAATGCAAAAAAAAAATTAGACACTATAAGAAAGCGTTTAGTTGATGATGAAATTACTTTTTCAAATGCAGCCCTTGCTTTTTCTGATGAAAAAGAAACTAAATTCAATGGAGGGATATTAATCAATCCACAGACCGGGGATAATCGTTTTGAACTTACTAATTTAGATCCTGTTCTATACAGTCAAATTAGAAATTTGAAGGATGGTGAAATTTCTCAGCCCCTAATTGAGGAAGATCGTTCTGGTTTAAAGAAATACAAAATTTTAAAAGTTAGTAATAGATTTGACGAGCACAAAGCAGATTATTCGCTCGATTACTCACGCATAAAGAGTCTTGCATTGAAAGAAAAGCAACTTAATGTAATTGAAGAGTGGATGTTGAACAAGATTGAGGAAACATACGTAAATGTTAACAAAGACAGTCGCAATTGCAATTTCGTAAATAATTGGCTCAAGAAGTAATTATTTAAAATATTTTAGAGGAACCCATAACATACCAAACGACTCACCATTTTCTTTGTTAATATTTTTATGATGAATTTTGTGTGCTCGTCTTATGCCTTTTGCATACTTATTATTAATGTTTCTAAACATTTTGAATCTCTGGTGAATAAAAATGTCATGAACAATAAAATAAGTTAAGCCATAAATAAAAATCCCTAAGGCTATTGGTAAACCATACCAAAAGTTTGTCTCACCCCAAAGTATAACAAAACCTGAACTTATGAAGGCGTAAAATAAAAAAAATAGGTCGTTCCTTTCAAACCAAGAATTATGGTTTTTAATATGATGATCTTTATGCCATGACCATAAAATACCGTGCATTATATATTTGTGAGAAAACCATGCAACGAATTCCATTAAAATAAAAGTAAATATAAGAGTAATTAACCAAAGTAATATCATGAGGTCAAAGTAAGTTAAGTCTATATTTTAAATAACTTCTCGCAAAAACACTCATTTTTTGGTAGTTGGGAACCCTTATTCTTGCATTTTGGATATTAATAGACGGAGTATTTTTTAATTTATTTAATAGTTTATTATAATATTTGTACGCGGTGTAGACTCCAAATCTTGATTCAATTGGTAAGTCAAAAATACCTTTTAGAGCTAATTCAAAATCATTTTCTATTTCTTTTATGATATTAAATTTTGTTTTTTCGTCAAAATGATTAAAATCTACGTTAGGAAAATAAGTACGCTCAAGTTCTTGGTAATCTTTTTTTAAATCTCTTAAAAAATTTACTTTTTGGAAAGCAGATCCTAATGACATTGCAGCTGGCTTTAATTTAAGATATAAGTCCCCATCTCCTTTTACAAATACTTTTAAACACATAAGACCAACAACGTCTGCAGATCCATATATATATTCTTTATATTCTTTTTCATTTTTGTAAATATTTTTATTTAAATCCCAACGCATACTTTTAAGAAAAGCAGAAATAAGTTTTCTATCAATATCATATTTATTAACAGTTATTTGAAATGAATTAAGAATCGGATTTAAACTTATTTTTTTCTCTAAACTAAAATTCAAGTCTTCCTCGAAACGATTTAGTAATTCTTCTTTAGGGAAATTATGAAAAGAATCAACTATTTCATCTGCAAATCTAACAAATCCATAAATGTTGTATATATGGTTTCTTATTGAAATATCTAACATTTTTGTAGCCAATGAGAAAGATGTGCTGTAAGATTGAGTAACAATCCTACTACAGTCTTCTGTGACTTTATCATAAAAATTTTTCATAGCTTAATGTGTTTGACCAATAAACCTATGTAAATATAAAAAAATAGAGTTAAAATTAAATTAAGACCTTTTTATTGAAATATTTATGGATAAATGATTCCACAGACCTATATAGTTCTATTTTACCTGGTAGATTTTCTTTGTTTATAGCAACTTGTTGTGGGCCAAAAATGATTAATTTAGATTCATGTTTTTCAAGAACCTGTTTAAAGAATCTATCTAAAAAGGGCATTATTTCTTCACTATTTGGTTCGACAGTCAAGTAACTGACAAAGATGAATTTGCTGTCATAACTATATAATGTCTCAAGGCTAGAAGTTTGCAGTGATTGTCCTAGAAAAATCGTACGATAACCCTTAGAGAGGATAAGGAAATTTAAATAAAGTATACCGAGCTCATGAATTTCATTTTCAGGGAGAAAAAGAACAAAAATCGGATGTTCTTGGTTATTGAACTTATTTCTTTGTAAAGCCTCTGTTTGTAAATGGATTTTTTGTTTAACTAAGTTTGTAATAAAATGCTCGTGCGCCGGGGATATTGCTCCTGTTTGCCACAGAATTCCCAATTCTTTCATCAGTGGCATAAATATTTGCATGAATATATGCTCAAATTCGTGATTATCTGAAATCTCTTCATAGTTGGCATCAAACAATTCATAATCAAAATTAATCATTGCTAGTTTAAATGCATTTATAGAAACTTGTTCTGAATTTGCTTTTAAAGCTATACTTCTAACTAATTTTGGAATTTCATCTGAATTTAAGCTTGCTATTTTGGAAATCTTAAAGCCATGATTATAGAGCAAAGTTATGTTTAGAAGCTTTCTTAGACTGTCTAAACTATATCTTCGGATGTTTGTATCAGTTCTCTCCGGGGTTAATAAACTATACCTTTTTTCCCATATTCTTAGTGTATGGGCTTTTATACCAGAAAGATTTTCAAGGTTTTTTATACTGAAAGTGCTTTTTATCCTATCCATATGTTCAAAACTCATTATAAAAGCTTAAACAAATATAATAAAAAAAAATGAATCATGTGCACACGAGAAGATTCGAACTTCCACGAGATGAATCTCACTAGCCCCTCAAGCTAGCGCGTCTACCAATTCCGCCACGTGTGCAATTAAGTGACTTGGCTGGGTCTCGAACCCAGGACCCTCTCCTTAAAAGGGAGATGCTCTACCAACTGAGCTACCAAGTCATTTTTAGTGATTCGGCTGGGTCTCGAACCCAGGACCCTCTCCTTAAAAGGGAGATGCTCTACCAACTGAGCTACCGAATCATTTAGCGTGCAAATATAATATCAAATATGAATTTTACATGTTCATTTCCTATAAATTTGTTTCATATATAAAATTATGAGAGCATTTAAAATAATTTTACTTGGCTATATGGGCTCAGGGAAAACATCAATAGGCAATTATTTAAAACAAGAATTAAATTATAAATTCTACGATTTAGATAATTTCATTGAGGATAAATGGGATCTTAATATTTCCAATGTTTTTGAAACAAAAGGAGAATTATACTTTAGAAAAATTGAGCGTATAGCTTTAAAAGAAATTTTAGATCAAAAAGCGCCTATGATTATTTCTCTTGGTGGAGGGACACCATGTTATTTTAATAATATAGATTATATAAATAATCAAGAAGGGAGCATAACATTTTATCTGAAATCATCAGTAGAGTCATTAAGTAATAGACTTTTACACGACAGAAAAAACAGGCCTTTAGTCAACAATCTCAAAAATATTGATGAAATTAAAGGATATGTAAATAAACACTTGTTCGAAAGAAATAAATTTTATTTTAAGGCTCGGTACGTAATTTCTACCGATAAAAAAAAATTGGAAACTATTGTCTCTGAAATTAAAACTTATCTAACTTAAATAAATACCAATTCCATCACCTTCGAGTACGACACTTATGTGTTCATTCACTGATGTGGAAAGTGAAATTCCTTTAAAATCTGCTTTGATTGGGAATTTTTTGTGATTTCTATTTACCATAACAGCAGTTTGAATTTTTTTTACTGGAATTTTTAAAAAATATGAAACTGCACAAATAAGTGTACTGCCAGTATTTAAAACGTCATCTACAATTATAATTGATTTATTTTTAATGTCGTCTAATGAAATATCACTTTCAATAACTTTTAATAAGTTTATTTTTTTTATTGACAAGGAAACAAAAATTAGATTTAAATCACAAATTGATTTTATTGAATTACCAATTAGGCTACTAAGAATTTTTCCTCGATCTCCAATACCAACTATAACAATAGAATTCTCTTCAATATTATTTTCATAAACTTGATATGCAATTCTCTTTATACTAGATTTAATTGCGATGTCATCTTTAATTCTATTTCCAAAAATTTTCATTATTACAATCGAAATTAATCTTTTAAATAGCTGTCAAAACTGATATTATCAATTTCACGTCTTTCTTTTTTTGTTGGCCGACCCTTTCCTTGTTCTCTAAAAACATTTGATGAAAGTTTTCTAGTACTTTCAATTTCTAAAATTGAAATTTCTGTTTTTTCAATGCAATACAATCCAACAAGTTTAGCACTAATACGATTTTTTGGTAAACTTAAAATCTCAAATATTTTCCATATTTGATTTTTTCTGATTTTTACTAAATCTGTTGGGACTACTTCTTTAGAAGGCTTTACTAATTTATCGTTAATCTGAATATGACCATTTTTACATGCATTACTTGCAATACTCCTTGACTTAAACTGTCTTATATTATATAAATATTGGTCAATTCTCACTTATAAATATTTATAAACCGTAAGCAAAAATAAAGGAAAATTGTATCTTTTACGACCAAAAATAATTTTCTTGAAAAAAATAATTTACACCCTACTTTTTATTTTTTTAGTTCTGTCTTGCAACAATGACGAAAATGAAATCATCCCACCAAGAGATGAGTCTGATCAAGTTATCCAAGATCAAAATGATATTGAAAATTTTTTATCCACACATTTCTATAATTATGAAGAATTCCAAAATAATGATATTATTCCAGAATTAGTTTTTGATACAATAAGTGGCGAAAATTTAAATAAAACTCCTTTAATTAACCAAGTCTTAAAGCAAACCGCAAATTACACAACAAACGAAGGTGAAACTATTGAACACCCCATTTATACACTTATTGCAAATGAAGGAATTGGGAACTCACCAACTATGGCAGACTCTATATATTTATCTTACGAGGGCATACTTTTGGACAAAACTCTTTTTGATAGATCTTTTGCACCAATATGGTTTGATTTAACAACTGTTGTACAAGGCTTTAGAGAGGGAATGCCAAATTTAAGACCAGGTGAATTTTCTGTCGATAGTAATAACGTTACTACATTCAAAAATTATGGATATGGAGCTATATTCATGCCATCTCGATTGGCTTATTATAATAATGCTTCAGCGTTAATACCTGAATATTCCTCACTTATTTTTAAAATAAAAATGTTTTTAGTTAGAGAAACTGATCATGATGGTGATGGTATACCGTCAGGGGAAGAATATGATAACGACGGAAATGGACTCCCTGATGATAGCGATGAAGACGGAAAACCTGATTACTTGGATAATGACGATTTATAGTTTGTAAGATAAGCCAATACTCCAAACATTGGATCTAGTATCAATTCTGCCAGATACTGGTACACCATTTTGTTCCAATAAACTTAACTCATTTTCGTTAATACCACGGTCAAATCTTAAATCTGCATTAAGTGGTCCTAGATGTGCTCTTAAACCAAAGTGAATACCTAAAGATGTCTTTTGTTCTATAGCAGATAAACTAAAATTTTTAATTTCAGGTTCAAAATTGTATTGGAGAGTAGGACCTGAAAAAAAACTGATTACAGGCAATAATTTTAAACCTAATGATATAGGTGCTTCTAATTTTGATTGACTCAAAGAAATTGATTCAAATGTACTGTTAAGATAAGAAAATTGTAATTCAGGACGCAAATACAAAAAAAATAGGTTTAATGATGCGTATCCTCCAAAAAAATATCCATTTTTATTTTCATTAATTAAAGCTAAAGATGATAAATCGGATGATGCACTTGTAATGTCTCCAGAGGCATTTAGACTTATACCTGCCTTTAACCCATAATTTAGCTGACAAAAGGATTTAAATGATATTAAAAAAATAAGAAATGTTGATATTATTAGTTTCATAGTTAAAAGTAGAATTTATTTTCGATTTTTTAATATTAATACTTTTCTAATAATTGCTTCCTTGTCTAGGCCATATTTTTTCATTAGTTGTAATGGTGTTCCAGATTCTCCGAAAGTATCTTCTGTAGCAACAAATTCCATAGGACATGGATAATTTTTGACAATTATTCTTGAAATACTTTCACCTAGGCCCCCTAAATAATTGTGTTCTTCAGCACTCAGTAAACAGCCTGTTTTTTTTACTGATTCCAAAATAATTTCAACATCAAGTGGCTTAATAGTATGTATATTTATTACTTCAGCATTTATATTTTGCTTTTCTAATTCTTTCGCAGCTTCTAAGGATTCCCAGACTAAGTGTCCTGTTGCCACAATTGTAACATCTTTTCCTGGCTTAAGTAGTATCCCTTTTCCTATTTTAAAACCTAAATCATCAGTTGTAAAGTTGGGGACAGAAGGACGCCCGAATCTTAAATAAACAGGACCTTTATATTCAGCAATAGCTAGAGTTGCACTTTTTGTTTGATTAAAATCACAAGTATTTATAACAGTCATACCTGGGAGCATTTTCATTAATCCAATGTCTTCTAATATTTGGTGAGTTGCTCCGTCTTCTCCAAGTGTTAATCCAGCGTGCGAAGCACAAATTTTAACATTTTTTCCAGAGTACGCTATTGATTGTCTAATTTGGTCGTATACACGACCTGTAGAAAAATTTGCAAAAGTTCCTGTAAATGGTATTTTACCACCAATTGTAAGTCCAGCGGCTATACCCATCATGTTAGCTTCAGCAATCCCAATTTGGAAAAAACGATCTGGATATTCGTCTATAAATTTTTGCATCTTTAAAGACCCAACAAGATCAGCACAAAGGGCAACAACATTTTGATTTGTTTTTCCTAATTCATAAAGCCCTTCTCCAAAACCTGAACGAGTATCTTTATTCCCTTGATTTGTGTAATTTATCATGTTAAAATTCATTCCAGCATTAATAATCTCCCAGGGTTTCTTTATTTTGGCTTAATGCTATTTTTAATTGTTCATCGTTTGGAGCTTTCCCATGCCATGCGTGAGTGTTCATCATAAAATCAACTCCATTACCCATTTCTGTTTTCATTAAAATTGCAATAGGCTTTTCATGGCCAAGTTTTGTTTTAGCTATTTCAATTTTATCGATTATATTTTTTATAGAATTACCATCATTGATTTCTACAACACTCCATCCAAAAGAAATAAATTTACTTTTCAGATTGCCTAAGTCTAATACATCATTGGTATTTCCATCTATTTGTCTTCCATTTACATCAATTGTAGCAATAATATTATCTATTTTATTTGCGGCTGCATACATAATAGCTTCCCAATTTTGCCCCTCCTGTAATTCTCCATCCCCCATTAATACAAAAACTATGTTAGGGTCATTATCTAATTTTTTTCTTAGTGCTGAGCCAATTGCTACCGATAAACCCTGGCCTAGGGAGCCAGAGGCTACTCTAATACCTGGGAGTCCCTCGTATGTTGTAGGGTGACCCTGTAATCTTGAATTAATTAATCGAAAAGTATTAAGTTCTTGTATAGGGAAGAACCCTCTACGAGCTAAAACACTATAAAAAACTGGTGATATGTGACCATTTGATAGAAAAAAAATATCTTCATTTTTACCATCAATTTTAAATGGTAGTGAGAATTTCATTTGATCAAAAAAGAGGGTCACAAAAAATTCCGTACAACCTAATGAACCTCCAGGATGACCGGAATTTACTCTATGGACCATCCTTAGTATATCACGCCTTACTTGGATTGTTGTTTTTTCAAGTAATTTTATGTTTGGCATATTATTATGTTGGTGAACAAAAATAACCGAAGTACATTCATTATCAAAGTGCTCTTTCTTTTTTTTGTCCTCATTTTACAAGAAATAATTAACAATAATTATTCAATCCCGAATTTCATTATTAGTATATTATATTTGTATTAGATGAAATTTAAGCTTATTACTACTGATAATAAAACTAAAGCTAGAGCAGGTCAAATAACAACAGATCACGGAATAATAGAAACACCAATTTTTATGCCAGTAGGAACTCTGGGAACTGTAAAAGGAGTTCATCAAAGGGACTTAAAAAGTGTAATAAATTCTGAAATTATTTTGGGGAATACATATCATTTGTATCTCCGTCCTGGAACAAAAATTATAAATAAAGCTGGAGGTATTCATAAATTTATCGGTTGGGATCGGCCAGTGTTAACGGATTCTGGAGGTTATCAAGTTTACTCCCTTTCTACAAATAGGAAAATTAAAGAGGAGGGTGTTAAGTTCAAATCTCATATTGATGGCACATATCATTTGTTCACACCAGAAAATGCTATTGAAATTCAAAGACTTATTGGTGCTGATTTAATAATGGCATTTGATGAGTGCACACCATATCCTTGTGACTATAAATACGCCAAAAGTTCAATGGAAAGAACTCATAGATGGCTTGAACGTTGTATTAAGGCTAATAAAAAATATCCGTATAAGTATGATTATAAACAGACACTTTTTCCTATAGTTCAAGGAAGTACATTCTCTGAATTAAGAAAAGAATCTGCTTATTTTATTTCAGAAAAAAATGCGCCCG
Source organism: uncultured Bacteroidota bacterium (assembly GCA_902616905.1). Classification (GTDB taxonomy): domain Bacteria; phylum Bacteroidota; class Bacteroidia; order Flavobacteriales; family Flavobacteriaceae; genus MS024-2A. The sequence continues at coordinate 115,329 of CACMUP010000003.1, forward strand.
GGAATGCGATAGGGGGTTTATCTGTAGGTGAACCTGTTGAAGAAATGTATTCAATGGCTTATGAAGTCTGTTCAATTCTGCCCAAAGAGAAACCTCGATATTTAATGGGAGTAGGCACCCCAGCAAATCTTTTGGAGAATATTGCGATTGGAGTGGACATGTTTGATTGTGTTTTACCTACCAGAAATGCCAGAAATGGTATGTTGTTTACCTCAGAAGGTATTATAAATATCAAAAATGAGAAATGGAAAAGTGATTTTACTCCCTTAGACACCTCCAATTACAGTTTTGTAGATATTGATTACACAAAGGCTTATCTTAGGCATCTATTTACAGTAAACGAAATGTTAGGCAAACAAATTGCAACGATTCATAATTTGAGTTTTTATCTTTGGTTGGTTCGTGAAGCAAGAAAAAAAATTATTAAAGGTGTTTTTAGCTTTTGGAAAGAAAAAATGATTAGGCAAACACAAATTCGTTTGTAAATGAAACTAATTGACTCTTATATTATTAAACGCTATTTAGGAACTTTTTCAATTATGATTTTATTATTCATTCCAATTGGAATAATGGTAGATTTGGCAGAGAAAATTGATAAAATTAAAGAAAAGGAAGTTCCTTTATTAGCTATTTTAGAATATTATATTGATTTCACTTGGTATTTTGCAAATCTTCTTTTTCCTATTTTTTTATTTCTTTCTGTTATATGGTTTACTTCAAGATTGGCTAATAATACAGAAGTAATAGCAATATTAAGTTCAGGGATTTCATTTTTTAGATTTCTTCGTCCATATTTAATTGGTGCAACTTTCATTGCACTCTTCGCTTTTTTTGCTGGAATGTATATTGTTCCTAAATCAAATCAAGGATTTAATGACTTTCGTTACAAATATTTAGTTAAAAAAGAAGCGAGGAATACTGACAAGGTTTTTTTACAGATTAATGAAAATGAATTTATTTACGTAAATAACTATGATCCAATTAGAAAACAGGCTTCTGACTTTACATTAGAAAATTTTAAAGAGAATAAATTGAATTTTAAAATAAGTTCAAGGAGGATAAGATGGATAGAAAAAGACAGTTTCTTTAGATTGTTTAATTATAAGAAAAGAGTTTTTTTAGGAGATAAAGAAACTTTAGAAACTAGTATTCGTAAGGATACTATTTTTGATTTTAACATTAAGGATTTGGCACCTGTAAATTATATAGCTGAAACTCTTACTTTTTCAGACCTTAATCAATTTATTGAAGACGAAAAACTTAGGGGTTCATCTTTAATTAATAATCATTTATTAGTTAGACATAAAAGATGGAGTATTCCTGTCTCAGCTTTTATTCTAACTTTAATCGCTGTTTCTGTATCATCATTCAAGCGTCGAGGAGGTATGGGAGTAAACCTCGCTTTTGGCATTACCCTTGGCTTTCTATTCATTTTTTTTGATAAAATATTTGGGGTCATGGTAAGTAAATCCTCATTTTCACCCTTCATTGCTGCTTGGCTTCCATTATTTATTTTTGGTCTATTGGCCTTTTTTTTACTACGAAATGCAGAGCGATAAAAATAAGAATCTTTTAATTTATCATTTTTTGGTAATTATTTTTGGTTTTGCATCCATTCTTGGAAAGCTAATTTCTGTGAATGCTTTGCCACTTACAATATATAGAATGTCTATTGCCTTTATTGGACTCGCAATCTATTTTTTATTGATTAATCCAAAATATTTTCTTTTGGATCGTACAATGTGGAGTAAAGTTTTTTTGGGTGGATTTTTTATTGGATTACATTGGTTTACATTTTTTTTATGCTATAAAAATAGCAGGCGTTTCTTTAACTCTAAGTATGATGGCAACAGGAGCTTTTATTACCGCATTAATTGATCCTTTAATAAACGGAAGAAAAATATTGACTTATGAAGTTTTTTTTGGTGGCTTTGCAGCTATTGGTATTGGTGTTATCTATCAAGCAGAATTTGAACATTTTTTTGGAATTTCGATTGCATTTTTATCAGCTTTTTTGTCAGCTTTATTTACCATTTTAAATGGTCAAATGGTAAAAAAAGCAAGACCTATAACTTTATCATTTTATGAATTAATCGTTGGTTCTTTATTAGGCCTAATCATATCATATTTTTCCAAAACGCTAAATATTGAAAATTATATGATATCTGGTATGGATATAATATGGTTATTGATTTTAGGATTAGTTGGTACTTCTTTTGCTTTTAATATGTCCATAAAAGTCATGAAATATTTGTCACCATTTACAATTATGATGGTAATTAATCTTGAACCAATTTATGGTGTTTTAATATCTTTATTAATATGGAAAGATGAGTCTTTTTTAAGCACAAATTTTTATTTAGGTTTTGCGATTGTTATGGCATCAATCTTTTTGAGTGCTCTTTATAAGAAATTTAGAATAAATAATAGCTAGTGCTATTATAAAGAATTTTTAAATTTGTAATAATGAATTATTATGGAATATTTAGATTTTGAATTACCTCTTAAAGAATTATATGAACAACTAGAAAAGTGTAAATTAATAGGTGAGGAAAGTAAAATAGATGTTTCTGAAACCTGCCTTCAAATAGAAAAAAAAATAAAAAAAAAGAAAGAAGAAATTTTTGGCAACTTAACTGCATGGCAAAGAGTACAGTTATCAAGACATCCTTCAAGACCTTACACTTTAGATTATATTAACTCATTAACAAATGAAACTTTTCTAGAGTTACATGGAGATCGAAACGTTATGGATGACAAAGCTATGGTTGGTGGCTTAGGAAAAATCGAAGATCAATCTTTTATGTTTATTGGAACACAGAAAGGGTACAACACTAAAACACGTCAATACAGAAATTTTGGAATGGCTAATCCTGAAGGCTATCGTAAAGCTCTTAGATTGATGAAATCTGCTGAAAAATTTAATATTCCAATAGTAACTCTTGTTGATACACCCGGTGCATTTCCTGGTTTAGAGGCTGAGGAGCGTGGACAAGGAGAAGCTATTGCAAGAAACATTTACGAAATGATGTCTATATCTGTCCCAATAATTGTAATCATCATTGGTGAAGGTGCTTCTGGAGGTGCCTTGGGAATAGGAGTTGGAGACGAAATATTTATGTTGGAAAATACCTGGTACTCCGTAATTTCACCAGAATCTTGTTCCTCTATACTTTGGAGAAGCTGGGAATACAAGGAAAATGCTGCTGAAGCCTTAAAATTAACCTCTAAGGATATGCTTAAATATAAATTGATAGACAAAATAATTAAAGAACCATTGGGTGGTGCTCACTATGACAAAGAAGAAACTTTTAATCTGGTAAAAAAAGAAATACTTTCATCATTTAAAAGAATTCAAAAATTAAATACCAAAGAAAGAATTAATAAGCGTCGAAAAAAATTTATATCTATGGGTAATGTTTCAGAATAATTTTCAGTTTTTAACAATTTTTTGCAACTTATAAACATCGGTTTCTTTATAGTTAGATGATAAACTTTACTAAAACTTATTAGATAAGTCCTTATTTTAGTTTCATGGAAGACAAAAATCATTTAGGGCTTAAGAAAATTACTAATAATCCCTCTGTTATTGACCTTCAGCAAGGTAAAATTCCACCTCAAGCAATTGACCTAGAGGAGGCAGTTTTGGGAGCAATGTTGATTGATAAAAAGGGCGTCGACGAAGTAATTGATCTTTTGCAGCCAGAAGCTTTTTACAAATTACCACATAAGTATATTTTCGAAACAATTTATCAATTATTTCATGATTCTGAACCAATAGATTTATTGACAGTTTCAGCTGCTTTAAGAAAAAATGGAAGACTCGAGGCAGTAGGAGGGGAGTTTTATTTAGTACAACTTTCTCAAAAAGTTGCATCTTCAGCACATATTGAATTTCATGCAAGAATTATTCTTCAAAAATTTATACAGCGCAGTTTAATTAGGATATCAAATGAAATCATCGAAAATGCTTACAAAGATAGTACTGATGTTTTTGACTTATTAGATGAAGCTGAAACTAAATTATACGAAGTAACTCAGGGTAATATTAAAAAATCATCTGAGTCCGCCCAAAATTTAGTTTTAGAGGCAAAAAAGCGCATAGAGGATATTTCTAAAAGAGAGGGCTTGAGTGGAATAAGTACTGGTTTTGAAAAATTAGATAAGTTGACTTCAGGATGGCAACCCAGTGATTTGATAATTATAGCAGCTAGACCTGGTATGGGTAAAACCGCATTAACTCTATCAATGGCTAGAAATATAGCAGTTACAAAAGAAATTCCAGTAGCTTTTTTTTCATTAGAAATGTCCTCCGTTCAGCTGATAACTCGTTTAATTTCATCGGAAACAGGTTTATCGTCAGAAAAACTTAGAACAGGTAAACTTGCAAATCATGAATGGCAACAACTTAATGTTAAAGTAACAGATTTAGAAAAAGCACCTTTATATATTGATGATACACCATCACTTTCAATATTTGATTTGCGTGCAAAATCAAGAAGGCTGGCATCTCAGTATGGAATCAAATTAATAATTGTTGATTACCTTCAATTGATGACAATAGGTTCATCTAATAAAGTAGGAAATAGAGAACAAGAAATTTCCACAATCTCTAGAAACTTAAAAGCATTATCGAAAGAGTTAAATATACCTGTGATTGCTCTTTCACAATTATCTCGAGCAGTTGAAACAAGAGGAGGTACTAAAAGACCAATGTTATCTGATCTTAGAGAGTCGGGAGCAATTGAGCAAGATGCAGATATAGTTTCATTTATATATCGTCCTGAATATTATAATATAGACGAATGGGATGATGAGGATCATACGCCTGCAGATGGTCAAGCTGAATTTATAGTTGCAAAGCACAGAAATGGTGGATTGGACAGTATTCGCCTTAAATTTATTGCTCATTTAGGAAAATTTGAAGACATGGATACTTTCGACACACCGTTCGAATTTCAATCAAAAATGAATCCCAATTTGGATAAAATCTCAAGTAATAAGTTTCAAAATCCAGATGACATATTTGGACCATCAGATGTTGATGATGAAGTTGAATCACCACTTTAATATATTAAATATTTATTTTTAATAATAAATCAGTTTGATTATCATTTCCCAACAAAAATGAATGCTTAGAAAATATTTTAAATCCCAAATGTTTGTAAAATTCAATCGCATTTTTATTAAATTCCCAAACACCTAACCAAATTTTTTCATACCCTTTTTTCTTTCCAATCTGAAAAATGTTTTCAAAAGCCTTTCTTCCATAACCTTTTCTCGCATATTTTGAAAAAAGATATATTCTTTCTACCTCAAAAGCTTTACCTATAAAAATTTTTTCAGTTTGTGCAGATTCAAA